>NZ_JBQSYU010000001.1:0-328274 GCF_052379645.1 Arthrobacter sp. 179 | reverse complement strand
GTCTAACTTACCTTACCGCGTGTCGCTCCGCAAATCCATCGTTTCCGGTGTTTCTGCGGTACTCTACGCAATCGATCCAGACTGGGTTCGGGGCGCAAAACGCCCCGGTCCATTCAGGACTGATTTTGTTAGGTGGCCGCCTTCCGATCGTCTGCGTTTCCGCTGTACTCGTCTCGGCGACTCAGAAAAGTTTACACGGATTCGGGTGCCCCACCAAATCGGAGGCCCTCGTCGCCGAAAACCCCTTGATTCCGCGGGAATCAAGGCGGCTTCGGCCCCCTGGAGGTCGATTTCTGCGATTCCGGGATTTGAGTCCTGCATCACATGCCCCGTCCCTAGAATGGGGCCATGCCCAATGTTCATGATGCCCCGGATCAGCCAGTCGATGTCCCGACGGTCGCCTTCGACCTGCCCGCGCGTTTGGGTCTTGACCACCCACTGGTCAACGCCCCCATGGCCGGTGCCGCCGGCGGAGCCTTGGCCGGCGCCGTCAGTACCGCCGGGGGGTTGGGCCTGATCGGGATCGCCTCCACCGCCACGAAGGAGTGGATCAGCGAACAAGCCACATTGGCCCGCGCCCCCGGACGCGCCTGGGGTGCCGGGTTGATGGCCTGGGTCCTGGAACGCTCCCTGGACCCCCTGCACGAGATCCTGGACCACGGGCCCTCCTTGGTTTCCGTCAGTTTCGGTGACCCGGGCCCCGCCGCAGCGCTGATTCGGGAATCCGGGGCTCTCTGCGCGATGCAGGTGGGAAACGATGCCGATCTGCAGCGGGCCCTCGAGCCGGATATCGACGTCGTCGTCTGCCGTGGCGGGGAGGGTGGCGGTCATGGACGCAATGACGTGGCCACGTTGCCGTTGCTGCAGCAGGCCCTGGCGGCAACCAGCAAACCGGTGATCGCGGCCGGGGGCATCGCCGACGCCCGGGGTGTTGCCGCGGTCCTGGCCGCCGGAGCCCAGGCTGCCTGGATCGGGACCCGTTTCGCGGCCTCGACCGAATCCTCCAGCCATGACCGGGTCAAACAAGCGATTGCCGCGGCCGAGTTGGACGACACGATCTTCACCCGGGTCTTCGATATCGCCCAACGCATCCCCTGGCCCACCGAATTCGGGGGCCGGGCGTTACGCAACGATTTCACCGAGCAATGGGCCCAGGACGGAGAAGGCCTGGTCGATGCCCTGGCCAAGGACCCCTCGATCACCGAAACCATCAAGGCGGCCCGCACCCACGCCGATGTGTCCACCGCCCCCGTCTACGCCGGACAGTCGGTCTCCCGAACCGCCGGTCAGGAGGGTGCCGCCGACATCGTCGCCGAACTGGCCGGCTTCCGCACCCATCTCGGTACCGCCGCCGCCCGCTGGAGTCGAGGCCGTTGACATCTTCCTGGGGCCTTGCCGGGCTTTCGCCTCGACAGCGGGCCCGTCTGGACCAGCTGTACCCGCGGGCCCACGGGATCGTCGACCATAGTTGGCCCTACGGCATCACGGTCCTGGAGTTCATCGACGCAGGACGCCGGCTGCTGCTCAAGGCCTGCCAGGACACGCACCATCTCGACCGGGAAGCCCGGGCCCACCGCAACTGGCTGCAGCCGCTGGCCTCCGACGTACCGGAAATGCTCGGCTACGACGCCGGGGCCGGACTCCTGGTGAAGACGTTCATCGACGGGGAGCTGGCGACCGGCTCCCGGTACGAGCACGACCCCCTGGTCTTCAAACAGGCAGGGGAACTACTGGGTCGGCTGCATCGCGGGACCGTTCCGGTCCTGGATGGGCACTATGAACACTCCGTGCTCTCCAAGACCCTGACCTGGCTGGACCGGGCCCCGGGGCTGGCCCCGCCCGAGCAGCTGTCCCGGGTGCAGCGGTGGTTGGATGCCTTCACCCCCTCACCCGTCGAGGTGGTCCCCACCCACGGCGACTACCACCCCCGGAATTGGATCGGTCGTCCCGACGGCCGGATCGCGATCATCGACTTCGGGCGGGCCGGGCTGCGCCCCTGGTACACCGATATGGTCCGCATGGAACATCGTGACTTCCTGGGGAGTCCGCAGCTGCGGGAGGCCTTCCGGCAGGGCTACCGTCCGAAGGGGGCGGTGCCTCCTGCCGGAACCGTGGACGCGGGCCGCCTGCTCGACGAACTCATGCAGTCATTGGGGACGGTCGTCTGGGCGCACCAGGTCGGTGACCAGGCCTTCGAGGAGCAGGGCCGGGGCATGCTGGCCCGGACCCTGCAGGGCAGCGGGTTCCCCCCGCACTGAGGTCAGTCCGCGGCGTCGCCGAGCAGCATGTTGTCGATCAACCGCACCTGGCCGGTCCGCGCGGCCACCAGGACCAGCGCGCCTCCGGTGAACGGGGTTTCGCGGCAGTTGAAGGCCAGGGGTTCCAACGTGTCGGGGTCCACCACCTCGAGATAATCCAGCTCCACCAGGGGCTGGCTGCCGATCAGGTCCTCCGCCTCGTCGATCATCAACGCCTCGTGGGCCGCGGCACGATCGGCCAGCAGGAACAGGGCCCGACTCAGGACCAGGGCCGCGTCGGCCTGTTCGGGGGTGAGGAACTGGTTGCGGCTGGACAGCGCCAGGCCTTCGGCGGACCGCACGATCGGGACGGCTCGGATGCGCACCGGGTAGGACAGATCGGTGACCAGGCGGCGCACGATGGCCAGCTGTTGGGCGTCCTTCTGCCCGAAGTAGGCGCTGTACTCCACCGGGACCGGGGTCAGGGAGGAGGGCTGGGCGATATGCAGCAATTTGGCGACGACGGCGAGCATGCCATCGAAGTGGCCGGGCCGTGAGGCGCCTTCGAACTTCTCCCCCAGCGTCCCGCTGGACAGACGCACCAGCGGCGCACCTCCGGGATAGATCTCCGGTTCCTCGGGGGCGAAGACGATATCCGCCCCGGCCGAGGCCAGCAGTGCGCGATCCGCCTCGAGGTCGCGGGGATAGCGTTCGAAATCGGCAGGATCATCGAATTGCAGGCGGTTGACGAACACCGAGACGACCACGACGTCGTTCTCCGCGCGGGCCGCACTTACCAGATGTTCGTGCCCCGCGTGCAGGGCGCCCATCGTGGGGACCAGCCCCAGGCGTCGGGGCCCGTCCGTGGCGGGTGCCTGCGCCAGGAGCCTCGAGCCCAGGGCGGCCAGTTCGGCGGCGGTTCGAACCAGAAGCGGACGCGTGGCGCCCAAGGCGCCTGCGTCACCGGGGGGCGGTGCTGTGGTATTCACGCGACGAGTCTATCCCCGCAACGGCCCGGCCGTCTCAGGACAAGGCATCGAGGATGGTGGCCGCCTGGGTCTCGTTGAGCAGTCCCCTCTCCAGGGCCCGCTGGGCGGTGGCCCGACCCATCGCCAGATAGGCGTCCCGGATGTCGGAGGGCACCTCCCCGGTGGCCAGGGCGGCCCGGTGCGCCGTGATCGTCCCGGTATCGCCGCGGGCCACGGGCCCGGTCAGCGCGCCCTCCCCCGAGGCCAACGCGTTCTCCAACGATCCGCGCATCAGTGGTCCCAGCACCCGGTCGGGGGCCTCCACGCCGATGCGACGCAGCAGTTCGGAGGACTGGCCCGCCAGGGTGACCAGGTGGTTGGAGGCGTGGGCCAACGCCGCATGGTAGATCCCGCGGTCCTCCTCGGCGATCACCGTGGACTCGGCCCCCATCTCCACGACCAGGGCCTGGGCGATCGGCAGGACCATCGAGGCGGCGGTGACCCCGAACATGCATTCGTTCAGGCGCACCAAGTCCAGGGACATCCCGGTGAAGCTCATGGCCGGATGGATGGCCAACGGGATGGCCCCGGCCGCCTGGGCGGGAGCGAGGATCCCGGTGCCGTAGCGTCCCGAGGTGTGGACGACCAGCTGGCCGGGCTGCCAGTGTCCGGCCTCGGCCAGGCCCTCCACCAGAGGATGCAGCGCATCATCGGGTACGGCCAGCAACACCAGCTCCGAGCGTCGGACGATCTCGGGGATCTCCAACACGGGAACCCCCGGCAACAGGATCTCGGCGCGGTCCCGCGAGGCTTCGGAGACAGCGTGGACCCCCACGACGGCATGTTCTGCTGATCGCAGGGCGGCCCCGAGGACGGCCCCCACCTTGCCGGCCCCGATGATGCCGACGCCCAGACGTCCTGGTTTACTCATGATTTTCCTCTTCCAGCCAATGGTCTCGGTCCTTCAGTCGGCGGGCCCGGGCCGCCCGGGAGGCCTGGGACATGAACAGTTCACGGCCGGTCCGCAGCGACATCTGCTTCACCCTCGGTGAGATCGGTCCGTCGGTGGTGCAGAATTCGATTCCCGTCAGTCCCAGCGGGCGGTTCAACGGCCCCTGGGTGAGGAAGATGCCTTGGATGCGTTCATGCGGGATGATCACCAACGAATGGGTGAGCACTCCGGCCCGCGAGAACAAGGCCGTATCGGTCACGGCGAATCCCTGTCGGCGGTAGGCGAACGGCGAAAGCCAGCGGGCACTGCGCGGGGAGGTGATGAACCCCTCCGCACTTCCGGAGCCCCCGATCCCCGCCCCGACCAGTTCGGCGGGCCGTTCGGTCCCCGGTTCGGGCAGCACGACGGACAACACGTTGAGCACGTCCTGCCGTGTGCCCACGGGCAGCAGGGTGGAACGCAGCGCCCCTTCCTGATTGCCGTAGCCGGCGACGTTGACGACGACCTTGTACCAGCCGAAACGCCGCCAGATGATCCCTTGGGTGACCATGACCGCCTGCACCCGGCCGGGAGGTACTGTCTGGTGGCTGGTCTCCAGCAGTCCGTAGCTGAGTCGCAAACCGTCTTCGCTCATGGCCGCGCGGAAGTTGTAGCCCTGGTTGAACTGGCCCCACAGGACGGGGACGACGCCGATGAGACCCGGGAGGACGAAGAAGAAGCTGATCTCGCCGTCGGAGGCCACGGTGGCGACAATCATGCTGAGGACGAACAGCAGCACCGCCGCCAGCCACGGGGAGAGCAGGGTCGCGGCGATCAATCGCGGGGGCGGGACCACGGCCACGGTGCGTTCGGGAGCCTCCGGGGACACGGGCTCTCCGCCGGCGGGTCCCGGGGCCGGGGCGGGTCCTGCGGAGGCGGGTTCGGCGGACCGCGCCGCCGGGCCCTCCGCCCCGGGGACCCCGGGAGCGGGGACGACGCCGGCGGGGCCGGCCTCACGTTCCTGCTTCAGTCCGGCGGCGCGGGCCAGGATGTCATTGCGGAGGACCTTCGCAGCGTCCAGCTTGATATAGGCCAGCCGCATGGCCGTGGATCCGGAGTCGGCGACCTCAAATTTCAGTTCGGCGAGGCCGAAGATGCGGGCCACCAGCGGCTGGACGATGTCGATGGCCTGGACCCGGTCGATCCGGGCCTGGCGTTGTTGGCGGAAGACGACGCCGGAGTTCACGTGCACGTGCCTGGCGGTGACCTGGTATTTGGTGAAGTACCAGGACAGGAAGAAACCGGCCATGATCAACACCAGGATGCCGATGCCTCCGGCGACGACGAGCAGCACGCTGGGGGTGAAGCTCCAGTCCTTATCCGCCTCGGGGGGCAGTTCACCGGCACTGAAGATGTTGTTGAGCGAATTCTGGCCGAAGAAATAGAGGAACGCCACCACGACGAGCCAGCCCCTGACCATCGGCGAAACCGGGTGGACCCTACGCCAGGGGGCCGACTCCTCCGCCTCGGTCATCGACGCCTGATCGCCGGTCACAGTCCGGCCAGCCTCGCCTCGCCGCGGGCCGAGAGACGCTCACGCAGGCGGGTCCCCTCGGAGGAGGGCAGCCCGGGGATCTCCGCCTTGGCGGTGGTCGAGGCGGTATGGAGTTGGACCTTGCACAGGCCCAGGGCCCGGTCGATGGGCCCGACCGCGACGTCGACGTACTGCATCCGACCGTAGGGGACGACCAGGACCTGTTGGAACATCAAGCCCGAACGGATGAGCAGGTCGTCGTCTCGTTCGGCGTAGCCGATGGCCCGAACCTGCCGGGGGATGATGGCCATGCGGACCACGTCGAAGACGACGACCACCCCGAGCAGCCCCCAGGCCAGCCAGGCCGGGTAACCGGACCAGACGCCGGTCAGCATCAGGACCAATGGCACGGCCAGCACGGCCCAGGTCACCAACGCCGAGATCGCCCAGCCGACCAAACGCACCTTCGCATAGGCAGGCGAGACCCGCTGGAACACCAGGCCCTGGGGATCAATTGGTTCCTGCGGCATACCCTTCGTCTTCCTCCCGTTTCCGGCTCCCCGCCCCGGGGGCCGATGGGTCCTCGGGAGGCAGCTTGCAGAACTGCTCCACGACCCACCCCACGATAACCATCACGAGCGAACCGATAATCATTACCAGGGATGAGATCACCACCTGGTTGCCCCAGCCGGCGCCGCGCAGCACATCCAGCAGCAACCCGATATGCCATCCGCCGATCAGCGAACCGGCGTAGGCGGTGGCCTGGGCCAGCACCAGGGTCCGGGCGGCCTGCAACGGGTCGAGGCGGCGCTTGAGCTTGCCCTGGGTATAGCGCCTGACCCGCAGCCCAAACGCAAAGGTGATCGCCATGCCGGCGACCATGGTGACCAGCGACGGCCATTGGAGCACCGGGGAGGTGAAGCCGTTGGTGGTCAGCAGCAGCTGCGCCGTCCAACCGGCCAGGGCCGATCCCAGGCAGATCAGCAGCAACCAGAGCGGGCGGATGGTGTTCATCGGGATTCAGCCGTCCTCGCCGGCGGTGTAGAGGCTAAGCCCCTGAAGATCGGCGGCCTCGGCGGCCAGTTCCGCCACCGGACGTCCGCCCAATGTTGCCTCCGGATCCATCCAGGCCCACGGCTGCAGGACAAATGCACGCTCGGCGGCCCGCGGGTGGGGCAGCGTGAGGATCTCGTCGTCGGAGACCACGTCCGCGTAGATGATCACGTCGACATCCAGGGTCCGGGGACCCCACCTGACCTCGCGGGTGCGGTGGTGGTCCTGTTCCACCGACTGGCACCAGGCCAGCAGATCCAACGGCGCAAGCGTGGTCTCGACCTCCACCACCAGGTTCAGGAAGTCGGGCTGGCCCCCGGGGCCACCGACGGGCCGGGTCTGGACCAGGGGCGACACCCGGCACAACCGGACCGCGGGGTCGGCCACGAGTTCGGCGACGGCATCGGTGAGGGTGGAGGAGCGTTCGCCCAAGTTGCTGCCCAACGCCAGCACCGCCCGGACCGGGGTGCTCATTCCCGTTCCCGATGGATGTGGATGCTCACGTCACCGAAGGGGACCTCGATGGGTGCCTTGGGTTTATGCACGGTGATGTCCACCGCGGCGACGTCGAACTCGGCCAACACCATGCTGGCCAGCCGTCCCGCGAGCTTCTCGATCAGGTTGTAGGGGCCCGCCGTGATCTCGTCCTTGACCCGCTCGGCCAATTCGCCGTAATGGGCGGTGTCGGACACCTCGTCCGAGGCTTCGGCGGGGCGGATGTCCGTATACAGCACGACATCCACCACGAAGGGCTGTCCGTTGCGCTTCTCGTGTTCGAAGACCCCGTGGTGGCCGATGGCGGTGATGCCACTGAGGCAGATTCGGTCCCGGACGTCCGTCGGCGCGGGAGAGGAACCTCCACCCATGATCAGGCTCCCGCCGGCGCGGAGGAGGACCCGGCGGAGGCGGGGTTGGTCCACGCGGCGGCGACCTTCAGCGCGTCCAGGGTCCCTTCGACGTCGTGCACCCTGACACACCAGGCTCCCGCGACCGCTGCCAGGGCACTGGTGGCGGCCGTGGCGACATCGCGTTCGGCCGGGGGCGCCGGTTTGCCGGCCTCGGCCAGCAGCGCCCCGAGGAACCTCTTGCGCGAGGTGCCGATCAGGACCTTGTGCCCCAGCGCCTTCAACTCGGGGATGGCCTGCAGCAGCGCCCAGTTGTGCTCGGGATCCTTGGCGAAGCCCAGTCCCGGGTCGATGACGATGTGCTCGGGGGCGACCCCGGCGTCGGTGAACGTGGAGCGTACGGTCTTCAGCTCGTTGACGACCTCGGCCACGACGTCATCGTAGTTGGCTTCGGAGACCATCGTCTGCTGGTCCCCGCGGCGGTGCATCAGCACGTAGGGGACCTTGCGTTCGGCCACCAGCGCCGGCATGTCTGCCTCATGGGTCAGCCCGGAGACGTCGTTGATGATCTGTGCCCCGGCGTCCAGGGCCGCGCGGGCGGTGGCGGTGTGCATGGTGTCCACGGAGACGATCGCACCGGCCTTGACCAGGGCGGCGATGACCGGGACGATGCGCCCCTGCTCGGCGGAGGGGTCCACGTAGTCGGCACCGGGGCGGGTGGATTCCCCGCCGACGTCGATGATGTCCGCCCCGGCATAGAGCATGCGGAGCCCGTGCTGGATCGCGTCATCGGTCTTGAGGTATTTCCCGCCGTCGCTGAAGGAATCCTGCGTGACGTTGAGGATCCCCATGACCAACGTGCGGTCCTTGGGCAGTTGCGCGACGTTCTTCGCCGACTTCACGGCACGGATGACCGGTAGCGGGGAGGTGGCGGGACCGGTTCCGGGGATTGCTCCGAGGGACATGGTGACCTACTTTCCGAGAATGAGGCTCATCGCCTCGGCGCGGGTCGCCGGATCGCGCAACTGCCCGCGCATGGCACTGGTGACGGTCTTGGCGCCGGGCTTCTGCACGCCCCGCATGGACATGCACATATGTTCGCATTCGATCACGACGATGGCACCGCGTGGCTGCAGATGGTCCATCAGGGCCATCACGATCTGGGTGGTCAGCCGCTCCTGGACCTGGGGGCGCCGTGCATAGAGTTCAACCAGCCGGGCCAGCTTGCTCAGCCCGGTGACCTTCCCGTCGGGCCCCGGGATGTACCCGATATGGGCGCTGCCGTGGAAGGGAACCAGGTGGTGTTCGCAGGTGGAGTAGAACGGGATGTCCTTGACCAGCACGAGCTCGTCATGGTCGATGTCGAAGGTGGTCGACAACAAGTCCGCCGGGTCCCCGTGCAGCCCGGCAAAGAACTCGGTATAGGCCTTGGCGACCCGTTGGGGGGTCTCCACCAACCCATCCCGGTCCGGATTCTCGCCAATGGCATAAAGGATCTCCCGCACCGCGGCGGCAATGCGTTCCTGGTCCACGGGACTGGCGGTTTCGGACACGACGGTGCCTTCTTCCTCTAGGGTGCTCACGATCTAGATCCTAGCCTGAGTGGGCTCAGTCGAGGTTGCCGGGTCCATCGGCACCGGGCAGGCCGGGGGTGTCCCCGCCTCCGGTTCCGGGGCCGAATCCACCGTCCGCCCCGGTATCGGGACCCGGGTTCCCGCCGGGCAGCGACGGGCCCGACCCCGGATCCACCACGGCGTCGGCGTGGCCTTCGTCCTCGGTTGCGGATGACCCTTCATGACGTTCGGCGGCCTGCCGGCGTTCCAGCGGGGAGAGCACGGGACCCTCGGGGTGGACCGGACGGCTGGACTTGGAGAGCCAGACCACCCGTTCGGGCTGCTTGACGATATCGGAGAAGATCTCGGCGAGCTCCTTCTGGTTCAGGGTCTCCTTCTCCAGCAGAGCCAAGGCCAAACGATCCAGGACGTGGCGGTTCTCGGTCAGCGCCGCATAGGCCTCGTCGTGGGCCGCGTCGATCAGGGCGCGGACCTCGTCGTCGATGACCCCTGCCATCGCATCGGAGTACCCCCGGTCCTGTCCGGCGTCACGTCCCATGAACGGTTCCCCGCCCGCGGAGCCGAGCTTCACGGCGCCGACGCGTTCGCTCATGCCGTATTCGGTGACCATCTTGCGGGCCGTCCCGGTGGCCTTCTCGATATCGTTCGAGGCCCCGGTGGAGGGGTCGTGGAAGATGATCTCCTCAGCGACCCGGCCCCCCATGGCGTAGGCCATCTGATCCAGCAGTTCGTTGCGGGTGATCGAGTACTTATCGTCCTCGGGCACCACCATCGTGTAGCCCAGGGCCCGGCCACGCGGCAGGATGGTCACCTTCGTCACCGGGGCGGTCTGGCGCATGACCGCGGCGACCAGGGCGTGGCCGCCCTCGTGGTAGGCGGTAATCTTGCGTTCGTGCTCCTTCATCAGCCGGGATCGCTTCTGCGGTCCCGCCATGACGCGGTCGATCGCCTCGTCCAGGGCGCGGTCGTCGACCAGCTGGGCATTGGAGCGGGCGGTCAGCAGGGCCGCCTCGTTGAGCACGTTGGCCAGATCGGCACCGGTGTATCCGGGCGTCTTCTTGGCCACCGCCTTCAGGTCGACGTTGTCCGCCATGGGCTTGCCCTGGGCGTGGACGTTGAGGATCTGTTCGCGACCGACCAGGTCGGGGGCCTCCACCGGGATCTGACGGTCGAAGCGGCCCGGACGCAGCAGGGCCGGGTCCAGGACGTCGGGGCGGTTGGTGGCGGCGATGAGGATGACGTTGGTGTTGGCGTCGAAGCCGTCCATCTCCACCAGCAGCTGGTTCAGCGTCTGTTCGCGTTCGTCGTTGCCGCCACCGACCCCGGCACCACGGTGGCGTCCGACGGCGTCGATCTCGTCGACGAAGATGATGGCCGGTGAGTTCGTCTTGGCCTGCTCGAAGAGGTCACGCACGCGGGAGGCACCGACGCCGACGAACATCTCCACGAAGTCCGAACCGGAGATCGAGTAGAACGGGACGCCGGCTTCCCCGGCCACCGCCTTGGCGAGCAGGGTCTTGCCGGTACCCGGGGGGCCGTAGAGCAGCACGCCCTTGGGGATCTTGGCGCCGACGGCCTGGAACTTGGCGGGCTCCTCGAGGAACTCCTTGATCTCGTGGAGTTCCTCGACGGCTTCCTCGGCGCCGGCCACGTCCACGAAGGTCACCTGGGGCATGTCCTTGGTGATCAGCTTGGCCTTGGACTTGCCGAACTTCATGACCTTGTTGCCGCCACCCTGGGCCCGGGAGAGCAGGAACCAGAACAGCAGGGCGATGAGCAGGAACGGGATGATGAACCCGAGCATGCTCACGAACCAGTTGCTTTCCACCGGCTGGTCGGTGAACCCGTCGAGCTTGGCGTCGTCCATCGCCTGGACCACGTCGGTGGCGCGGGCGGTGGAGTAGAAGAAGCTGACCTTCTTGCCCAGGTCGTCGCCGTCGAGGGTGAAGTCGTCCTTCAGCGACAGGTCGACCCGTTGGTCCCCGTCGTAGATCTTCGCCTCGGAGGCCTTGTCGTTCTTGAGCAGTTCCAGCCCGACGCTGGTATCCACCCGGCCGGTGTTCCCCGCGGTGAGGCTCGGCAGGAAGATGAGCAGTGCCGCAACACCGATCAGGACCCAGACGGCCCAGCTGTTGAAGATCTTCTTGACGTTCATGCGTTGGGGGCCCGACCCCCATCCCTCCTGGTCGCGGACGACGTGTCGTCCGGAAAAGTATTCGGTGTCCCTATCAGATCACCCTCGTGTCTAACCAC
This sequence comes from Arthrobacter sp. 179, assembly GCF_052379645.1. Lineage (NCBI taxonomy): Bacteria > Bacillati > Actinomycetota > Actinomycetes > Micrococcales > Micrococcaceae > Arthrobacter > Arthrobacter sp. 179. The sequence continues at coordinate 316,879 of NZ_JBQSYU010000001.1, read as the reverse complement.
GACCGAGCGCGCCCGGGAGTTCCCCTGACGGCGTAAGGATCCCGCCGTCGTCCTACTGGTAGACGTGCGGGGCCAGGGTGCCGATGAAGTCCAGGTTGCGGTACTTCTCATCGAAGTCCAGCCCGTAGCCGACCACGAATTCGTTGGGGATGTCCATGCCGACGTACTTCACGTCGATCTCGACCTTGGCGCCCTCGGGCTTGCGCAGCAGCGTGCAGATCTCCACCGAGGCCGGGCCGCGGGAGTTGAGGTTCGCCTTGAGCCAGGACAGGGTCAGGCCGGAATCGATGATGTCCTCGACGATGAGCACATGCTTGCCCAACAGGTCGGTATCCAGGTCCTTGAGGATCCGGACGACGCCGGAGGACTGGGTTCCCGAACCGTAGGAGGACACGGCCATCCAGTCCATGTTCACGTGGGAGTGCAGGGCCCGCACGAGGTCGGCCATGACCATCACCGCGCCCTTGAGCACGCCGACCACCAGGATGTCGCGACCGGCGTAATCGGCGTCGATCCGGGCGGCCAGCTCGTTGATCTTCTCCTGGATTTCTTCCTTGGTGTATAGAACGTGTGCCAGGTCGGCGGTGACGTCGTTCGAATCCACGAATGGCTCCTGTGATCGGTTGTGCCTGCGCAACGGCTTAAAGGGAGTGCGCCTTAGGGTTCAAGATTGCCACAGCCCGGGCGTCGGTGCAGAACCGGGGCCGGTGATCGCGATGACGGCGCGGGCCGTTTCCGGGTGGGTTCCGCGCCGGTGGCGTCTGGCCCGGGCATGCCCGTCCAATTGGACGGGGCCCGCGGATCGGCCGTCGCCGACCAGTTGCTCCAAGGCCGCCACCCGTTCGAATCCGGGCGCCGGGGCACCACAGTGCACGACGGCGCTGCGCAACACCCGGCCCAGCAACGCCTGGCCGAGCCCCCGCAACAGCGTCAGGTCCAGCAGCACGCTGGCCGGGTCGCGGCAGGGCAGCCGGAGCCGGGCGAGGGCCTCGGCGGCTTCGGCGTCGAGGTGGTCGGCGTCGCGGCGGGCCAGGATCGCGGTGCGGGCCAACGCCTCGGATAGTCCGGGACCCAACGAGTCCTCGAGCAGGGGCAGCAGTTCGTGCCGGACGCGGTTGCGCAGCAGCGAGGTGTCGGCATTGCTGGGGTCCACCCAGTACTCGAGGCCTTCATGGGCGCAGATGGCTTCGGTATCGGTGCGGCGCAACCGAAGCAGCGGGCGCAGGTACGGGCCGCGGGAGGCGGGCATCCCGGCCAGTGACCGGGGGCCCGATCCCCGGGCCAGGCCCAGCAGCACCTGTTCCGCCTGGTCGTCGAGGGTATGGCCCAGCAACAGCGCGGAAGCCCCGGTGTCGGCGAGCGCCTGGTCGAAGGCCGCATACCTGGCCCGGCGGGCGTCGGCTTCGGAGGACCCCTCGGGGGCGACCCTGCGCACCAGGACCGGTTCGAGTCCCAGCCCCCGCAGCTGGGTTGCCGCCGTCTCGGCGACGTCGGCGCTTCCGGATTGGAGCCCGTGGTCCACGATGACCGCCCCCGCACGCAGCTGCTGTTTGCCGACCAGGAAGGCGGCGGCCGCCGCCAGGGCCAGGGAGTCGGCTCCGCCGCTGCAGCCGATGAGCACGAACGCCGGAGGTCGCTGGGGGTCGGGGGATCCCACGCTGTCCAGGATCGCCCGGCGGGCCCTGGCCAGGGCCGGGGGAAGATGGCCTCCCACGGCTACCCTGCCGTGCTGGGGACCACGCGCTCGATCCACTCCCGGGGATGGTGGATCTCGTGTTCGGTGGGCAGGTTCCCGGCGTGCTCCCAGACGAGGTTGAACCCCTCCATCCCGACCTGGTCGACCACGGCCCCCACGAAGCGCTGCCCGTCCCGGTACTGGCGCATCTTGGCCTCCAGGCCCAGGAACCTGCGCATCCACGTCTCGATCGCCCCGCGGTTGCCGCCGCGGGCGTTGAAGCGTTGACGGATGGTCTTCACGCTGGGCACGATCGAGGAATCCACCGCGTCCATCACGACATTGGCGTGGCCCTCCAGCAGGGACATGACCGCGGTGAGGTGGCTCATCAGGGCCCGCCCCTCGGGATCCTGCAGCGCCGAGAGCAGCCCGGCCGAGGACTGCGGTCCCGCCGGGGCCCCCGCCGTCGTCCCCGCGTCCTGGCCCTTGCGGCCCAGCGAGGACATCGCGTCCTGTCCGGCGGCCTTGAGCCGTTCGGCCAGACCACCGGGTGAGTCCATGAGTGAGCCGGTCATTTCGGCGATGGTCTCCTGCAGGTGGGCCCGCAACCAGGGGGCGGCGGCGAACTGGACGCGGTGCGTCTGTTCGTGCAGGCACACCCAGAGCCGGAAATCCGCGGGGTCGACCTTGAGTTCACGTTCGATCTCCACGATGTTCGGGGCCACGATGAGCAACCGTCCGCCGGAGGGTCCCCCGCCGAGCAGCCCGGCGAACGGATCGTATTGGCCCAGCACCTTGGAGGCGAGGAAGGCCAGGATGCCGCCGAGTTCGACGCCTGCGGTGCGACCGCCGACGGCGATGGCCGCCGGTGACATCCTGCCTTCCTGGGAGGCCAGCAGGCGTTCCATGGCCGGGGCCAGCAGCCCTTCGAAGCTCTGTACATTGGCCCGCGCCCAGGTCCCGCGATCCACGACCAGCACGGTGGAGTCGCGCAGGTCACGGGCGGCCTCGAGCCCGGTGATCCGGTGGACGTGTTCCACGGAGGCGTCGGCCTTCACCCGCAGGTCCTCCACCACCGTGTCGATCTGCCCGGAGTCCAGCTTCGGGCCGGGGCGGGCCAGGCGTTCGGCCGTGGTCCCGGCGGCGTCCCAGTTGATGAGCTGCGTGTTCGTGGCGGAAGTTCCCATGCGTCCCATCTCACCACGGGCGGACCCACGCTGTCCGTCATTTCGTTTCAGGCGTAGCCACGGCCGCCGGCCGGCGTCCCGGGCGGGCAGGTGCTCAGGTGGTGCACCCGCAGCCGGCCAGCACCCCGGCCGCCCGGTCCAGCCCGTCCCGTGCCGGACCCAGCCCGCCGTCGAATCCGTGGCCGAAGAAGGCGAAGACCAGGACCCGCCCGTCGGCGGTGACGACGGTCCCGCCCAGGGTGGCGATCCCGGTCAGCGTGCCGGTCTTGGCGCGGATCTGCCCGCGGGTCGCCTTCGAGGTCAACCGGTCCTCCAACGTCCCGGTGGCCCCGGAGATCGGCAACAGGTAGGACACGTCGCGCAGATCCGGGTCCGTGGACCTCGCGGCGGCACGGATGATGTCGGTGAGCTGGTGGGGGCTCAACCGGTTGCGGTCCGACAGGCCCGAGGCATCGGAAAGGGACAGGCCCTCCACCTCCACGCCCAAGGATTCGGCGGTGGCCCGCAATGTGTCGGTGGCCCCGCCGAAGGTGGCCGCCCGGCCGGCCGCGATGGCCGCGAGCCGGCCCATGGTCTCGGCGACGTAGTTATCCGACTCCTTGCCCATGAAGGCCAGCTGTTCCAGCACCGACGCCGAACGGACCTGCGCCAATTCGGTGGCCCCGGTTCCTGCTTCGCCGCGGACGACCTTCTTGCCGATGCTCAGCTTCGGGGGGCCGGCGGCCGCCGGGGAGGCGCTGGCGGGGTCCTTCTTCTGCTGCGCATCGGCCTTCTTCTGTTCGGCGGCCACCGCCTTGGACAGTGCGGTGCGGAACGTGGTGGCGGCCGTCATCGCCGGATCCGGCACCCGCGCACTCTTGGCCCCGCCGTCCTGGCGGGCCCCGTACATGGCCAGCGGCTGGACCGCGGAGATGTTCGAGGTGGTCATCAACGATTCGTCCCAGACCGGGTTCAGCGCCGCCCCCGTGAACAGGGTGTCATCCACCACGACGTCCAGTTCGGTCTTCTTCCCGGGGGCGATCTTCCCGGAGGAGAACAATGCCGTCGCGGTCTGCCGGGCCAGGGTCGCCAATCCGGCACGGCTGACGGTGGCGTCGGGCTCGGAGCGGCCGGCCCCCAGCAGCACGTCCCCACCCCCGACGAGCACCACCGTGTCATCGGCGCCCAGGACCGCCGTCGTGGGCAGGGTCGTTTCCCCGCCCAACTGTTTCAGGGCGGTGACGGCGGTGAGGATCTTCAGGTTCGACGCCGGGGCGCTGGTCTTGTCTCCCTTGCGGCTGTAGAGGACCTTGCCGGTGGACAGATCGGTGACCTCCGCGGTGAAGCTGCCTCCCGAGGTCTTCTTGAACGCGGCATCCAGCGATTTCTTAAGCACCGCGGCCTCGGGGCGTTCCGCGTCCCCGTCCAGGGGGGCCAGGGCGGTTGCCGTGGCCGGGGCCACGCTGGGCACCGCCGCGGAGGGTTCGGCCGGCGGTTCGGTCGGCGCCGTGGACGAGTTCGGGATCGACGGCAGGTCCACCGCCGAGGCGAGACCGGGGAAGGCGGGCAGCAGGTTCAGCACCAGCACCCCGGCCAGGACTCCCATGACCACGACCAGCAGCAAGGAGGTCAGCGTCCGCAGGGAGCGTTTCATCGGCTTCTTCCTCGAGTAGTGGTTGCCCTTCGCCGCCCTATACTCTGGAGGCAGCAGCTTTAAGCCTAGACGGCGCGCGGCCGTTTCCTGCGTCCGGCCCGCCCCACCGCATGAAAGTCGAGGACCCCATGAACCATGACGTCACCGTCGAGATCCCCACCGGATCCCGCGTCAAGTACGAGATCGACCACGAAACGCACCGTTTGCGGTTGGATCGCGTGCTGTTCACCCCCATGCAATACCCGACCCACTACGGCTACTTCGAGGACACCCTCGGCGAAGACGGCGACCCGCTGGACGCACTGATCTGGATGCCGGGCATCGACCTGGTCCCCGGCGTGCTGGTGGAATCGCGTCCCATCGGCGTCTTCAACATGACCGACGACGGCGGCGGGGACGCCAAGCTGATCTGCGTCCCGGCGGATAAGCGCTACGACCACATCCGCGAACTCGAGGATGTGGACCAGTGGCTGATCCGGGAGATCGAGCACTTCTTCCTGCACTATAAGGACCTGGAACCGGGCAAGTGGGTCAAGGCCGAGGGCTGGGAGGGCCGCGCCGCGGCCGAAGCCGAACTCACCCGTTCCATCGAACGGTTCGCCACCACCGGCCACTAGCAGCCCCTCCGCTGGACCAGCGTGGATCCGGTCGACGGCACGACCGCCGAATCAACCGTCAACGGTTGATCGTCGGGCAGACTGGTGCCATGTTCGTCCTCACCATCAATCAACGCGATTCACGCGAGGTCGGAGACCGGGTCGAGGAGCTGATCGCCTCGCTCGCGCCGATCCCGACGCTGGTGCCCTTCCAACGCTCCTTCGGCGACGAGGCCATCGGCGTCCTGACCACCCCGGAGCACGCCCTCGAGGCGGCGTTGACCGCCTTGCGGCAACACCGGTGGCATGTGGGCATCGGCGTGGGCCCGGTGCAGGCACCGTTTCCCGAGTTGATCGCCGACGCCGAGGGCTTCGGCCTGGTCTATGCCCGGCGAGCCGTGAACCGGGCCCAGAAGACCGGTGAGCGCATTCCCCTGGCCGTCGCCGGCCCCGACTCCGAGGTGGCCTCCGAAGCGGAGGCGGTGGCCCGGCTGGTCGGTCGGATCGTCGCTACCAGGACCGAAGCCGAATGGTCCGTCCTGGATCTGATGATCCCCGGGGTCCGCGGCCAGCAGAAGGCGATCGCCACGGAACTGGGGATCACCGCCCAAGCGGTCTCCAAGGCGGTGGTCCGGTCGAACTGGAACGAGGAGTGGGCCTGCCGTCCGGCGGTGGCCCGGCTGCTGTCGCTCGTGGCGGGGCCCGACCGGCTGCCGGCGGCCACCTACCCCTATGATCCCGGCAGGGAACCGGACCGACCCGCCGCAGGGGCCTAGAGGAGGCTACGCAGCACGTTCGCCAGGCCGTCCTCGTCGACGGTCGTGGTGACCTCGTCGGCGGCCGCCTTGACCTCGTCGGGGGCCTGGCCCATGGCCACTCCCCGTCCGGCCCACCCGAGCATCTCGATGTCGTTGCGCCCGTCCCCGACGGCCACGGTGTGCTGGACCTCGAAACCGAGTTCGCCCCGTAGCGCCTCGATGGCGCTGGCCTTGGTGATGCCTTCGGCGGCGATGTCCAGCCAGGCCGTCCACCCCACGGAGTAGGCGACCCCCTGCAGGCCGATCGTCTGGACGGCTTCGACGAAGTCCTCGGAGGAATCGTCGCTGGAGAAGACGACCAGACGCACCGCGGTGGCTTCCATCATCTGTTCGAACGTCACCGCCTTCGCCCGGACCCCGAAGCTGGCGTCCTGGAAGCGTTCGGTGGCCAGGAAGTCCCCCTGGTCGCTTTCGAGGGCGTACTTGGCGGTCGGCAGGGCGTTCCGCAGCGCCCGCAGGGCCGGCGCCGGGTCGAAGGTCCTGCGGTCGATCACTTCGTAGCCCGGGGACACGGAGGTGTCGATCCGCACGGTGAGGCCGCCGTTGCTGCAGACGGCGTAGCCGGAGGTGATGCCCAGCAGCTGGACGATGGGCAAGGTGGCCCCCAGCGAGCGTCCGGTGGAGACGATCACCTCGTGTCCTGCCGCCACGATGTCGCGGGCGGCTTCCTTCACGGTGTCGGACATGTGCCCGTAGTGGTCCACGAGGGTGCCGTCGACGTCCAGGCACACCATCTTCGGTTGGGTGGTTATTACCCGGTCTTCGATGCCGGTATTCGTAATCATGGTCATGACTCTAGCCAATCATCACCGGCGATGGTTGGATAGGGCCCCATCCGCGGTGTCGGGTGAACATCCGGTGACGATCAGGGAACCTGCGCTCGACGCACCGGTGCCCCCGCCGCGGGGCGGGGGCACCGGTGGCCGGCTGCGCTGCGGGTCAGAGGACCGGCAGGACTTCCATTCCGCCCAGGTAGGGGCGAAGTGCCGCCGGGACGGTGACCGAACCGTCGGCGTTCTGGTGGTGCTCCAGGATCGCCACGATCCACCGGGTGGTGGCCAGGGTGCCGTTCAGCGTGGCCACCGATCGGGTCTTGCCCGGCTTTCCGTCGGCATCGGTGGTGCGCTCACGGATGTTCAGGCGGCGGGCCTGGAACGTGGTGCAGTTCGAGGTGGAGGTCAGCTCACGGTAGTCCTCCTGCGTGGGGACCCAGGCCTCGCAATCGAATTTACGCGCCGCGCTCATGCCCAGATCGCCCGCCGCGGTATCGATGACCCGGTAGGGAAGTTCGACCTTGGCCAGCATCTCCTCCTCCCAGGCCAGCAGCCGCTGGTGTTCGGCGGCCGCCTCCTCGATGGGGCAGTAGATGAACATCTCCAGCTTGTTGAACTGGTGCACCCGGATGATCCCGCGCGTGTCCTTGCCCGCGGAACCGGCTTCACGCCGATAGCAGGTGGACCAGCCGGCGTAGCGGGACGGCCCGGCGGAGAGGTCCAGGATCTCGTCGGCGTGGTAGCCGGCGAGCGCGACCTCCGAGGTGCCGGTCAGGTACAGGTCGTCTCGTTCGAGCCGGTAGATCTCGTCGTCGTGCTCGACGTCGAAGCCGGTGCCTTGCATGGTTTCGGGGCGGACGAGCGTGGGGGTGATCATCGGGATGAAGCCCTGGGCGATGGCCTGGTCCAGCGCCATGTTCATCAGCGCGATCTCCAGCCGGGCCCCGACGCCCTTGAGGAAGTAGAAGCGCGAACCGGAGACCTTGGCCCCCCGTTCCATGTCGATGGCCCCCAGCAGTTCACCCAGCTCCAGGTGGTCGCGCGGGGCGAATCCCTCGGGGCCGAAATCGCGGGGGGTCCCGACGGTCTTGATGACACTGAAATCATCCTCCCCGCCGGCCGGGGCACCCTCCTGGATGAGGTTGGGTACCGACCGCTGCAGGGCCAGCAGCTCCTGGGCCGCGGCGTCGGCGGTCGCCTGTTCTGCTTTGACTCGAGCCGCCAGCTCCTTGACCTCGGCCAGCAGCGCGGTCTTCTCCTCGCCCTTCGCCGCAGCGACCTTCTTCCCGAACGCGTTCTGCTCGGCGCGTAGGTTCTCGAAACTGGTGATCGCGGTGCGGCGGGACGAATCCGCCGCAATGATCCGGTCCACCACTGATTCGTCGGCCCCGCGGAATCGCTGGGAGGCACGGAAGGCTACGGGGTTCTCTACGAGCTCTTTAACATCGATCACCACTACAGGTTACCGAATCCCCGCTATCGTATGGAGCATCATGCCCATCGAGTATCTTTCCCTCCTCCTCGTCATCGTCGCCCTGCTCATCGCCGCGGCCAGCCTGGTCGCCGTGGGCCGGCTCCGGGTCAAGGTCCGGGGCATCGCCTCCACCCCGGTGGTTTCCGAGGCCCTGGCCCTCACCGCCCGCAGCGCCCTGGTGATCAACCCGACCAAGAACAACGCCGATTCGGTCCGGTCGGCCCTCATGCTGGCCTGGGCTTCCACCGGCATGGACGAGCCCCTGGTCCTGGAGACCACTGCGGAGGACCCGGGGTACGGCATGGCCCGGCAGGCCCTGGACGCCGGATGCGATGTGGTCATCGTGGCCGGCGGCGACGGGACCGTCCGGGCGGTCGCCGAGGTGCTGGCCGGAACCGAGGCCTCCCTGGCGATCCTGCCGTTGGGCACCGGGAACCTGTTGGCCCGCAACCTCGGTTTCGATGTCGAGGACATCGGCTCCTGCGTCCACACCGCCCTGCAGGGGCGGACCCGCGGCATCGACGCCGCCCGGATGGAGCTGGAACGGGCGGACGGCACCATCGACACCCATGTCTTCCTGGTCATGGCCGGGGTCGGGACCGACGCCGAGATGATGGCCGACACCCGGGCCGACCTGAAGGCGATGGTCGGCCCGCTGGCCTATGCCGAAGCCGGAATGCGCCATCTGCCGGGCAAACGGCGTCCGGTGACGATCACCCTGGACGACGAGGAACCCATCCACCGGGAGATCCGTTCGCTGATCTTCGCCAACGTCGGCAAGCTGCAGGCGGGACTGGACTTCGTCCCGGATGCCAAGATCGACGACGGGGTCCTGGACCTGGTGGTCATGAGCCCGCGTTCGGCCATGGGCTGGGCGTGGATCGCGGCGAAGACGGCCTTGCGGCACCGCCGGGCGATCCCGGTCATCGAATATTTCCAGGCCCGGCGGATCCACATCGCCTCGCTGGAGGAAATCGGGTCGCAGCTCGACGGGGACACCACCGGGATGATCACCGCCGTGACCGTGACAAACCTGCCGATGGCCTTGAAGGTCAGGGTCCCGACCGTCTGATCCCGGCGGATCGGACCTATTGCGGGGGGGCCAGCAGTTTCCCCACCCAGGCATGCGCCTGCGTGAAGGCCTCATCGGTGTTGTGCCGGGCCGGGGTCGGTGCGGGTCCGCTGACACCGTTGGCGTTGGCGTAGGAGCCGAGGAAGCGGATCTGCGGGCTGATCCGGTGCAGGCCCGCCAAGGCGTCCGCCACCCGGGCCTCGGAAAGGTGGCCTTCGACGTCGATGGAGAAGAAGTAGGACCCCAGCCCCTCCCCCGTGGGACGGGATTCGATGCGGCTCAAGTTGACCCCGCGGGCGGCGAATTGGCCGAGGATCTCCATCAGGGCCCCCGGATGGTCCTCGGGCAGCGGGATGACCACCGTCGTCTTGTCGTTGCCGCTGGGCTCCGGGACCGGCCCGGGCCGGGTGACCAGCACGAACCGGGTGACGGCGCCGGTGTTGTCCTCGACGCCGCGGTGCATCAATTTCAGGTCGTTCTGTTCCAGCACCAGCGGCGAGCAGATCGCCGCGTCGTACCGGCAGTCCGGATCAAGCAGCCCCAACGCCCCGGCCGCCGTGGAGGAGGCCGGCACGAATTCGGCGTCGGGCAGATGCTCCTGGACCCAGCCACGGCATTGGGCGATGGCGTGCCCATGCGTGGACACGGTGTGGATCTGATCCAGCGAGGTGATGCCTTCCCGGGCGACCAGATCGAAGCTGATGGGCACCAGGACCTCGCGCACGATCTGCAGGGCGCCCCCGCCGGCGATGGCATCCAGGGTCGCCGAGACGCCTCCTTCGACGGAGTTCTCGATGGGCACCATGGCAGCATCTGAGGCCCCGTCCCTGACGCGTTGCAGGGCCAGGTTCACACTCGTGGAGGAGACCCGCCGCCCGTCCCGGACCCCGGGGACCTGCAGGAGCGCCTGCTCGGTGAAGGTCCCCGCAGGGCCCAGGTAGGTATAGTTCATCGGACGGTGGGATCCTGGCCGTTCTCGCTCTTCATCGGCAGACCCGCCTCGAGCCAGGCACCACTGCCGCCGGCGATGTTCAGGGCCGAATACCCCTGCCCGACGAGCCACCCGGCAATCTGGGCCGAACGCCCCCCGGTGCGGCAGATGACATAGGTGTCCTCGTCCGGATCCAGTTCCTCCAGGCGCTGCGGGATCTCACCCATGGGGATGTGCACGGCCCCCGCCGCGTGGCCCTCCGCCCATTCGTAGTCTTCACGGACGTCCAGGACCTTGGCCCCGGCCGGAACGCCGGCGACTTCCACGGTTTCGAACTCGCTCATCGTTAATCCTTTCAACGGTTTCCTGCGTCGATCCCCAGCCTATAGTGGGGAGGGACCGCCACCCCGAATCATGAAGGGCTGATATGGATCCGAATGCCGGAATGACGGCACTTGACGGCGTGGGATGGACGGTGACGGTCCTGCTCGGTGCCCTCTTCCTGATCCTCCAGGCGTGGATCGTCGCGGGGGTCTCCCGCAGGGTCCTGGGGGTCCCCGTGGGCTGGCCCCGCTCCATTGCGGTGGGCCTGCTCATGTCCGTGGGCCTCAGTTTCGTGGTGCGCTACCTTTTCCGGGCGGCCTACGTCCCCGACGACACCCAGTTGCAGGTCTCTCCCGTGGTCGCCCTGATGTTCGCCGCGCTGGCCCTGATCTGGATCTTCGCCCTGGGCGTCGCCCTGCTGATGGTCCTGGAAATCACCTTTCCCACCGGGACCCTGCCCTCCCCCATCCGCTTGTTCACCGGGTGGAGGACCCGCAGGTCGCAGAGCGCCCGCTATGTCCAGGTGATGCGGATCGCCGTGCGGCATGGCTTGCTCGCCCAGGCCCGCGGCCTGAACCGCCGTCACGCCGATGCCCGGCAGGAACAGACCGCACGCTCGCTGCGCGAGGCGTTGAATGAGGCCGGGGTGACGTTCGTCAAGCTCGGGCAAATGCTCTCCACCCGGCGCGACCTGCTCTCCGAGCCCTATATCCGAGAACTGTCCCATCTGCAGACCCAAGCCACCCCCGAGCCCTGGCCGGTGGTGGAAGCCGCGATGGCCCGGAGCCTGGGCCGTTCACCCGAGGAGGCTTTCGCCACGATCGAGCACGAACCCCTGGCCTCCGCGTCCGTCGCGCAGGTCCACCGGGCGACCCTGCACGACGGGACCGCGGTGGTCATCAAGGTCCAGCGCCCTTCCGCACTCGTGCAGGTCGAACGCGACCGCGCCATCGTGGTGCAGATCGCCGACTGGCTGGGCCGCTCGGCCCCGTGGGCCCGCCGCTTGGGCGTGGCCTCCCTGGCCCGGGGCTTCTCCGAATCGTTGAGCGAGGAATTGAACTACCGCATCGAGGCGGAGAACATGTTGGCCATCGAGACCTCCTTGCGGGGCTTCCGGATCACCGTCCCCCGGGTGCACACCGAATTCAGCGGCCCCCGGCTGCTGGTGATGGATGAGCTCGACGGACACCCGGTGGGCTCGGCCGAGGCGACCTTGGCCACGATGGAACCCGGACGGCGCCGGGCCCTGGCCGAGGAGCTGCTCAACGCCACCCTGCATCAGATCTCCGGCGACGGTGTCTTCCACGCCGACCTGCACCCGGGAAACATCTTCATCACCGGCGACGGCGGACTCGCCCTGCTGGACTTCGGGGCAGTGGGGCGGTTGGACCCGGCCAGCCAACAGTCCTTGAACCTGCTGCTGTTCGCCATCGACAAGAACGACAACCAGTTGGCCACCGATGCCCTGCTGGGGCTGCTGGACCGGCCCGAGGATTTCGACGAACGCGGTTTCGAACGCGCACTGGGCCAGCTGCTGGTGCGGTACCGCCACGGGTTCGGCGGCCAGGGCGGCTCGGAGATGTTCACCGCGTTGTTCTCGCTGATCGTCCGCAACGGCTTCTCCGTGCCCACCCAGGTCGCGGCGGCACTGCGGGCGTTGGGGGCCTTGGAGGGGACCCTGATGCTGATCGAACCCGGTCTGAACGTGGTCGCCGCCGCGCGGGAAGCCGGCCGGAAGATCATCGGCTCCCATTTCAGTCCCGGATCCTTGCGCGATCAGCTCGAGATCCAGGCCATGTCCTTGCTGCCGACGCTGCGCGAGTGGCCCCGGCGGCTCAATAAGATCACCGAGGACGTCGAAGAGGGGCGTTTGTCGGTGAACGTGCGCGTGCTCGCCCACCCGGCCGACCGCGGGTTCCTGAACCGGCTGGTCCAACAGGTGGTCGTGGCCCTGCTGGCCGGCGCCGCGACCCTGGCGGCGATCGTCCTGATCACCACCGAATCCGGGCCCTTCCTGACCGAAAGCATCAGGATGCACGCGTTCTTCGGCTACATCCTGCTGTTCATGGGCTTCATCCTGGCCCTGCGCTCGGTGGTGCTGGTCTTCCAGCGCGACCGAGACGACGAATACGACTCCCGGAAGGCGAACCGATGACCCACCCCGATGCTCCAGGCACCGAACTGCACGATCTCACCGCCGTCGAACTGGGCCGTCTGCTCACCAGCGGGGAACTCTCGGCCCGGCAGGCGGCCGAACACTTCCTGTCCCGGATCGAGGAGGCCAATCCCCGGCTGGGCAGTTTCATCACCATCACCGCCGAGCAGGCGCTGGACGCCGCCGATGCCGCCGATGCCGAGGGCGTGCGGGCCCGCGGCGAAGGCCGGGCCCTCCCGCCTTTGCACGGGATGCCGGTGGCCTATAAGGACCTCTGGGACGTGGAGGGCACCCCCACGACCTTCGGCAGCGCGGCGGTGCCCTCATCCCCCGCGACCCAGGACAGTCCGCTGGTCGCCCGGCTGCGCACCGACGGGGCACTGTCCCTGGGCAAGACGCAAATCCCCGAATTCGGCTTGAATTGCTATTCGGAGAACCTCATCGCCGCCCCGGCCCGCAACCCGCTGGATCCGACCCGCTCCGCCGGCGGGTCCTCGGGGGGCAGTGCCGCCGCCGTCGCCGCGCGGCTGCTGCCATTCGCCCCGGGGAACGACGGCGGGGGTTCGGTCCGCATCCCGGCATCGGCCTGCGGGCTCATCGGACTGAAACCGGGGCTGGGCACCATCGCCTCCGATCTGGCCAACGGCCGGGTCGACCGGTTCGGGGCACCACGGTTCGTGGTGTCCGGCCCGCTGGCCCGCAGCGCCGAGGACGCCGGACTACTCATGGATTCGCTGACCGGGTCCACCGGCTACCGCGAGGCCGCCCGGCGCGCCGAACCGGCCCACGGGCGGGCCCTGCGGATCGGGGTGAGCCGCTCCTCGCCCTTCGACCGCCGCTACGAGGTCGCACTGGATCCCGAAGCCGAGACGGCCTTCCAGGCGGGGATCTCGAAGCTCGAGGCCGCCGGGCACCGGGTCGAGGAGGCGGACATCCGCTACGACAACCGCTTCCCCGAGGCCTTCCAAGCCATCTGGACCGCCGGACTGGCCGAATCAGACCTCCCCGAGGCCGCGGCCCCGGTACTGACCGAACTCACCCGCACCTTCCGCGCCCGGGCGATCGGACGCAGTGATGCGGATAAATACGCCGCAGCGGCCATCCTGGTCCGGATCGCCGAGGACTGCCGGGCCCAATGGGGGCACTACGACGCCGTCCTGACCCCGGCCATGGCCCTGACCCCGCGGCCGATCGGATGGTTCACCACCCACGACGCCGACCTCGATTACGAGCTGCAGTGCCGCTACACCCCCTACACGTCGATCGTGAACGTCGCCGGGGTCCCGGCCCTGACGGTCCCCACCTCCCGGACGGCCTCGGGACTCTCGATGGGCGTCCAGCTGATCGGCGCGCACGGGTCGGAGGCCGACCTGCTGGCCCTCGGGGCCCGGATCATGACCACGTGATCAAACCGTGACCTGGTTCACATAACTAGGCGTTTCAGCCCACACAGGCGCAAAATATTGAAAATGACCACTCAATCTCCGCAGGAAACGGCCGAAAAGACCTTCTTCGGCCACCCACGGATGCTGTTCAACCTCTTCAGCGTCGAAATGTGGGAACGCTTCTCGTTCTACGGGATGCAAGGCATCCTGGCCTACTACATGTATTTCGAGGTCTCCAAGGGCGGCTTGGGACTGGATCAGGGGCTGTCCCTGAGCCTGGTCGGCGCCTACGGCGGCACCGTCTACCTCAGCACCATCTTCGGGGCCTGGATCGCCGACCGACTCCTGGGCTCCGAGAAGGTGCTGTTCTACACCGGCATCATGATCATGCTCGGGCACATCGCCCTGGCGGCCCTGCCCGGCGTCGTCGGGTTGACCATCGGCCTGCTGCTGGTGGCCCTGGGTTCGGGTGGGTTGAAGGCCACCGCCAGTTCGCTGGTCGGTTCGCTGTACACGGAGAAGGACCCCCGCCGCGATGCCGGCTTCTCGATCTTCTACATGGGTGTGAACATCGGCGCCCTGGTCGGGCCACTGCTCACCGGGTTGCTGCAGACCCGCCTGGGCTTCCACTACGGCTTCGGTCTCGCCGCCATCGGCATGGCACTGGGCCTGGCCATCTACGCCTTCGGCCGCAAGAACCTGCCCGAGGAAACCCACCATGTGACCGACCCGCTGCCGCCCAAGCAGCGCCTGCGCTACGGGATCGGCGCCGTCATCGGACTGGCGGTCATCATCGTCCTGCTGACCACCGGCCTGGTGCATGCGGACAACCTGGCCACCATGATCGCCATCATCGTCGTGGCAGCGAGCATCATCTACTTCGTGGTGATCCTGTCCTCGAAGAACGTCAATGAGATCGAACGGCGCCGGGTGACCGCGTTCATCCCGCTCTACATCGCCTCGGCGGCCTTCTGGGCCCTGTTCCAGCAGCAGTTCACCTTCATTGCCGTCTATTCCGAGGAACGGCTTGACCGCAACCTCTTCGGTTGGACCATGCCTCCGAGCTGGACGCAGTCGATCAACCCGGTCTTCATCATCGTCTTCGCCGCGGTCTTCGCCGGAATCTGGACGAAGATGGGTGACAAGCAACCCTCGACGGCGTTGAAGTTCAGTGGCGCGCTGATCATCATGGGCATAGCGTTCCTGGTCTTCATCCCCCTGAACTCGTTGGAGAAGACCCCCCTGCTCGCCCTGGCCGGGATCCTCTTCCTGTTCACCATGGCCGAACTGCTGCTCAGCCCCATCGGACTGTCGGTGGCCACCAAGCTGGCACCGGTCGTGTTCACCACCCAGATGGTGGCCCTGTTCTACCTCTCGGTCTCCCTGGGCACCACCCTGGCGGGCATCCTGGCCGGCTTCTACACCAAGGGCAACGAGATTCCGTACTTCCTGACCCTCGGAGTCACCGCCATCGTGCTGGGCGTGGCCCTGATGCTCGCGGTCAAGCCGATCAAGAAGCTGATGTCCGGCGTGAAGTAGCCGACGCACACCCCTGCCGGCGGCCCCACCGCCTTGGCCCCGAGCCCCGGCCCCGGATTCATTTCCGCGGGCCGGGGCTTTTCCGTGGTTCATCTGGTTAGCTGTATCCATGGCCGAAACCCGAGCGGGAACCACCGCGCTGCCCCAGGACCTGATCGACGTCGATGCCGTGCGGTCGGCCTACTTCGACCGGATTCCCGATCCGCAAGATCCCGCCCAGCGGGTGGCCTTCGGCACCTCCGGCCACCGCGGCCGGTCGTTGGAGGGTTCCTTCAACGAACGCCACATCCTGGCCATCACCCAGGCCATCGTCGAGTACCGCGCCTCCCAGGGCATCTCCGGTCCGTTGTTCCTGGGCAAGGACACCCATGCCCTCTCGGATCCCGCCCAGGACACCGCAGTGGAGGTCCTGGTCGCCAATGACGTGGACGTCCGGGTCGACGCACGGGGCCGGTGGACGCCCACCCCGGCGCTGAGCCATGCGATCCTCACCCACAACCGGCTCTTGTCCGGCGGGACCGGACGCGCCGACGGGATCGTCATCACCCCCTCGCATAACCCGCCCACCGACGGCGGGTTCAAATACAACCCACCGCACGGCGGACCCGCCGATTCGGAGGCCACCTCCTGGATCGCCGGACGCGCCAACGAGCTGTTGGCTTCGAACCTGTCGGGGGTCAAGCGGATCCCGCTGGCCAGGACCCGCGGGGCGGCGAACCTGGGGGCCCACGACTTCATGGCCGCCTACGTGGACGCGCTACCTTCCGTGCTGGACCTGGAAGCCATCCGCGGCGCCGGCGTACGCATCGGCGCCGATCCGATGGGCGGGGCCTCGGTCGACTACTGGGGGGCCATCGCCGAACGCCACCGGCTGGACCTGACGGTGATCAACCCAGCAGTCGATCCTCGCTGGGCCTTCATGACCCTGGACTGGGATGAGAAGATCCGCATGGACTGCTCCTCCCCCTTCGCCATGGCCGGGCTCATCTCGGCGGTACGCGACGGCGGCGCCGACTTCGACATCGCCACCGGCAACGACGCCGACGCCGACCGCCACGGCATCGTGACCCCCGATGCGGGTCTGATGAACCCGAACCATTTCCTCGCGGTGGCCATCGACTACCTGTACCGGAACCGCCCGCAGTGGCCGGCCGGGGCCGGAGTCGGCAAGACCCTGGTCAGCTCCTCGATGATCGACCGGGTGGCCGCCTCCCTCGGCCGCGAACTGGTCGAGGTGCCGGTGGGCTTCAAATGGTTCGTTCCGGGCCTGCTGGACGGAACCGGGGTCTTCGGCGGCGAGGAATCCGCCGGAGCGAGCTTCGTGCGCTTCGACGGGTCGCCGTGGACCACCGACAAGGACGGGATCCTGCTGGGGTTGCTCGCCTCCGAGATCCAGGCCGTGACCGGCTCCTCGCCCAGCACGCACTACCGGCGGCTGACTGAGGCCTTCGGTGCGCCGTCGTATGCACGCATCGACGCACCGGCCACCCGCGAACAGAAGACGGCCCTGGGCCGCCTGTCCGCCGCCGATGTCACCGCCGACACCCTCGCCGGGGAACCGATCACCGCCCGGCTGACCGAGGCTCCGGGAAACGATGCGGCCATCGGCGGGCTGAAGGTCACCACCGAGAACGCCTGGTTCGCCGCCCGCCCCTCGGGCACCGAGGATGTCTACAAGATCTATGCCGAGTCCTTCACCGGAGATGATCACCTGCATCAGGTCCAACGGGAGGCGAAGGCCCTGGTCGACGCGATCATCGGTTCGGCCTCTTGACCGTCGAAATGATGAAAACCACTCGTTTGCGGAGATTTTGACAACCCCTTCCGTTACAATGCCATAACTTCGCTCCATCCCTTGTCCCACAAGGGATGCACTTGACCAACGGGTCGGTGTAAGCCCGGTCAAAGGCTGGTTTTCGGCTGCAGGCGAACATCCTCTTGTTAGCGTTAAGGCTGAAAGCCAATTACTCGCCCTTTCATCTCGACCCGTGGGACACCGCCGTTGAAGGCACCCGCGGGATTAGCTGTCGGGGCGGGTCGCCGAAAAATCGGTCTGCCTCCACCCGGACCCAGGCCGTGGACGGGAAAACGTGAACACTACTGACACAGGGCAACCTGCGCTACGCGTCTCGAATGCGTACAAGGTCTTCGGCCGTCGGGGCAACGAGGCCGTCAAACTCCTGAAGAACGGAAAAACCCGCCAGGAGGTCGCTTCCTTGGGAACGGCCGCCGTCATCGACGCGAGCTTCGACGTCAAGCCCGGCGAGATCTTCGTCGTCATGGGCCTGTCGGGCTCGGGCAAGTCGACGCTGATCCGCATGCTCAACGGGCTCTGGCCCATGACCAGCGGCTCGGTGGTCGTCGGTGACACCGATATCGCCAAGGTCTCGGCCAAGAAGTTGCGCCAGGTCCGCCAGAAGCACATCTCCATGGTCTTCCAGCACTTCGCCCTGCTGCCCCACCGCACCGTGATGCAGAACGCAGCCTACGCGCTGGAGATCCAGGGCATCTCGAAGCAGGAGCGCACCACCCGGGCCCAGAAGATCCTGGACGTCGTGGGACTCAAGGGGTGGGGCGATAAATACCCCAGCGAACTCTCCGGCGGCATGCAGCAGCGTGTGGGCCTGGCCCGCGCCCTGGCCTCCGAAACCGACATCCTGCTGATGGACGAGGCCTTCTCGGCACTCGACCCGCTGATCCGTCGCGATATGCAGGAGCAGTTGGCCTCACTGCAGGCCGAACTCGGCAAGACGATCGTCTTCATCACCCACGACCTGAACGAGGCCATGTTCCTCGGGGACCGGATCGCGGTCATGCGCGACGGGGAGATCGTCCAGATCGGCACCCCCGACGACATCCTCACCCGCCCGGCGAACGACTACGTCTCGGCCTTCGTGCGCGACGTCGACAGGACCCGGGTGCTCACCGCCGGAACGGTCATGGAGACCCCGCGTTCCGTCGTCAACCTCTCCGGTGGTGCCCGCAATGCGTTGCGGACCATGCGCGAACTGCAGACCTCGGCCGCCTTCGTGCTGGACCGGCAGCGCAAGCTGCTCGGAGCCGTCCGCGACCGCGAGGTGATGGGCCTGCTCGAACGCGGAGGTACCGACCTGGAAGAAATCATCACCGTCGGCAATGACCCGGTCACCGCCGAGACGGCGCTGAACGACCTGTTCGGCCGCTCCGTGGAGTCGCCGGTACCCCTGCCGGTCGTCGACGACGAGGGCCGGCTCATCGGCGCCATCGCCCGCGCCACCCTCCTCTCCGCGCTGGGCAACGTCCCCTCGACCACCAGCAGCGTCCCGGTGGTCGCCGCCGACCAGCCGGAAGACACCGATGCCCCCGCGGCTGCATCCGACGACGAAGGAGGTGCCCTCTAAATGACCGATCAGCTATTCCGCATTCCCGTCGGCCACTGGGGCGAAGTGGTCCTCAACTGGTTCATCGCCAACCTCGGCGGGCTCTTCAACCTCATCAAGTCCTTCTTCCAGAACTGGTACGACGGGCTGGCGTGGATCCTCACCGCTCCGCCGTTCTGGGTCGTCATCCTCGTGCTGGCCCTGCTGGCCTGGCTCCTGCGCAGTTGGAAGATGGCCATCGGTACGGTCATCGGACTGCTGTTGATCTACGGGATGAACCAGTGGGAGCACTCGATGGAGACCCTGTCGCTGGTCCTGGTGGCCAGCATCGTCGCGGTGATCATCAGTGTTCCGCTGGGCATCCTCACCGCCAAATCCAAGATCGTTTCGGCGGTCGTCAAGCCGATCCTGGACTTCCTGCAAACCATGCCTGCCTTCGTCTACCTGGTCCCGGCGATCCTGCTGTTGGGGATCGGCGTCGTCCCCGGAATCGTGGCCACGATCGTGTTCGGCATGGCGCCGGGCACCCGCTTCACCGAATTGGGGATCCGCAGCGTCGATACCGAGGTCGTCGAGGCCGGCCAGGCCTTCGGCGCCTCCCCGGGACGCATCCTGCGCCAGATCCAGATCCCGCTGGCGCTGCCGACCATCATGGCCGGCATCAACCAGGTCATCATGCTCTCCCTGTCCATGGTGGTCATCGCCGGCATGGTCGGCGCCGGTGGTCTCGGCAAGGATGTCTACGCCTCCCTGACGACCCTGAACACTCCCCTGGGTGTCGAATCAGGTCTGTCGGTGGTCATTCTGGCCATCTTCCTGGACCGCATCACCGCCTCCCTGGGCCAATCCAACGTGCCGGCGAAAAACGGCTAACGACCCTACGCCCCGCTGGCGGGGCGCGAAGAAAGGAAATGAACAATGCAAAGGAAATTCGCATCAATGATGGGGATCGCCGCCACGGCGGCCCTCGCGCTGACCGCCTGCGGCAGCGGCGACACCGGAAGCAGCGAATCCGAGGTCCCCGACTCGCCTGAGAACGGCGACCAGGCCGCGCTGAACATCGGCGTCATGGCCGGCTGGGACGAAGGCGTGGCCGTGTCCAACCTCTGGAAGCAGATCCTGGACAAGAAGGGCTACGACGTCGAACTCACCGACGCCGATGCCGGCCCGGTCTTCGCCGGTGTCGCCTCCGGTGACCTGGACCTGACCATGGACGTCTGGATGCCGCTGACGCACAAGAAGTACTTGAAGAAGTACGGCGACGACATGACCAAGCTGGGCACCTGGTACGACGATGCCAAGCTGACCATCGCGGTCAACGAAGACGCCCCGATCGATTCGCTCGAGGACCTGGCGGCCAATGCCGACAAGTTCGGCAACACGATCTATGGCATCGACCCGGGCGCCGGGCTGACCGACACCACCGAAAAGGCGGCCATCCCGGACTACGGCCTGGAGAAGATGGACTTCAAGACCTCCTCCACCCCGGCCATGCTGGCCCAGCTGAAGAAGGCCACGGACGCCGATGAGGACATCGTCGTCACCCTGTGGCGCCCGCACTGGGCCTACGACGAGTTCCCGATCAAGGATCTGAAGGATCCCAAGGGTGCCATGGGCGACGCGGAAACCATCACCTCCTACGGCAACGCCGACTTCGCCGACACCTACCCGGGACTGACCGAGTGGTTGAACGACTTCACGATCGACGATGACCACCTGTTCTCCCTGGAGAACGCCATGTTCAACGACACGGACACCGATGACTACGGACCGATCGTCGACAAGTGGATCTCCGAGAACCAGGACTACGTGGATTCGCTGACCGAGAAGTAGCCACGATCCATCGGCAGGTGCCATGGCACCGACCGTAGCGAAGGGCCCGGACCGCATTGAATGCGGTCCGGGCCCTTCGTCTGTCGGGGCACTCGGCCGGGCGGATCAGCCGATCGAACGCATGATCTTCCGCTTGGCCCAGCCGAAGGGCGGGTAGACGGCCCGCAACGTATCGAGCATCGCGGTCTTGGACAGCACCGGACGTTGCTGGCTGAAGGTATCGAACCCGAATTTGCCGTGGTAGTTCCCCGTCCCCGAGGCCCCCACCCCGCCGAAGGGCAGCGCGGGGACCGCCAGGTGCATGCTGCACACATTATGGGCGATCGCCCCGGCCCGCACCTGGTCCTCGAAGGAGGTGTGCAGGCGCGGGCGTTCGCTGAACAGGTAGGCGGCCAGCGGTGAGGGGCGGGAGTTGATGAACCGCACCGCATCATCGAAGCGGTCGACCTGGATGATCGGCAGGATCGGACCGAAAATCTCCTCCGTCATCACCGGGGCCGCCGGGTCGACGTCAGCCAGGACCGTGGGGGCGATGTACCTCGCCTCCGCGTCGCTGGTCCCCCCGGCCACCACCCGTCCCTGCCCCAGATAGGATTCCAGACGTTCGAAGTGCGAGGCGTTGATGATCCGCCCATAGTCCTTGCTGCCCGAGGGGTCCTTCCCATAGAACGCGCCGATGGCCTTGGGCAGCTGCTTTTCCAGTTCGGCCGCCGCCGTGGCCCCGACCGCCAGGACGTAGTCCGGGGCGACACAGGTCTGTCCGGCATTCATGAACTTCCCGTGGGCCAACCGCCGGGCGATGGCGGGGAAGTTCCCGTCGGCGACCACCGCCGGACTCTTCCCGCCCAGTTCCAGGGTCACCGGGGTCAGCGTTTCCGCCGCGGCCCGGGCCACGATCTTCCCGACCCGTTCGCCTCCGGTGTAGAAGATGTGGTCGAAGTCCATCTCCAGAAGTTCGCTCGTCGTCTCCGCGGCCCCCTCCAGGACCGCGACAGCGCGCCGATCCAGGTACTGCGGGATGAGGGCGGCCATGACCGCCGAGGTGGCCGGAGCCAGTTCGGAGGGTTTGAGGATCACGGTGTTCCCTGCCGCCAGGGCACCGACCAGCGGGCCGAGCAGCAACAGGACCGGATAGTTCCAGGGGGCGATCACCAGGACCATGCCCAACGGACGCGCCTGGACGCGGGCCGACGCCGGTTGCAGCGACAGCGGGACCTTCACCGCCTCATCCGCCATCCAGTCGCCCAGGTGCAACAGGGCATGATCGATTTCGGCCTTCACCCGATCCAGTTCGGTCAGCCGGGATTCGGCCGCCGGTTTACCCAGATCCGTCATCAACGCGTCACATAGGGTCTGTTCTTGATCCTGGATCAGCCGTTCGAGTGCCTTGAGCTGGGCGCTGCGGAACCTGCGGGGGTGGGCCAGCCGGGAGTCGGCGGCATCACGCAGCCGGCGGGCCGCGGTGGCCGGGAGTTCGGCGTCGGGGCCCGCCGGCACGACGGGCGCGGAAACTGCTGGGGGACGGGAACGTCGGTTCATGGCCATGGGTACGACACTAACGTGGACACCGCCGGCGGGGCAGCCGGTCGGTTTGCCGCCCCCAGTGGGGGACTGTAGGCTCACGATCACTGACACGGGGTGTCCGCCACCGGCGCGGACTGAGAGCACACCCGGCAAGAACCTGATCTAGTTCGTACTAGCGGAGGGATGTCGCCCATGCACCAACATGCGCCCACCTTGGCCCATTCACCCACCGACTGCTTTGTTGAGGCGGTGCTCGCATGAGCGCGCCGGTTCCCGGAAGCGGGATCTACCTCGTCGCCAACTCCACCAGCACGGCCGGACGGCCCTTGGCCACCATCGTGGCCGAGGCCGTCGCCGCGGGGGTCGGGACCATCCAGCTGCGCTGCAAGGACCTGTCCGCCCGCGAATTCCTGGCCGAGGCGGCCGCCTGCGCCGAACACACCGCGGGCCGGGCCCTGCTGCTGCTCAACGACCGGGTGGACGTCTACCTGGCGGCCCGTGCGGCAGGGATCCGCGTGGACGGGGTCCATATCGGCCAGAAGGACCTGCCCGCCGAACTCGTCCGGTCCCTCATCGGACCCGATGCCGTGCTGGGGCTCAGCGCCAGCACCGAGGACCACTTCGCGGCAGTAGCGGAACTGCCGGCAGGCACCATCGACTATCTGGGCACCGGGGCCGTCCGGGCCACGCCCACCAAGAAGGACCACCCGACCCCGCTGGGGTTCCCCGGCCTGGCCTCGTTGATCTCCCGGGCCCCGCTGCCCTGCGTGGCGATCGGCGGGCTGGGCTCCGGCGACGCCGCGGACGCGCACACCGCCGGGGCCATCGGCATGGCCGTCGTGCGGGCCATCTGCTCCGCCGCCGAACCCCGGGACTCTGCTGCCGCCCTGGTTCAGGAATGGACCCGGGCAGCACGAACGGAGACCGCATGAGCGCCCCGAACACCCCCAACATCCTGTCCATCGCCGGGGCCGACCCCTCCGGCGGGGCCGGGATCCAGGCCGACCTGAAATCGATTGCCGCCTGCGGTGGCTACGGGATGGCGGCGATCACCGCACTGACCGCCCAGAACACCCGGGGAGTCACCGGGGTCCATACCCCTCCGGCGGAATTCCTCACCCGGCAACTTGAGACGGTCGCCGCCGATATCCGGATCGATGCGGTGAAGATCGGCATGCTGGCCTCCGCCGAGGTCATCGAAGCCACCACCGCCTGGCTGGGTACCCGCCCGGGCACCACCGTCGTGGTGGACCCGGTGCTGATCTCCACGTCCGGGGACCGCTTATTGGAGCACGACGCCGAGGAGGCCCTGCGTCGGCTGCTCCCGTGGGCCGATGTCCTGACCCCGAACACCGCGGAATTGGCGGCACTGCTCGAGGAGCCGGTCTGCACCCGATGGGACGACGTCCTGGACCAGGCAGCCCGGCTCGCGAGGCGGTATTCTGTCCTGGTCCTGGCCAAGGGCGGCCACCTCACCGGCAGCCGGTGCCCGGATGCCCTCGTGGGCCCCGACGGCGTCATGGCTGCCGTGGAGGGTGACCGCATCGACACCCCGAACACCCATGGGACCGGGTGCTCGCTCTCCGCGGCGCTGGCTACCCTGTGGGCCCGCTGCGGGGACTGGGGGGATGCCCTGCGGCTGGCCCGCGGGTGGCTTGAAGGCGCCCTGCACCGTGCCGATGAACTCGAGGTCGGCGAAGGACATGGTCCGGTGAATCATTTCGGGGCGCTCTGGGACGGTACGGCGATCCCGACGACGGGGGCCTTGCTGGGCACCTGGTGGAACGATCTGGCACCGCTGCGTTCGGGGATCGACGATCTGCCGTTCATCCGTGCGCTGCGGGACGGGACCCTGCCCTCGGAGGACTTCCACTTCTATCTGGCCCAGGATTCCTTGTACCTGCGGACCTACTCCCGGGTCCTCTCCCGTGCCGCCGAGTTGGCGCCGAACCGCGAAGAGCAGCAGTTCTGGGCTTCCGGGGCCGTCGGCGCCCTCGAGGAGGAGGCGAATCTACATCTGCACCGGCTCGGAGATGCCCCCGATCCGGAACCCAGCCCCACCACCTCGGCCTACCTGAACCACCTGGTGGCCTCCGGCGATTCCTATCCCGAGCTCGTGGCGGCCATCCTGCCCTGTTATTGGCTCTACCAGGACATCGGCCAGCGGCTGGCCGCCGCGGCCCACCCGGGCCACCCCTATGCCGACTGGCTCGCCGCCTACTCCTCCCCCGAGTTCGACGAAGCCACCAGCGAGGCCATCGCGCTGGTCCAGAAGGTGGCCTTGCGGGCGGGTTCCACCACCCTGGCCGGGATGCGTCGCGCCTTCGACGAATCGAGCCGGCAGGAATTGTCCTTCTTCGCCCAGACCCCCGAAGACGCCGCCCCGCGATCGGCCTCCCTCCCCATGCCGGTGGCGGCCATCGGCTGATGCCGGCGCACCCCGGCAGGGGGCCCGACCCCGCCGCCCCGGGGTCGGGGGCGGTAGGATTCCGTGGGGCCCCGCACCGGTGAGGCCCCACCAACCCGCAGGGCCCCGATGGAGGACACCCATGAGCAATTTCCCCGGCTTCGGCTGGACGGTCCACGGCGACGGCACAACGATTCGACCCGGCACCGTGGTGGCCCCCGATGAACGGCTGAACTGGTTCCAGACCACCGGCATCGGCGTCCAACACGTGATGGCCATGTTCGGATCCACCGTGCTGGTACCGGCGCTGACCGGCTTCCCGGTCACCTCCACCTTGTTCTTCTCCGGGGTCGGGACCATGCTGTTCCTGCTCATCACCGCCGGCCGGGTACCCAGCTACCTGGGCTCCTCCTTCGCGTTCATCGCCCCGGTGACCGCCGCCATGTCGGGACATGGTTTCGCCGGGGCCCTGGGCGGCGTCGTCTTCTCCGGTGCGGCCCTGTTCATCATCGGGCTGGTGGTGCAGAAATCGGGCACCGGGTGGATCCACGCCCTGATGCCTCCGGTGGTCATGGGCACGATCGTCGCGCTCATCGGACTGAATCTGGCCGGATCGACCACCGAGGCCATCGAGTCGGTCCCGCTGACCACCTTCTCCACCGTCGCCGCCATCGTCTTCACCGCGGTCCTCTTCCGTGGCCTGCTGGGGCGCTTGTCGATCCTGGTGGGGATCATCGTCGGCTACCTGATCGCCCTGGCCCAGCATCAGATCGACTTCACCGCCGTCAACGAGGCCGGGTGGCTGGGCCTGCCGCCCTTCGCGTTCCCCGAATTCCACCTGGACACCCTGGCCCTGTTCCTCCCGGTCGTCTTCGTCCTTGTCGCCGAGAACATCGGCCATGTCAAGACCGTGGCGCTGATGACCCGCAGGGACTTGGACGACGTCAACGGCCGGGCCCTGATGGGCGACGGCATCGCCAGCATCGTCGCCGGCTTCGGTGGCGGTTCGGGCACGACGACCTATGCGGAGAACATCGGGGTCATGGCCTCCTCCCGCGTCTACTCCACGGCCGCCTACTGGGTGGCCGCGGCGACCGCCATGCTGCTGGCGTTCCTGCCGAAGTTCGGTGCCGCCATCTCCTCGATCCCCGCCGGGGTCAGTGGCGGGGCGGGAATCGTCCTCTACGGGATGATCGGCATCATCGGTGCCCGGCTCTGGGTGCAGAACCAGGTCAACTTCTCCAACCCGATCAACCTCATGACCGCCGGGGCCGGACTGATCATCGCCATCGCCGACCCGACCATCACCGTGGGGACCATGCAGTTCGGCGGCATCGCCCTGGGCACGGTGGCCACCGTGGTGATCTACCACGGGATGCGCACCATCGCCCGGGTCCGTGGCACCGAGCCCACCGACGCCCCGGAGTACACCGGCGCGACACCGAGCAAACTCGGCTAGGATCGGCCCGTGGCGCACTGGAATGACTATTGGGGTACCGAGGACTGGCTCGAGGAGATCGAAGGCTGGGTCTCGATGGTGCTCGACGCCTACGACCTGCGCCGCACCGGCCCGCTCGAACGCGGGCCGATCCACTTATGGTCCACCCAGGTCCTCGTCCCCACCGATCACGGCACCTTGTACGTCAAGGCCATCAACCCCGGCCAACAGGCCGAAGTCGCCGTCACCCGGGCGGCCGCGGGGCTGGCCCCCGATCAGCTGGTCATGCCGCTGGCCGTTGAGCCGATGCGCGGCTGGATGATCTCCCCCGACTACGGGGAGACGATGGCCAGGATCCCCAGCACCGACCACCAGCTCTGGGAGCGGATCCTGCGCAATGTCGCCCGCCTGCAGAAGACCCTCCTCCCCCACGGTGACACGCTCTTCGATGCGGGTCTGACCCAATTCGATCCCCGGCATATGCCCGGATACATCGATGACCAGGTCATGTTCCACGCCTCCCTGCCCACCGGGCACCCCTTGCATCTTCCGGCCCGCGATGCCGAGGAACTGGACGACCAGCTCGGCCCGGTGCGTGATATGTGCGGTTTCCTGGCCGACGCCGCGGTGCCCTTGTCGCTGGACCACAACGACCTGCATCGCAACAACGTCTTCCTGCCGGCCTCCAGCGAGGAACCGTTGCGTTTCATCGACCTCGGGGACGCGTACTGGGCCCACCCGTTTTCCACGTTGGCGGTTCCCCTGGCCACGATGTCCAAGGAGCTGAAGACCACGCCCTCCGATCCACGGATCCGCCGGGCGGTGGCCGCCTACCTGCAGGAGTGGGAGGAATACGGCACCCCGGCCGAGCTCGAGCGGCTCGTCGAACCCGCCTTGCGGCTGGGGAAGCTGCAGTCCCACGGGACGTGGCTGGCGATGCTCGCCGGAGCCAGCGAGGCCGATATGGAACACTATGCGGTCCAGGCCCTACGGCCCTTGGCCGAGCTGGTCACCCCCCTGACCCTCTAGGAGCCTGGATCCGCAGGTTTCTTATCTGCGGCTTCACGCTGGGGCCAGAACCCGCGGGCCTCCAGGGCCGCGGCCAGGACATCCGCCCGGTCGGTCATGATCCCATCCACACCCAGGTCGATCAGCCGGTCCATGTCCTCCCGCTCGTTGACCACCCAGACGTGCACCTGGATGCCCTCGCGGTGGGCCTGGGCCAGGAAACGCGGGGTGACCACGCGCAGTCGCCCCTGGCGTTCGGGAACCTGCAGGGCGGCGACCCCGCGAAGCCGCGGGCGCAGCAGCGCGAACAGCCCGACCTTGCCCAACAGGACGGCCAGTGCGCTGGTCACCAACCCCGGGCTTGATGCCGCGGGGGCATCCAGCAGACGCAGCACCCGGTGGCGCCGGGCGTCCGAGAACGAAGCCACCAGCACCCGGTCGTGGGCCGCATATTTGTTGACCAGTGCGGCGAACGGGCCCACCGAGGCCTCGTCTTTGATATCAACGTTCAACCTGACGTCCGACCAGGCGGCGAGCACGTCCTCGAAACAGGGGATCCGGCGTCCCGAGACGCGCAGGGCGGCGATATCGGCATGATCGTGGTCGGCGACCGCCCCCCGGCCGTCGCTGACCCGTTCGAGCTCCTCGTCGTGGAAGACGACCACCACACCGTCCCGGGTGGTGTGCACATCCAGTTCCAGGTAACCGAAGCCGCGCTCCACCGCCGCCGCGAAGGCCTCCATGGTGTTCTCACCCCCGGTCAGTGCCTCACCACGATGGGCAAAGGCCAACGGGCCTCCCTGCCGGGCGGGGCCACCAGTAGGATGCAGGTAGGGGAACCTGCGCGCTTGACGAGTTCTCACAGTGCCGACTCTACCGTCCAAGGAGGTCCCCGGTGGGGGTAGCGAAAGTACACCATGCCTGCGCCGCCCCCGGGCCGGACCCGGAGGACAACTTCGAGCGCCTCCGCGTCTGGGCCGACACGGCCGCCCAGGCCGGTGCCTCCCTGCTGCTCACCCCGGAACTCTTCGTCACCGCCGAGGCAGGCACCGGCTCCGCGATCCTACGCGAGAGGCTGCGCGGCGTGGCGGCGACCTCGGGGGTGGGATTGGTGGCCTCCACCGTTGAGGCGACCGGGGACAGGATCTTCGTCGGGGCCCACTGGTGGGATGCCCATGGGGCCCTGGTGGCCCACACCCGCAAACGTCATCTGGCCGACTGGCAGGTGGCCCGCGGCTTCTGCGGATGGGAGGGAGCCCCACCAATTATTCCTGAAGCGGTATATTCCGTGTCGGGCGTGGACTCGCCGGTGGCCCTGCTCTTTTCCGCCGATGCCCGGGATCCATCGGTGGGCTATTACCTACGCGACCACGGGGTCCGGACCCTCCTGGTCCTGAATGAGGCCGGGACCTGCGAGGCGGCCGTCGTGCCCGCCGGCCAGTGGTCGGCGAAGAACACGGGGGTGCCGTTCCCGCAATCGGGGCCCCTGCCCGAGGCGCTGTTGCGCCCCTTGCCCAGGATCCCCGATTCCTGGTGGTCCGGCCCGGAGCCGACGCATCCCTCCGACATCGGCTCCTGAGCCGACCGCTGCGGAGCCTTCCCTAGAGCGGCTCCCCGGAGAGCAGGCGTTCGATGACCTGGGCGACCCCATCCTCCTGCAGCGAGGCAGTGGTGCGCCCCGCCGCGGCCTTCGCCAGTGCATGCCCCGACTCCATCGCGTAACCCCGGCCGGCCCATGCGAGCATCTGCACGTCATTGGGCATGTCTCCGAAGGCCACGACCTCGGCGGCGGTGACCCCGAGTTCCGCGGCATACTCGGCCAGGGTGACCGCCTTGTTGACCCCGGGATGGGACATTTCCAGCAGCGAGACGCCGGGGGCCGAATGGGTCACCGAAACCAAATCGGCGACCTCGGGTTCCACCAGTGATTGGAAGGCCTCGGCCTCATAGGCGGAGGTCTTGGCGAGTAGTTTCACCACGCCTTCGGCTTCCAGGCGGCCCACGTCGAAGGGCGCCTCGGCCATGACGGGCAAGCGGGCCGCTTCCCCGGCCTGGAGGAATCCGGGTTCGAGCAGGAGCCCCGATAAGGTCTCCGCGGCGAAGGTCGCTGCGGGCTCGAGGGCCTGGATGCGCCGGCGGACCTCGCCGACCGCCGGGCCGGGGACCTGGTGGCTGCCCAGGATCCGTTCGCCCTCGAGGTCGTAGACCAGGGCGCCATTGGAGCAGATGACCGTCCCCAGATGGCCCAGCGCGCGTTGCACGGGGCTCAGCCAGCGGAAGGGCCGCCCGGTCACGAAGACGACATGGATCCCTGCTTGCCGGGCCGCTGCGAAGGCCTGGACCGTCCGCGCGGAAATGGTCTCGTCCGCGTGCAGGATCGTCCCGTCGAGGTCGCTGGCGATCAGTCGCATGGATGTTCCTGGCTCATCGGTGGATCGGTCAGGAGATCTCGTCGCGGCGCGGAGGGTTCGCGCCGGCGCGCGACACGGTGATCGCCGCGGCCCGGGCGGCATAGTCCAGGATCTCCTCGAGCTGGCCGACCGAAAGCCCGCGCAGGGATTCCCGGTGCGCCGCCCCGACCAGCCCGCGGTCCACGAGCGTGGACAGCAGGGCCGCCATGAACGAGTCACCGGCCCCCACGGTGTCGGCGACATCGACGACCGGGGCCTGGGTCCGCGCCTCCCCGGCGGCGACCACGCCCCACGGGCCGCCGGAGCCGTAGGTGGCCACCACCATGGCCGGACCGAGTTCGAGCCAGGCGTGCGCGGTCTCCTCAACGCTGCGCTCGGGGTAGAGCCAGGCCAGATCGGAGTCACTGGCCCGCACCACATCGCTGAGGGCGACGAAGCGTTCGACGTCCTCGATCGCCTGGGAATGATTGGTGACGAAACTGGGCCGCACATTGGGGTCGTAGGAGATCGTCGCATGCGGTCGGGCTCGTTCGACGGCGGCCCTGACGGTTCCGGCCCCGGGCTCCAGGACGGTGGCGATCGAGCCGGTATGCAGCAGCTGGCTATCGGCCAGGACGTCGGAGGATGCCGGGTCGAAGGCCGACAGGTCCCAGACCATGTCGAATTCGTAGCTGGCCGCCCCGACCGGATCCAGGGTGCCGCGGGCGGTGGAGGTCGGCAACCCATCGGCGGGGAGGACCTCCTGCACGTCGTTGGAGCGCAGGTGCTCGTGGATCATGGCCCCGTATTCATCATCGCCGTAGCGTCCGACGAAGGACACGGGGTGGCCCAGCCGTGCGAGTCCCACCGCCACGTTCATCGGGCTGCCCCCGACATAGGCCTGGGGCGCGGCGATGCCGCCGGACAGCACGTCAACGAGGGCTTCGCCCATAACAGTCAGCACTACTCAACCTTACCTTTGCTCTCGGTGGATGCCTCAAGACGCCCCACCGGACGGTGTTCCCGTGCGCCGTCGCCTGACCCTGCTAGGCAGGAACGGCCAATTCGGCCAAGGCCACCAGACAAGCATCCCATGCCGGGGTCCCGGGGGTGATCATCGCCTGGTGGTCGCCGGTCGTGAAGACCATCCGCGCCGGATCGCCCTGGGCCCGTGCCGAGTCGGTATAGGCCCGCGACAGGGCCGAGGGGACATCCGCATCGGATTTTCCGTGCACGGCGATGACCGGGACCCCGATGGGCAGCATCCGTACCGGATCGGCCAGCTGCCACCGCCGCGGGTCCTCCTCCGAGGTGGCTCCCATGAGCTTCACGGCCGCCGAATGGCTGAGTTTGAGCCAATTCGCCATCCACAATTCCAGCACCCCCGCCTGGCTGACCACGCCATCGACCGTCACCGCCGGATCCGCTCCCGGCGCCCCGGCGGGCAGCTTATGCCGTCCGGCGGCCCAGGCCCCGAGATGGCCTCCGGCCGAATGGCCCAGGACGACGACGTGGCCCTGTTCCAGTCCCGCCGTGGCCAGCGCCGGGCCCAGCGCATCGATGCCGGCGGAAACATCCTCGAAGGTCCGGGGCCACCCCCCGGTATCAGGGCCCGTTTCTGCGCCCTCGGTGGTCCGCCGGTATTCCAGGTTCCAGACGACCCAGCCCCGCCGGACCAGGTCGGCGGCGAGGGGGTGCCCGAGCGACGCGTCGTAGGTATCGCGCCAGAATCCACCGTGGATGATGACGATGACCCCGGGCAGGCGCCTCTCCTCGGGCACATACAGTTCGGCATACTGGCTCGGATTCGGCCCGTAGTGGTGGACCGAATCCGGGGCGCGCCCGGCCGTCGCCGCGTCGTTGGCTGCCATGGCTCAGCGCCCCGGGAAGTCGGGGGTCTCCTTGGCCAGGAAGGCGGCCCGCCCGACGACCGAGTCCTCGGTCGCGAAGGCCTCACGGAAGCTGTCCACTTCCGCCTCCAGCCCTGCGGCCACGGGGAGGCCGTTGATCCGGTTCAGGGCCCGCTTGGTGTTGTCGACCGAGGTGGGGGCCTTGGCCGCGATTTCCTCCACGGTGGCCTTCGCGCCGGCCAGCAGGGCCTCGGCGTCGTCGAACACGGCGTTGGCCAGGCCGATCCGCAGGGCCTCGTCGACCTTGATCCGGCGTCCGGTGTAGATGAGTTCGCGGGCGTGGCCGAGGCCGACCCGCTGCTGCAGGCGCACCGAACCGCCGAACCCGGGGACCAGGCCCAGATTGACTTCCGGCTGCCCGAAGCTGGCGCGGGCCCCGGCGTAGATGAAATCGCAGGCCAGCGCGAGTTCGCACCCGCCGCCGAGGGCGAACCCGTTGACGGCGGCGATGACCGGAACGGGCAGGGCCTCGAGCCGGGTGGTCACCGTATGCATCTGCCGGGCGTAGGCCTCGGCGGCATCGGAGCTCATCGAGGTCATTTCACGGATGTCGGCCCCGGCGACGAAGGCCTTCTCGCCGGCCCCGGTGAGGATGATGCCGCGAATGGGCCATTGGGCGTCGATGCCCACGGCCGCGAGTTTTTCCGTCAAGGCCAAAAGGTCCTCGACCACTGCCGAGGCCAGGGCGTTCATGGCCTCCGGGCGGTTCACGGTCACCACCAGTGCGGAGCCGTCCGTTTCGAGAAGTAGCGTCTCGTAGCTACCGAAATCCATGTGTGCTTCCTTCCGGGTCGTCATTGACCGGCGCGGGGCGCCAGTCCCCCCAGCATGTCAGAGTCGCGGCGGGTGCTGGCTGAACTTGCGGAATTGGTTCAGCGAGGTCAGCGCAATGTACCAAAGCCTACGGGGATGACGTTCGGCGCGGTAGAGCAACGGATTGGCGACCCGGCGGGCGCGCATCAGTTCGCGGGCCTTCTCCCCCACGGGTCCGCGCAGGTGTCTGCGCAGCAAGGCCAGCGGCAACACCGTGGACAGCACCTGGGCATCGGCGACCAGCGGGGCGGCGTCGGGGTCCGCGGCGGGCAGCTCCCCGTCGTCGTACTCCGCCCCGAGGTACTCGCGGACGTAGAAGCGGGCGGCGTTGTGGCCCGCAGCAGTCATGTAGTAATGGTTGCGTCCCAGCCGCGGATTCAGTTCGAAGAATTTCACCAGCCCGTCCCGCGGGTCCAGTTTGGCGTCGAACATGGAGAATCCGGTCCATCCGAGGTGCTCGAGGATGCGGCGGCCCTGATCGATGAACTCGGCGTTGACGGCGGTGACGATACCCGCCGAATTGCCCAGCACCAAGGGGGCGTGTTCCTCCACGACGACTTCCCCGTAGGCGGCGAAGCGGACGCGGGCGTCCCGGTCGGAGTAGAAAGTGCATAGGCGCATGTTCGTGTCGCCGCCTCCGATGAGTTCCTGGAGGATGAAGGGGCTGGTGTAGCCCGAAGCCCGGATGCGCGCCAGCAGGTCATCGAGTTCCCCGCGGGTGGCCAGGGTGTGGACTTTCTGCTTGCCGGCGAACTTGGCGTGCACCCAGGCACTGCTGTCGGCGGGCTTGCCGATGAGCGGGAACGGCAGATCGGCGGGCAGGGGTTGCGGGGCGACGGGATCGTAGGCGATGGTCCGCGGATGCGGGATGCCCAGTTCGGCGCACAGGGCATAGAAGTTCTGTTTCAGCGCCGCCCGTTCGATGGTCGCCGACTCCGGGTACGGAATCGTGTACCAGGGCTCGAGTTCTGCGCGATGGTCGGTGATGATCCCGATATGCAGGTCCAGCGAACCACAGAGCAGCAGGGGCCGGGGGCGCGCCCCGTCCGCGGTGAGGTCACGGGCCACCTGCAGGAGGTGTTCGACGACGCGGGCCCCGTCGGTCATGCTTCCCGCCGGGCGGATATCGATGGCGACGGAGTGCTGGAGCACCCCGTTCTCGCCCGCAGGAACCGCCACGCTGACCGCCCCGTAGGCCTCGTGGAACTCGCGGGCCAGCGAATAGGTGCCGATGTCCCCGCCGAGGATGACCGGGACGAACGGCTGTGAATCCAAAATACGCATGGGCTCCAATCTATCCGGATCAGTCCCCCGCTCCGAACCGGTGCCACTGCCACTAGGCAAAACACGTGACCTACAGCACAATGGCCAGAAGCAGCCATCCGCGGTTCCACGGCAGGGAAGGCAGGTTCCATGGGGTTCCTCGATAGATCGCATTCCATCGCTCCACCGGGGTTCAACCGGTGGCTCATCCCGCCGGCGGCATTGGCGGTGCACCTGTGCATCGGGCAGGCCTACGCGACCAGTGTCTACAAGACCGCGCTGATCGGACATTTCGAGGCCTCGCAAACGGCCATCGGGGTGATCTTCTCCATCGCCATCGTGATGCTGGGGCTCTCCGCAGCCGTCATGGGCACCTGGGTCGAACGGTCCGGACCGCGTAAATCGATGTTCGTTGCCGCCACCTTCTGGGCCGCAGGATTCCTGCTCGGGGCGCTGGGGATCTTCTCCGGACAGCTCTGGCTGGTCTACCTCGGCTATGGGGTATTCGGCGGTATCGGCCTGGGCATCGGCTACATCTCGCCCGTTTCCACCTTGATCAAATGGTTCCCCGACCGCCCGGGCATGGCCACCGGCATGGCGATCATGGGGTTCGGCGGTGGAGCACTCATCGCCTCACCGCTGTCCACCCAACTACTCAAAGCCTTCGATCCCGCCTCGGGGACCGAAGGATGGGTGGCCAGCGGCGACGCCGTGGGGCGGCTGTTCGTCACCCTTGGCCTCGTGTACTTCCTGGTCATGATGTACGGGGTGTTCAGCATCCGCGTGCCGGCCGACGGCTGGCGACCCAACGGTTGGGACCCGTCACGGGTGAAGCACTCGCAACTGGTCACCACCAACCATGTCTCGGCGGCCAACTCCATCAAGACCCGCCAGTTCTGGCTGATCTGGACGGCATTGTTCCTCAACGTCACGGCGGGCATCGGAATCCTCGAGCAGGCCTCACCGATGATCCAGGACTTCTTCCGGGCCGGGAACGGCATCTCGGCGGTCTCCGCGGGGGTGGCCGGGGGCTTCGTGGGTTTGCTCTCCATCGGCAACATGGCGGGACGTTTCCTCTGGTCGAGCACCTCGGATGTCATCGGCCGCAAGAACATCTACATGATCTATCTGGGTGTCGGCGCGGTGCTGTATGTCATCCTGGCGTTCTTCGGAGGATCGAGCACCCTGCTCTTCATTCTGTTGGCCTTCGTGATCATCAGCTTCTACGGGGGCGGATTCTCCACGGCCCCCGCCTACCTGAAGGACCTCTTCGGCACCTTCCAGGTCGGGGCGATCCACGGACGCCTGCTCACCGCGTGGTCGGCAGCAGGGATCGCCGGCCCGTTGATCGTCAACGGCCTGCTGGATGCCCAGGGCAAACCGGGCACGATGAATGCCCACAACTACCTGCCGGTGCTGCTGACCATGGTGGTCCTGCTCGTCATCGGATTCGTCGCCGCCGCACTCATCCGTCCAGTCGACCCGACGTTCCATGAACCGGAACGCGAAACCGCCAGCACCACCGCCGAGGAGGCCCCGTGAGCACCACAGGATCCAGCACCCCCGAGGACATTCCGGTCAACGTCGCCCCGGCCCGATTGGTCTTCGGGTGGATGCTGGTCGGTGTCCCGCTGCTCTACGGTGTGGTCACCACGCTTTCCCGCGTGGGCCAGCTGTTCCAGTAGCCCCGGGGACCGAACGCTCAGTCGGGCAGTTGCCCGTCGTGCAACCGGTCCTCCAGGGCAGCACGGACCTCGTCGACCAGGACCTGCATGTGACGTTCGGCGCCGGGCCCGTCGGCCGCGGCCACCGCGGCCGCCACGGCCTCATGTTCGGCCAGGGCTTTTTCCCGCGGGTGGAAGGGCATCATGCCTTGATGGGTCCGCCCCGACAACACCTCGGCAACGACCCCGTCGAGTTCAGCGAACATCGAGTTGCCGCTGGCGCGCAGCAGCAGGGCATGGAAGGCG
Organism: Arthrobacter sp. 179; assembly: GCF_052379645.1. Classification (NCBI taxonomy): domain Bacteria; kingdom Bacillati; phylum Actinomycetota; class Actinomycetes; order Micrococcales; family Micrococcaceae; genus Arthrobacter; species Arthrobacter sp. 179. The sequence continues at coordinate 281,402 of NZ_JBQSYU010000001.1, read as the reverse complement.
ATATCCACCGCGAGGAAGCCTTCCAGGTCACCCTCCTCCCCCAACCGGCGCAGCTGCGCCGCCAGGGACACGATCTCCTCGCGGGCCTGGGACGGGGCACGCCGCGCGGCTCCGGCGGCGGCCAGGGGTTCGACGGCGACCCGCAGCTCCGTGAGCTCGGTGAATTGCCGTTCCCGGCCCGGCCCCGACAGGCGCCAGCGGATGACACGGCGGTCATAGGCGTTCCAGAACCGCGATTCCTGGACGACGAGGCCGATCCGTCGTTTCGCATAGACCAATCGCAGTGACTCCAGGACCCGCATGCAATCGCGCATCACGGTGCGGGAGACCCCGAAACGCGATTGCAGGGCATCGAGGGTCAACCGGTCCCCGGGGGCCAGCACGCCATCGACGATTTCCCGCCCCAGGGTTTCGACAATCGGTTCCTGGAGCACGGTCGCTCCGGAGGGGATCTGCATGGTCATCATCCTATGACGCCCGGTCACATCACGGTTACCGGGGACACTATCCACGTCCGGGCATAAGGTGTTATCTTTTATTCAGCCGGTCCGCCGGGCCCAGGCCAACGACGTCCTTCCAGGAGTAGACATGCCGCTTCAGGCACCCCAACCGCCTCCCACCCATCTGGTGGTGATGGGCGTATCCGCTTCCGGCAAGACCACGCTGGCCAGCCTGCTCGCCGACCGCCTCGGCTGGCCCATGGCCGAAGCCGATGACTTCCATCCGGCCACCAATGTCGCCAAGATGGCCTCCGGCACCCCCCTGACCGACGACGATCGCTGGCCCTGGTTGGCAGTGCTGCGCGACTGGATGGACCACACCCCGGGTCCAGGGACCGTGATGACCTGTTCGGCCCTGAAACGCAGCTACCGGGACCTGCTGCGCGAGGCCGACGGCGTCGTGCGTTTCGTGCACGTCGTGGTCGATCCCGACATCCTGGCCGAACGCATCCGGGAACGAACCGGGCATTTCATGCCCGGGACCCTCCTGCCCAGCCAACTGAACACCCTTGAACCCCTCGAATCCGACGAGGACGGCTTCACCCTGGCCAACGACAGCAGCGCCGAGGACCTCCTGGCCCGGGCCCTGTCCTCGTTGGACCTGGACCCGAAGAACCCGACCGAGCAATAGAACCCCACCCCGACCGGAGAACCCATGACCCTCGAGAACTGGACCCAGACCCTGGGTGCGGGACCATTGCTCGGCATTGCCGCCGGCGCGATCGTCGTTCTGCTCCTGCTCATCATCCAACTACGGATGCACGCCTTCGTCGCCCTGATCCTGATCAGCCTGCTGACCGCCTTCGCGACCGGCATCCCCGCCGGCAGCGTCGTCTCGGTGCTGACCGACGGATTCGGCTCCACACTGGCCTCTGTGGCCCTGCTGGTGGGACTGGGCGCCATGCTCGGACGCATCGTGGAGATGTCGGGCGGGGCCAAGGTCCTCGCCGACGTCCTGATCCGCAAATTCGGTGAGAAGCGCGCCCCGCTGGCCCTGGGCGTGGCCTCGCTGCTCTTCGGGTTCCCCATCTTCTTCGACGCCGGACTGGTCGTGATGCTCCCGGTGGTCTTCGCCGTCGGGCGACGCCTGGGTGGCGGCGTATTGCTCTACGGCCTGCCCGCCGCCGGTGCCTTCTCGGTCATGCACGTCTTCGTACCACCGCACCCGGGCCCGGTGGCGGCCGCCGAATTCTTCGACGCCAATGTCGGATTCGTCCTGCTCATCGGGCTCATCGTCGCCCTGCCGACCTGGTACCTGGCCAGCTACCTGTACGGCAAGTGGGCCGGACGCCGATGGGAACTGCCGATCCCGAGCCTGTTGGGCGAAGCCGATGCCGAGCACGAGTCGAACCCGCCGGCCTTCGGCACGGTCATCTCCGTGCTGTTGCTGCCCCTGGTGCTGATCTTCATGAACACCGGGCTGAACACCCTGGCTTCGGCCCAGGTCCTGCCCGAGGCAGCCCAGGACGCCGCATGGTTCCAGCTGCTGCGCGCGGTCGGCGAAACGCCGGTGGCGCTGCTGATCTCCCTGCTGGTGGCCTCCCTCGTGCTGGGCATGCGTCGGGGCATGAGCAAGAACGCCATCGAACAGGTCATGGAGAAGGCCCTGGGCCCGGTCTGCTCGGTCATCCTCATCACCGGTGCCGGTGGCATGTTCGGCGGCGTCCTGCGCGCCTCGGGCATCGGCGAGGCCCTGTCCGACGTGCTGGGCGATCTGGGGGTGCCATTGATCCTGGCCGGCTTCCTCATCTCGGGCATCCTGCGCGTGGCCCAGGGATCCGCGACGGTGGCCTTGACCACCGCCGCCGCACTGCTGGCCCCCGCCGTGGCGGTCGCCGGCCTGAACGACATCCAGTTGGCGACCATGGTGGTGGCCGTGGCCGCCGGCTCGGTGATCATCTCCCATGTGAACGACTCGGGCTTCTGGCTGGTTGGACGGTTCTTCGACATGGACGTCAAGACGACCCTGAAGACCTGGACCGTGTTGGAGACACTGATCGGCGTGGTCGGGTTTGCTTTCGCGGCAGTGATCTTCGGCTTCGCTTCACTCGGGTAGCGCGGCAGGTCCACCGGCCATCCCGGCCACTCCGCCGGGATGGCCGGACCCGAGGTGCTAGCGACGCCCCCGGGCCGGGCCGCCGCGGCGCTTGCCGCCGGAGGATTTCCCGCCGGGACCTCCACCTTTCTTCCCGCTTCCGGGTCGCGGCGCACCCGCGGCGGACTGGTCGCCGCGCTGCCGGCGTCGCTGGGCTTGGGCGGCCGCGGAACGTTCCCGCTCCTGCACCGAGGGCTGCCGGGAGGAATTGGCCCTACGTCCACGGACGATGCCGATGAACTCCTCCACGCGGGGGTCCTCCGGCTCATCACCGACAGGCTTGAGCCAGGCGACCCCGATCCGGGTGGACGGGGCCCCCGTCACGATCTTCTGCACGACGTCCTTGCGCCGGTACAGGCGTCCGACGGATTGGGGGACGATCACCAAGCCGGTCCCGGCACCGACGACCTCCAGGGCCATCGCCGTTCCCCCGACCCGTGGCGGATAGTCGGCCAGGTCCAACCAGGTCTCCTCGGCCAGCTCCTCCAACGGCACCTCGTCGTCGTACAACTCCAAGGCATGTTCACGCGGGGCACACACCACGGGCAGCTCCTCGTAGAGCGGGATGACGTGGGTCATCCCGTCCGCGGGGTTCACTCCGTCGGGGAACCTCATGAACACCAGGTCCGCGTCACCGGTGGCCAGCAGCCCCCGCGGATCGTCCCCGATGTCATGCATCGTCGCCTGGACCGGAACCCCGGGTTGACGCTCCCGCCAACGATCCAGCCACTTATCCGGGGTCACGCCCGGCACGAACGCAATTCTCAGTTCAGCCACGACCGCTAGCCTACCGGCACCCTCCGCGCCCGGTAGGCTGGGACCATGACCCAGAAATCCTCGCAGAGCATGAAACCGGCCACTGCCGCCAAGAAGCTTGGTGTGTATCTTCCCGCCACGCCTGCCGAGTTCCAGGATGGTCCCCTCACCCGGGACGCCCTGGACGACATGATGAATGAACCGCCCGAATGGCTGGTCGAGTTGCGTCGGACCGGACCGCACCCGCGCCCGGTCATCGCCCGCAAACTCAACGTCAGCATCTCCGGGCTCGCCCGGGGCGGCATCGACGAAGCACTGACCACCGCGCAGATCGACGAATTGCTGGCCGACCGGCCCGAATGGCTGCAGGCCGAGCGCACCAACATGGCCGAGGTCCGCGCCGAAGAAGCCCGCATCAAGGAAGCCGACGCCCGCAAGGCGGCGGCACGCGAGACCCCGGGCAGCTGACCGGACCCATCGTCGTGGTCGACCCTTAACAAAAAGCGGCGCCCATCCCCAGAGGGGGAGGGCGCCGTTTTCGGGCGAACCAGACGGTGCCTAGTTGGCGGTCTTCACGATGTAGACATCGCACGGGGCGTTCAGGGCCACACTGGAGGCCACGCTTCCGAGCACTCGCCCCAGGCCCTTCATCCCGACGTTGCCCACGACGATGAGCTGGGCTCCCAGCCTGCTGGCTTCCTCCACGAGGGCATCCTGCGGCTTGCCCTTGACGGCGGAGGCCTTGATCGTGGCCCCCGGGACCAGTTCACGCAGCTTGGTGGCGGACTTCTCCGCCAGCTTCTGTGCCTGTTCCGCGTCGTCGAGGATCCACGTATCACTGCCGATCTGGACGACTTCGGTGTTGTCCTTGGTGTGGGCGGTGATCACCACGAGGTTCGCGCCCAGGCCGGCCGCAACGGTCGCAGCACGCGTGGCCGCCTTATTCGCGGTCTCGCTGCCGTCGACACCGACGATGACTGTTCCTGACATGTGTTTCCTCCCTGTCTGGTGTGACGCCGTTGGCGCCGACACCCCTTGGTCCTGCTTGGTCTACTTGGTCTTCTGCCGCAGGAAACCAACGGCCCGTTCCCAAGCCAATCGTGCCGCTTCCGGACGATAGTTCCCCTGGGGGTCCTCATCATTATGGAACGCGTGAGGCGCTTCATAGTAGTGGAATGTGACTTCGGACTCGGATTCGGCGCGGAGCTGCTCTTCCTGCTCCTTGGCCTGCTCCACCGGGAAGAGCCCGTCCTCGGTCGCATAATGTCCCTGGACGGCCGCCTTCACGCCGGTGAACGACTCGGGCACCGCCTGGCCCACGCCGTAGAACGGGACGGCCGCAGCGATCCGTTCCCCCTGTTGCGCCGCGAGCGCCAACACGAAGCCACCACCCATGCAGAAGCCGATGGCCGAGACCTTCTCACTGGTGACCTTCTCCAACCCCGACAGGTAGTCGACGGCCCCGGCCAGCAACCGGGCGCCCTCGGCCTCGGGCAGCTTTTGCATCATCTCCCCGGCTTCGGCACCGTCGTGGGTGATCCAGCCTCCATACAGATCGGGGGCGAGGGCGACGAAACCCTCGGCTGCCAGACGATCCGCGACGTCGCGAACATGACCCGTCAGGCCCCACCATTCCTGGATGACGATGACCCCCGGTCCGCTCCCCGAAGCGGGCTCGGCCAGATAGCCATGGGCGTCCTGCCCGTTGGAAGGGAACGCGACATTCTGATGAGCTGACGGTTCAGCCACGGATGCACTCCTGCTCGTCGACGATCTGGTTCGCTTTCCCAGTCTATGCAGATCATGCCTCCGGGTCTCCTCCCCGGGCGTACAAGTCCAGGCCCCGGTGGTCCCCTCCACGAAAAATGTCCTCCTCCCGGGATTCCGGGAGGAGGACATTTCATCCAAACTCGTGCGCGAGGGGGGACTTGAACCCCCACGCCCTTGCGGGCACTGGCACCTGAAGCCAGCGCGTCTGCCTATTCCGCCACTCGCGCAAGTTACTGTTTCGGGTTTCCCCTGAACAGCGAGAACAATCATAACCATGCTGCCGGGGCATCACCTAATCGGGTCCCATGGTGTGATGAGCCGCACCCCGGGGAACCAAATACCCCGAAAATCTCGTTGCGTTATGGAAGAGAGGCCTGCACCGTCGGACGTTTCGGTGGCATGACAAGTAGTATCGGAATGGCACAGGCCTCAGGGCCGGCTGTTTCGTCACGCGCCGTGGCCGGAGCGGCGTACAGGACAACCGACTTCGAGAGGAGCAGCGCCCATGGGTTTGGTCGACAATGTCGAGCGCGGTCTCGAAAAGCTGGTGAGCACCGTCTTCCGGGGATCGGGCTCCTCCGAGGTTCAGCCGGTCGAGATCGCCAGCCAACTTCGCAACGAGATGGACAACCGGACGCTGACCTTGTCCCAGGGCCGCACCCTGGCCCCCAACTCCTTCAAGGTCAGGCTGGGGGCGGCCGATTTCGAACGCGCCAAGCAGTGGGGCGCCACCCTGGCCGAGGAACTCTGCGATGCCGCCGTCAAGCACGCACGCTCGCAGCAGTACACGTTGCAGGGCCCGGTCACCGTCTCCTTCCACCGTGACGACGACACCAAATCCGGCAGCTTCTCCATCGACGCCACGATGGACAAGACGACCGCCCCCGCCGCGGCCTCCGCCCCGCCACCGGCTCCGAGCGCTCCACCACGTCCACCGCCGAGCAAGCAGGCCGTACTGGACATCAATGGCCAGCGCTATGGGCTGCATGCCGATTCCGTGGTGCTCGGCCGCTCCGCCGACGCCGACATCCCGGTCGAGGACCCCGGGGTCTCGCGCCGCCATATCGAAGTCGTTCGTGAGGGTTCCCGGGCGTGGGCCGTGGATCTGGGGTCCACCAATGGCAGCTACGTCAATGGCCAACGGGTCGTCGACCGCGAGGAACTCTTCGATGGCTCCATCATTGCCATGGGGCGCACCCGCATCACGTACCGGCTGGTCCCCCGATCGAGTGGAGACAGCGCATGAGCGACCTCTTCCTGACCGCCCTACGCCTCGGGTTCCTGATCCTGTTGTGGATCCTGATCATGAGCATCATCGCCGCGCTGCGTCGGGACTTGTCCATCGGCAAGCGGGCGAAGACCGGCGAGCCGACGGCACGCGAGGTCCGTAAGAACCCCGAACTGGCGCCCGAACCGGCGCCACCGGCCAAGAAGGCGGCACGAACCCTGGCCATCCTGGAAGGACCACTCAGCGGGACGAGCCTGGATCTGGCGGCCAGCCCCATCCTGCTGGGGCGGGCCCAGGAGGCCACACTCGTCCTCGAGGACGATTACGCCTCCGGGCGACATGCCCGATTATTCCCGCAGGGCAGCCGTTGGTTCATCGAGGACCTCGGCTCGACGAACGGCACCTATCTGGGGGAGAACCAGTTGACCCGAGCCCAGCCGGTGGAGATCGGCCAGCCCATCCGGATCGGCAAGACCGTCATGGAGTTGAGGCCGTAGTATGGCGCTCACGTTGCGGTTCGCAGCGCGGTCGGATGTGGGGTTGGTCCGCGCCAAGAACGACGACTCCGGCTATGCCGGCCGCTATCTGGCGGTCGTGGCCGACGGCATGGGCGGACATGTCGGCGGGGACGTCGCCTCGGCATCGACCGTGCTGGATCTGGTGCATCTGGACCAGGACCGGACGGTCGACGTGGAAACGGTGCTGCCGGACGAGATCCAGACCGCCAATTCGATCCTCAACGAACTGGTCAGCGCGAACCCGAAGCTCTCCGGGATGGGCACCACCGTCACGGCCCTGCTGCTGACCGGGGACCGCTTCCAATACGCCCATATCGGCGATTCCCGCGCCTACCGGCTCAAGGATGATGTCTTCGAACAGGTCAGCAAGGACCATACGTTCGTCCAACGGCTCGTGGACGAGGGCCGCATACGCCCCGAGGAAGCCGAGCACCACCCGCATAAGAACGTGTTGATGCGGGTCCTGGGCGACTCCGATGCGAGTCCCGAGCTGGATATCGACCAGTTCCCCATCGCCCCGGGGGAGCGCTGGCTCCTATGCTCCGACGGCCTCAATGCCGTCGTGCCCGACGACATCACCGAGCGCATCGTGCGGACCGCCGGTTCGTTGCAACAGACCGTCGACGCATTGGTCGAGGTCACCCTCCAGCATGGCTCCCCCGACAACGTCACCATCGTGATGGTCGAAGTCGCTGAGAATGCCGACGACGACGCCCCGGGGGTTGACCCCGGTCTCGAACCCGCCCCGGATACCGGCCAACTCCAGGTCGCCCAGCAAGGCGATCTCGGGGCCAGCGCAGCCGTCATCCGCCACGAGATGTCCATTCGCCCCCATGCCCTAGTCGGCGCGGCCGCCCTGGCCACCCAGACCGGACAAATCCCGATGGTCACCCAACGGTCGGCGGAGAAGCGGGCCGCCGCGATCCTGACCCATAAGGCTTCCGAGCCCGACGAGGTGCCGGAGGACCGCGAATTCGATCCCATGCGTCGCCCGCTGAACCGGGGGTGGCTCATCCCGACCTTCCTGACCCTGATGGGACTGATCCTGGTTTCCGTCTTGTGGTTCGGGTTCGCCTGGACCCAAACGCAGTACTACGTGGCCGATCACGACGGCAAGGTGGCCATCTACAACGGCGTGTCACAGGATCTGGGTCCCATCAAGCTCTCCCATGTCGACACCGTGACGCATATACCCACGCAGGCCCTGCCCTCCTACACGCAACAGAGGTTGCGCAACTCCTTGGCGGCCCGCGATCTCGCCCATGCCCAGGACATCGTGACCGAACTGGTCATCAGCGCCAAACAGGCCTGTCCGGTCGTGGTACCGGCCGATCCGCAGTCCGCCGACTCGCCGCCGGGCTTGCCCAATTATTGTCAGGAGGTGACACCGTGAGCGAAACCCCGGAACTAGAGACCGCGCCCATCCCACGGCGCAATACCGAACTGGTGTTGCTGATCCTGGCCCTGGCCGTCGCGGTGGGTGCCAACTACCTGGTCAGCTTGAGCAACACGGATGGTTTCGACGAAGGGTTCATCACCCAAGGAGCCGTCCTGGCCGGCATGGCCCTGGTCATGCATATCGTGCTGAGGATCTGGGCGAAGTATGCCGATCCGATCATTCTTCCCTGCGTGGTGGCGCTCAACGGGATAGGGATCGCGATGATCCACCGGCTGGATCTGGCCAACAACGACGATGCGGCGACCCGCCAACTGTTGTGGACCGGCCTTGCCATGGCCGCTGCCATCGCCACGCTATGGCTGGTTCGCGACCACCGCATCCTGCGCAAGGCCCCCTACACGTTCCTGGTCATCAGTGCCCTCCTGCTGCTCCTGCCACTCGTGCCGGGCCTGGGCAAGGTCATCAACGGCGCCCGCATCTGGATCTTCATCGGGCCCCTTTCCTTCCAGCCCGGTGAGCTGGCCAAGATCACCCTGGCGCTCTTCTTCGCCGGTTACCTCTCGACCCACCGGGACCTGATCCTGCTGGCCGGCCGCAAGATCGGTCCCCTGCAGCTCCCCCGGGCGAGGGACCTCGGCCCCATGATCGTCGCCTGGCTGCTCAGCATCGGCGTGCTGGTGATGCAGAGCGACCTCGGTTCATCCATCCTGTTCTTCGGCCTGTTCATGGTCATGATCTACGTCGCGACCGGGCGTATCAGCTGGATCATCATCGGATTGGTCATGGTGGTCGTCGCCGGGTTCTTTGCCGCGCAATTCATGTCGCACGTCGCCTTGCGACTGAATTCCTGGCTCCACGCCTTCGACCCCTCCGTCTACGACCAGCAGTACGGCGGGAGCCGGCAAATCGTCCAAGGCCTCTTCGGGCTCTCCAACGGCGGACTGTTCGGTACCGGCCTGGGCAATGGACGACCCGACTTCGTCCCCCTGGCCAACTCCGACATGATCATCGCCGCCCTGGGTGAGGAACTGGGTCTCATCGGCCTGGTGGCCATCATCCTGCTGTTCGTCATCCTCATCAGCCGTGGAATCCGCGCCGCCCTCGGCAGCCGGGACGCCTTCGGCAAACTGCTCGCCGCCGGCCTCTCCTTCACCATCGGCCTACAGTGCTTCGTCCTGATGGGAGGGGTGACTCTGTTGATTCCATTGACGGGGCTGACCACGCCCTTCATGTCGGCGGGCGGGTCCTCCCTGCTCTCCAACTGGATCATCGTCGCCCTATTGCTCCTAGTCTCCCATAATTCCCGGAGACCAGCCCTCACGGGACCGCTCAACGAGCGGGACATGGCCGCGGCCGGACCAGACATCAGCGCGAAGGCGAAGGCCCGCGAAGAGGAAGACGCCCGGCGCCGCGCCAAGAAGGCACAAGCCAAGGTAGCCACGCCACCGCGAAAGGGGGACACCGCATGAACACCGCCATACGCCACGTGTGGATCGCCATCGTCTGCCTCTTCGTCCTGATCTTCGGCGCCCTGAGCTACATCCAGTTCTTCGCGGTCAAGGACCTCAACGCCAATCCGCTCAACACCCGGCAGCTGTACAAGAACTTCGATCTGGCCCGTGGTGCCTTGCTGGTCGACGGAACACCGATCGCCGAATCCGTCGCCTCCGATGACCAATTCGACTACCAACGCGTGTACCACGACCCGAAACTGTATGCGCACCTGACCGGCTTCTACTCGCTGACCTACGGTGCCAACCACCTCGAAGGCGTCATGAACGACGAGCTCAACGGGCAGAGCGACTCGCAGTTCTACAACCGCATGGTCAACTTGTTGACCGGTCAATCCACCGAGGGTGCCTCCGTGGAGCTCACCATCGACCCGGCTCTCCAGAAGACGGCCTATAATCTGATCCCCGACGGACAGCAGGGGACCATCATCGTCTCCGAACCGAGTACGGGAAACATCCTGGCCATGGTGTCCAAGCCCAGCTATGACACCAACCTCCTGGCCGTGCATAGCGGGAAGATCGCCTCGAAGAACATGGCGGACATCCTCGAGACGAACGGACTGAGCCCGAACATCAACCCGGCCATCAACAATCTGATCTCACCGGGTTCCACCTTCAAGATCCTCGACCTGGTCGCGGGCCTGGAATCGGGGAAGTACGACCTTGATTCGGTCTACGACAATCCGACGTCGATCACTCTGCCGGGCACTTCGACGAAGGTGAACAACTTCGACCAGGGCATCTGCGCGAACCAGAACCGGGCCAAGCTCGAATTCATCGTGGCCCAGAGTTGCAACACGCCATTCGTGGCCATGAGCGAGGCGGTCGGGCAGGACGCCTTGCGCGACGTCACCGAACGTTTCGGTTTCGGCCAGCAACTGGAGATCCCGCAACGCGTGACCCCCAGCCAATTCCCGAGCGATCTCACTCCGGACCAGTTGGGCCTGTCCTCGATCGGACAGTTCGACGTCAAGACCACGCCCCTGCAGATGAACATGGTCGCCATGGGCATCGCCAATGACGGGGTCATCATGAAGCCGAACCTGATCAAACGGGTCACCGCTCCGGATCTGAGCGTGCTGGAAGAACCGAAGCCCGAGGAATTCAGTACGGCAACGACCAAGAAGGTGGCCAACCAGGTGACCGAATTGATGCGCGCACCACTCAAGGGCGGGACGGCCTACACGGCAGACATCCCCGGGCTGGACATCGCGGCGAAGACCGGCACGGCGCAACTCGGAGATGGGACCAAACGCGTCAATTCGTGGATCACCGGCTTCGCCCCGGCGGATGACCCGGAGGTCGCTGTCACCATTGTCATAGAAAAGACCGACTACGAGACCGGCCACAACCTGACCAGTCCAAACCTGAAGAAGATGCTAGAGGCGGTGTTCAATAAGTGAGGCCTACATCGGGTATCACCCTGGGCGGTCGGTTCCAACTGACCGAGCGGATAGCCATCGGCGGAATGGGGGAGGTCTGGAAGGCGCGCGATGAGATCCTTGGCCGGATCGTCGCCATCAAGATCCTCAAGGAGGAATACACCGGCGACCCCGGCTTCCTGCAGCGTTTCCGCGCCGAGGCACGCCATACGGCATTGTTGAACCACGTAGGCATCGCCAACGTGTTCGACTACGGCGAGGAAGGCGGTTCGGCCTACCTGGTCATGGAGCTGGTCCCCGGCCAGCCGCTGTCCGCCATCATCGAACGCGAACGGGTCCTGTCCCCCGACAGGACCATGTCCATCATCGCCCAAACCGCCCGCGCCCTCGCCGCGGCCCATGCACAGGGCCTGGTCCACCGGGATGTGAAGCCGGGCAACCTGCTCATCCTGCCCGATGGTCGGGTGAAGATCACCGACTTCGGCATTGCACGCATCGCCGACCAGGTCCCCCTGACCGCGACCGGGCAGGTCATGGGCACCGCCCAGTATCTTGCCCCCGAACAGGCCACCGGGCAGCAGGCCAGCGGGTCTTCGGACATCTACTCCCTCGGAGTCATCGGCTACGAGTGCCTGGCCGGTCGTCGACCGTTCACCGGCGAATCACAGATCGCCATTGCGCTGGCCCAGGTCAACGACAACCCTCCGGCACTCGATGAATCCATCCCGGCCAAATATCGGGCTTTGATCATGTCGATGCTGGCCAAGAGTCCGGCGGAACGACCGGAGACCGCCACGAAGCTGGCGGAGGCGGCCGACGCCATCCGGGCCGACAACCTCGAGGCGGCCCAAACCGCCGTCCCGGGCATCATCCCGTTCCTGGGAACCGGCGGTGGCGACGCCACGCAGGCCATCAACGTGGGAGATGCTCCCACCCAGGCCAACCCGCAGACACCAGAGGCGGGTTCGGGGACCCCGAGCACCAGTGCCTTGCCCATGGTCTCCGACCAGACCACCCGCGGTCCGCAGGCCAGCAAGGAGTACGACGACGCTGACGCCACTCGCGTCCAGGGTGCCGCCGCCGCCGCGGGCGCCGGGGCCGGGTCCGGCAACGACGACCAGGATTTCAATTCGGTCCTCGGCGCCAGCAAGGATTGGGATCCCGATGACGAGGACGGCGCCGCAGCTGGTGCCGGGGCCGGCGCCGGCGGAGCCTCAGGCGGTTCCGGGACCCCTCCGCGGAAAAAGCGGAACCCCTGGATCTGGCCCCTGATCGTGATCGTGGTCCTGGCCTTGCTCGCGGTGTGGCTCGTGCCCATGTTCACCGGTGACAAGACCGGCAACGAGTCTCCGGCATCAAGCGCGCAGTCCTCGCAGAAGACCGTCAAGGTCGATGCTGACGACTACCTCGGCATGGACGTCGACAAGGCCTCGGCCGAATTGAAGGACCTGGGCCTGGAGGTGTCGACGAAGGAGAAGGAAGCCAGCGATCCGGAGAATTCGGTCGTTGCCGTTTCCCCCACCGGTACCGTCAAGGTCGGCACCGTGATCGAGCTGAGCTACGCCGTGCCGCTGCCGGTGGAAAACACGCCTCCGCCTCCGCCGGTGCAAGAGACCAAGACCAAGGCCCCCGCGCCGACCAGGAAGTCCACGCCGGCTCCGAGCAGCAAATCCTCGAAGCCCTCCAGCAGCAAGGCCAGTAGCTCCGCACCTGCCCCGCCGACGCAGGCCCCCACCACCTCGGAACAGACCGAACCTCCCAAGGAAACGGCACCGTCCAAGGCCCCGGTCACGGAGCCTCCAGCAACCAAGCCGACGGATTCGAAAAACCCTGACGCTGCCAAGGACGACAAGGGGTCAAATGGAAATTTCAAGCAGGCCGCCCCGACCGGCGCGGGCAACTAACGCTGAGGCGTGCAGAGGAAATGTGTGACTGAACCCCGAATCCTGAACGCCCGCTATGAAGTCGGCGACCTCATTGGTCGCGGCGGCATGGCGGATGTTTACCATGCCCGCGACCTCCGGCTCGGGCGCGAGGTCGCGATCAAGCTGCTGCGTCGCGACCTGGCCCGCGATCCGGTGTTCCAGACCCGCTTCCGCCGGGAGGCCCAGGCCGTCGCCGGGTTGAACCATCCAGCCATCGTCTCCGTGTACGACACCGGCGAAGAGGATGTTGATGCTTCGGGGGACCACGTCACCAAGCTGCCGTACATCGTCATGGAGTATGTCCGGGGGAAGACCCTGCGTGATCTGTCCAAGGCCGGGGAATTGAATCCCCAGTCCTCGGTCAGGTACACGCTCGGCGTCCTGTCGGCCCTGGAATACAGCCACCGCATGGGCATCGTCCACCGGGACATCAAGCCCTCCAATGTGATGGTCACCGGCGACGACGCCGTAAAGGTCATGGATTTTGGTATCGCCCGCGCCATGTCCGATTCCTCGGCCACCATGACCCAGACGCAAGTCGTGGTGGGGACGGCCCAGTATTTCTCCCCCGAACAGGCCCGCGGGGAAACCGTCGATGCCCGCAGCGACCTGTATTCGGCAGGCTGCCTCCTCTATGAGCTGCTCACCGGCAGGCCACCCTTCACGGGCGACAGTCCCGTCTCCGTGGCCTTCCAGCATGTGAGTGAAAAGCCGGTCGCCGCCAGCGTCCACAACCCCGAAATCAGCCCTCGGATCGACGAGGTCATCTCCACGGCACTGACGAAGGACCGGGACGACCGCTATCAGGATGCCGCGGCTTTCGCTGCCGCGTTGCGCGCGGCCCAGGACGACCGCCCCGTTCCGAAGGATCTGGGCGATGCCACCCAGGCCCTGGCCGTCATGCCTATGTCGACCCAGGCGATGCTGACCACCGAACCACCCACGCAGGCCCTCGCTTCCGGGCCCCCCGGGAACGAGGGCAGGGAACGTACTGCCGCTCTGGCCGCCGAGGGCTCCGGCGGGGCCGGGGACACCGGGAAACAGCCTGCCGTGCACGCCACCGATTCACAAGAGTCCTTGCTCGCCGGGTCTTCGGGCCCCTCCCGGACCGACGAGGCCGACCGTCAACGCACGTCGCGCCGACGGGCATGGATCACCGTCTTTTCCATTCTGGCGGTGATTGTCATCGCCCTCGGTGCCTGGTTCTTCTGGAACTGGAGCCAGGACCAGCAGGAACGCAATGCCATGATCCCCGTTCCCGACGTATCGAACTTGTCGGTGATCGATGCACAGAACAAGATCTACGCCGCCAATCTGAAGCCCGTCACCAAGGAGGTCTACGACGACGACGTCGATTCCGGCTCCGTGGTGGGAACCGACCCGAAGGCCGGCTCCTCGACACGCAAGGACTCCGAGGTCCAACTGCTGGTATCTCAGGGCCCCGAACAGGTGACCCTGCCCAAGGACCTGGCCGGCCAGTCGGAGGCCACCGTGCGCAGCACGCTGGAACGGCTGGGTTTGGACGTCTCCGACGATGTGAAGCGCGAGAACACGGCGACCGTGGAACTGGGCAGCCTCATCGGGACGAATCCGAAGCTGGGGGAGAAGGTCAAGACCGGCAGTCTGATCGAACTGACGCTCTCCACGGGCAAGGTCACTGTTCCTTCGCTCATCGGCCTGGATGTGGACGAGGCGCGCAAGGTCCTCTCCGACAACGCCGTCGGGTTGCAACTCGAATCCGAAGAAAAGGAGAGCTCCAAGCCCGTCGATAGCGTCATCGAACAGACTCCCGTGGGTGGCAAGGATCTGGATCAGGACGGCACCGTGAGGGTCAAGATCGCGAAGAAGCCGGAACCGGAGGAATCCCCCTCTGCTCCACCGTCCGAATCCGAACCCGGATCGGATTCCAAGGAGTCCAAGGAGTCGGCGAAGGAAAGTTCAAAGAGTTCGAAGGCGGCCGAGAAGTCATCGGAGAAGGCTGCGTCCGAGTCGGCCAAGGCCTCCAAGAAGGCGTCAAAGTCCTCGAAGGCAGCCGAACCCTCCCCCTAGCCGCTGTCCCGTCCAGGAAACGCCGCTTCCTTGCCGAGGTGGGGGCTGGGCGGAACAGTGGCCAGGTGTGGCCGGATCAGTCGGTGATCAACGGGCTCAATTTCTCGGCGCGGGCCGCCGCACCGGAGAGGCCGAGTGCTTCCAGCCAGTTCCCCAGCATGTGGTACCCACCTTCGGTGAGCACCGACTCGGGGTGGAACTGGACGCCCCATAGGGGGGCCTCGCGGTGGGCCAGACCCATGACGACGCCACCATCGGTTTCGGCGATGATCTCCAACTCATCCGGGATCGACGCGCGGACCGCCGCCAGGGAATGGTAGCGGGTGGCCGTGAACGGATTGCTGATGTCGTGGAACAACGGGTGGGTTCCATGATGGACCGACGAGGTCTTGCCGTGCATGAGTTCCTCGGCGTGCGTGACGACCCCGCCGTAGGCCTCGGCGAGGGCCTGGTGTCCGAGGCAGACCCCCAACATCGGTTTGGCGTGTTCACCACACCAACGGATGAGATCGATGCAGACCCCGGATTCGCCGGGCGTCCCGGGGCCGGGGGAGACCAGGACACCGTCCCGGGCCTCGGCCAGTTCAATGGCCTGGGCCACCGTCACGTCGTCATTGCGCACGACGGTCGTTTCGGCACCGAGTTCGCGCAGGTAGCCGACCAGCGTATAGACAAAGCTGTCATAGTTGTCGATCACTAGGATCCGCGTGGGGGCGGGCATTGTCACTGCACCAGACCAATCGTTGATTCGGTCCATGGGCTGTACTGACTGGCCCAGGGAAACACGTATTCCATCAACACCAGTATGACGAGCACCGCCAGCAATGCTGAAATCAACAGACGCACCCACCACGGGCCGGGTAGCTTTCCGAATAACCATGCGTACACGCTCTGACTCCTTCACTGGGGTGGTGTTCTTCGATGGTGGCGGACCGGGGACGTAGATTTCCGGATTCAGCCGCCGCCGGTCGCGCGACCCACGGCTTCGGCGATCACCGCTGGGGGTCCCGCATCCAAGGGGCGCCATGATTCAAGCTCCGAATAGGCGATGATCCGCATCCGTGTCGTGAACGGCGGATGGCAACTGGTCATCGTCAGCAAGGATTCGCCGGCCTGTTCCCCGGGTTCGTGCGGCACCGGCAGCAGGACCTTGGAATCCGAGGGATCGACGATCTCCGTGCTGCGGTACCGGTAGGTGTAGTAGCCCTGCCGGGTCTGGACGTACAGCTGGTCCCCGTCGACCAGCTTGTCGATATCCCAGAAGACCTGTCCGTGGGTCTGCCGGTGCGCCGCGACGGCGAAGTTCCCCTGTTCGCCGGGCAATTGTGTCTGCGGGTAGTGTCCGATGCCCAAATGGTCGAGGACGTCGCTGCCTACCCCTTCGGAGATGGGCCGCGCATAGTCCTTCCCGAAGCGCGGCACATACAGGACCCCGAAGGTCTCCTCCCCGTCCAGGTTGGTTTTTTCCGGGGTGCCGTACTTCTTCCGGTCGGCATCGGCGGCCTCTGCCGATTGGGAAGGGCCGGTGGAGGCGTTCGCATCACCACCGGCGAATTCCTGCAGCGTTCTGGACGTCAGCTCTTCCTGGGCGCCATCGGCTTCAATGTTGGTCCACCACAGCTCCCATGCCACGAAAAGGAGAACGATGACCCCGAGCGTCACCAGGACCTCGCCGAGGCCACCGATGATCGCCGCGGATCGGCTCCGTCGACGCCCGGGTTTCAGCGGCGCTGTTGACTCGGGGACAGCGGGCACGAAAACCTCCTGACGCGGTACCGGTAGAATGTCGGTGACGTGGGTGGCCGCATGGATACTGCTGTGCCGGCCCCCACCCATGACAGTATCGCCCGGGTCGCAAACAACGAGTGTTTGACCCGCCCAAGGTCAGGAGTACCAGTGCCCGAGTCGAGGACCCGCCGCAAGGCCCGCAGGCAGTCTGAAGCCGCCAATAAGAACGGGGATGTCAAGGCCCTTCCGGTGTGGTACAAGCCGGTCATGTTCGGTCTGATGATCCTGGGGCTGCTCTGGATCATCACCTACTACATCTCCCAGGCCACTCTTCCGTTGGGGATCGCCGGCGGGTGGAACATCGTGATCGGCTTCGGTATCGCCATGGTCGGGTTCTTCATGACGACGCGCTGGCGTTAGCCGGGCCGAAGGGCCTCAGTCAACGTATTTGAGTCCGACGACGCATCCTACGAGGAGCATCAAGAGCAGGACCTTGACCCAACTGATGGATTCACCGTCGATTGCCATCCCGTAGATCACCGTCAGGGAAGCTCCGATGCCCACCCAGACGGCATAGGCGGTTCCTGTTGGTATGTCCTTCATGGCATATGCCAGTCCGCTCATGCTGACGATGAGCCCGCCTCCGAACACGAGGCTGGGCACCAGTTTTGAAAAACCCTCTGATTTGCCGAGGGCGATCGCCCATACCGCTTCGAACATTCCTGAGACAATCAGCACGAACCACGCCATGATCAACCACCGTTACCTTCCGGCGGCCGTCTTGTCGCTGTCCGGGTACGGCTCCCTCGTCCGGTCGGAGCAATCGGCTCCTGCCCGGCACGCTAGCACACCGCCATGGAGCAGGGACCTAGTCGTGAGATGCTGTATACCCGACGAAAGGACACCATGCCTCCCACTGCCACCCCTCTGACCGGATCCCGTCTGACACCCCAGCGGCTCTATGGTTTCCTGGCCACTGCCGAGATGTTCACCTGGGGGCTTCTGCTGCTGGGAATGGCCTTGAAGTACGGGAACATCAGCGACAAATTCGTTCCGGTCTTCGGGGGCATCCACGGACTGACGTTCATCAGCTATTGCGTGGTGACCTGCTTCGTCTGGGTCAATCAACGGTGGTCGTTCGGCCGGGGCCTGCTGGGGCTGGCCTCCGCCTTCATTCCGTTCTGCACGGTGCCTTTCGAACGCTCCGTCAAACGGGCGGGCCTGCTCGACGGCGGCTGGAGGCTGGGTGTCGGCGGGGATGAGCCCCATGGCTTCATCGAAATCGTCCAGGCATGGTGCCTACGCCATCCCCTTCCCGCGGTCATTCTGGGCATCGTTTTCATCGCCGTGGTCTTTACGGTGCTGTTGATGCTCGGTCCACCGGTTCCCCGGGGCTAGGCCGACACATTTCGTTGGCAGGCCTCGGGCCGCGGATCAGGTGCTCAGGGACGGGGTAGTTCCAACACCCCCGAATTCCGGGCAGCTGTCCGGACGGCTTCACCGACCCGCGCCAGGGCCGGGGAATCAAGCTTCCACCGCTGCCAATACAGCTCGACCCCGCGGGTCCAGTGCGGATCCAGGACCTCCAGCAGACCCTCTCCCGGGTCCTGCGCGTCCGGCACCATCCCCCATCCGAGGCCGTCGATGACCGCCCGGACGAACTGGGACGAGTCCGGTACATGGTGTCTCGGGGGCTCCGCCTGCACACCACAGACGGATCGGACCAGCGCGTGCTGCAGCTGGTCCGAACGATCAAAATCAACCATGGGGGCCACCGCAAGCCCCCGCGGGGGATCTTCAGCGAACCAGTGCCTCCTGAACGCCGCTGAAGCCATCGCCGTGTACCGCAGTGTCCCCAGGAGTTCGGTGGAACACCCCTGCACGGCCCTCCCGTCGGTCGTCACGGCCGCCATCGCCGTGCCCGCCCGCAACAACTCCGCCGAAACGGACTCATCCTCACGCAGGAGTTCGAGTTCAAGGCTTCCATCCTGGGCCAACAACCTGAAGGCGCCGGGGAACCAGGTCGCCAGGGAATCAGCATTGACGACCACCCTCACCGCCGCACGCACCGGGGTCCGGGCAGGGTCCGTGGCGCCCCCGCCGGAGAGTTCCGCCGCGGCTTCTGCAGCCAGGAGATCGGTCTGGCGCGCCAGGCGCAACAAGACCGTGCCGGCGGCCGTGGGCAGCGCGGGCTTTCCCCGACGGACGACCACGGTTCCGACCTGCGTTTCCAACGCCTTGATCCGTTGGCTCACCGCCGAAGGAGTCACCCGGAGCCGTGTGGCGGCTGCGTCGAAGGTGCCGGTATCGATGACCGCTGCAAAAGCGCGGAGCTGGTCCGCCGGAAAATCCATATTAGATATTCTAATGTCCCATGCATATCTTTAGCTGGTCTACTGCATGTTGCTCCGCTTACCGTTGACCAGTGACCTATTTTCCTTCCCTGCTCGCCGGACTGGGTTCCGGTTTGGCGTTGATCATCGCGATCGGGGCACAGAATGCCTTCATACTGCGCCAAGGCATCCGGCGCGAACACGTGCTCGGCGTTGTCCTCATCTGCGCCCTCTCCGATGCGGTCTTGATCTTCGCCGGCGTTGCCGGGGTGGGGGCCCTGGTCGCCACGGCCCCCTGGCTGCTGGTGCTGGCCCGTTGGGCGGGGGCCGCCTTCCTTGTCGGTTATGCCTTCGTGGCGCTGCGTCGGGTTGTCCGTCCTGCGGCGCTCACCGTCGACCGCGGGACCCCGGGGACCACCCGCAGGTCGGTACTAGCCACTGCTGCCGCGCTGACCTGGTTGAATCCCCACGTCTATCTGGACACCATGATCCTGCTCGGCACGATTGCCAGCGCCCACGGCGACCCGGGGAGGTGGATCTTCGCCGCCGGGGCCGTGCTGGGAAGCTTCCTCTGGTTTCCGGCGGTCGGATTCGGCGCCCGCCTCCTGGCCGGCTTCTTCGCCCGCCCCGGCTCCTGGCGGGTCCTGGATGGCCTGGTAGCCGCGGTCATGTTGTTGGTCGCCATCAGCTTGCTCACCGGGCCATGAACCTCGGCTGGGACGAGCGACGACACGGTCAGTCCAGTTGACGCCTATGGACCGTCCAGGTCCGGACCGCCGTGAACCCGGCCCGTTCGTAAACGCGGCCCGCACCGGTGGGGCTGGCTGAATCAACCGCCAGGTCCACCATCCGGTACCCATCGCGCTCTGCTTCCGTCACGATCCAATCCAACAGGGCGGAGGCCAGCCCTTGGTGGCGGGCGCGACTCCTGGTGCCCAGCAAGCTGACATGGATCTCCCCCTCGGCCCATTGACCACACAAGGCATATCCATCGACGCTTTCCACCGGATCCAGCCCGATATCCCTGGTGCGGACGACCGGGCTCAGGGACGCACGGAAGCTTCGGGCGGACTGCTGATCGGCCCATCGTTCCCG
This sequence comes from Arthrobacter sp. 179, assembly GCF_052379645.1. Lineage (NCBI taxonomy): Bacteria > Bacillati > Actinomycetota > Actinomycetes > Micrococcales > Micrococcaceae > Arthrobacter > Arthrobacter sp. 179. The sequence goes on along the minus strand of NZ_JBQSYU010000001.1, from coordinate 261,113 downwards.
GGTCTTCGGGACCGCCCCCCAGTGATCGGCGAAGGCATCATTATGGGCCCGTCGGACCGCTTCTTCCATCTCTGCGGTGTAGACCTCTATCAGCGGCCCTTCCGTTGAGGGGGGCGCCTCCACGGTGTCACCGCGCCGACGCGGCAACTCGATCATCATGTCGGTGAAATATCGAACCGGGGCGTAGCCCCGCGACACGGCCATGCGTCCCGAGCTGGATCCTTCGGCTCCTGTTGCCAAACCCACGCTCACCGGAGCCCCGGGGTGCCTCTGCGCCGCCAATTCGCGCGCACGGGCCTCCAGGCCATCCATGATCCGGCGGCCGATTCCTCGGCCCCGGTGGTCCGGATGCACTCCACCATCGATGGTTGCCTTGGCCTGGCCCTCGAAGAGCACGTCAGCCACACGCAGCTGCCCAAAACCCACCAGTTCCTCGCCGTCCCACACCGCGATGCTGTCCCGTCCCGGATCGAATCCGGGTTCTTCCAGTTCTTCCGCGAGATCCTCGGCATCGTAGAACTCGTCGGTCTCATCGGCCTGCGCCAAGAGGTTCGTCAGACCGGACCAGGCAACGAGATCGACGGCTGACAGGGCGGAAAAGCGTATGGTCATGGATCCTCCAGTCATCCCCTGCCCCGATGCCGCCGGAATTTCCAGGGTGGACTCAAGATACAGGCGAGTGTTGTCCCACGTCACCTCCCCACCCCGTGTTCCACCGTGGTGTCAGGGGCCTGCTGGTGGGGTCGATCAGCGTTCCGGTCCGGGTTCACCCCAGTCATGCACATGCTGTGAATATAGTTATCCACAGCTGGGGATAGAGCTGTGCGTAACTATGTTCGATTAGCCCGCGCTGGCAGGGATGCAGGTCCCGGAAGGCATTCGAATTACATGGGTGTGAGTTATTAACAATGTGGACAACCCCTGTGGATGACGACTCGATGTTCGAATTTCCGCGTGATTTCGCGGTTTTGGTGTCCCCGGGCCGACGGGCACTGCTCGAAAGCTCGTCATGAAGCTGTACGCACAGGCTGTGCACGACAGTTATCCACAGGTGTGGATTGTTATGTGAATATTCAAGCGGATCGGCCCACGATTTGATGCCTTCGGGCCAGCACCCGGGGATGCGCGGACGGAATGTTCAGTGAATTACACGGCTGTGAGTTATTAACAATGTGGATAAACCCTGTGGATAGTCTTCCCCGGGAGCGACGAAAAAGGGGGTGGGCGGTGGAATGATTCCACCGCCCACCCCGTGGATGTGACCCGAATACAACCGGACCGCTGGTCGATCAACCCATTATTGGTTGGTACAGTGCGCGGATCGGTGCCCAGCCCAACCAGGTGAGTACGCCAAGCGCCACCACGATGATCCCGATGCCGCTCCATTGAAGGAGTGCCCGGTTCCTACCGCGCGGGGAAAAGACCAACACGGCCGCTACCGCACCACCGGTGACCAGACCGCCCACGTGGGCCTGCCAGGCGATGTTGGCGCCCGGCAGGAAACCGATGACTAGGTTGATGCCGATGATCACCAACACGGGGACGAGGTTGCCACCGTGGGCCTTGGTCACGACCATGAACGCGCCGAATAGCCCGAATACGGCGCCGGAGGCGCCGACCACCGCGACGTTCGGCGCCGCAAGAAGCAACACACCCACCGAGCCGCCGAAACCGGCCACCAGGTACAGGACCGCGAACCTCACGTGCCCCAGGGCCGGCTCCAGGACCCGGCCCAGGATGTAGAGGGCATACATGTTGAAGGCGATGTGCATGATCAGACCCGTGGAGTGCAGGAACAAGGAAGTGATCATGCGCCACGGTTCGCTCCCTGTGTACAGGCCGGCATAGAGCAGACGATCCGTCAGCCCCGGTATCAGGTACTGGCCTCCGAAGAGCACCACGCACAGGGCAATCACCGCATACGTGACGGTCGGACGTCCAGAGGTCAGCCGCCCGCCGGTGACCGTCTGCGGTCGGCGCCGTTCGCTGTTTGCCTGCGCGACGCATTCAACGCACTGGACCCCCACGGCGGCCGTGCGCTGGCATTCGGGACAGGCGGGGCGCCCACAGCGTTGGCAGCGAACGTACGAGGGACGATCGGGATGCCGCGGGCACGTCGGAACCGGCGTCTGGGGTTCCTGCTCTGGTTGGCCGAAGGCCATGTCATGCTCCTGGTTCGTGGTCAGGGATGGAAGACGAAAGGGCGGTCCCCGTCGGCTCCGGGGAGTCGATGGGGAACCGCCCTTGCTGTGCGGGGGATGTCCGCCGTGGCTGTTCCTGAGTCTAGAGGGCCTCGACGTCGATGCTTGAGACGACAACGTCCTCAAGCGGCTTATCGCGGCCATCGGTCGGAACCTTGTTCAGCGCGGCAGCAATTTCCCGGGATTTCTCGTCCGTCACCTCACCGAAAATGGTGTGCTTTCCCTGCAACCAGGTGGTCGGGACCGTCGTAATGAAGAACTGCGAACCGTTGGTGCCCCGGCCCATCTGCAGGCCGGCGTTGGCCATGGCGAGCTTATAGGGCTCGTTGAAGTCCAGATCGGGGTTGATCTCATCGTCGAATCGGTAGCCGGGGCCGCCGACGCCCTGGCCCAACGGGTCCCCGCCCTGGATCATGAAGTCGGAAATGATGCGGTGGAAGATCGTGCCGTCGTACAACGGGGTGCCGGTCTTCTCCTCGCCCGATTCCGGGTGGGTCCAGTCCTGCTCGCCGGTGGCGAGTCCGATGAAGTTCTTGACCGTCTTCGGGGCGTGGTTGCCGAACAGGTTGACCACGATGTCACCGTGGTTCGTGTGGATGGTGGCCTTATGCGTGGGGATTGCAGTCATGACTTCATTCTTCCACTTCCCCGCACTCATCCGTGAGCCCCCGCGGCAGGTCGACTACGCGGACAGTGAACATCGGTCCTGGACGGTAGCCTCACCCACGTCGTGAATAGCCCGTCAACCCTCCAACGCGTAGGCTAGGCGTGGATACTCCAACTACTTGGGAGGAACGTGTGAAGAAGAAGAAGCGAATGGCCCGAGATCTGCGTTGTTCGGTCAATGCCGGTACCGGGAATGCCCGTGATTGGGCAGCCCCGAAGGTAGATGCAGCCGTCAACTGGGCGGTGCCCCGGCTTGAGAAGGGCGTCGAGAATGCCTCCCCGCGCATCCAGGAGGGATTCCAGCGTGCCACCAATGAAATTGCCGGTGGTGTCGCCAAGGTGACCCCGAAGATCCAAGACGGTCTCGACAAGGTCGCTCCGCGCATCTCCCAGGCCGTCGATGACGTTTCTCCGCGGCTGCAGGAAACCCTCGACAAAGCCACCCCGGCCTTGCAGCATGCCCGCGATGTCGTGGTCAATGACTACATCCCTTCCGCAAGTGCACGTCTGGGCGATGCCGCCGGATACGCGGCGCGTCGGTTGGATGATGTCCAGGTTCCCGCTCAGGTCGAGCAGGCAGTTGCCCGGGCCACCGGTGACAAGAAGGCACTCAAGCGGGCCCAGAAGGCCGCAGTGACCGCAGCCAAGGAAGCCTCCAAGCAGCTCAAGCGCGAAAAGGCCCGTCAGAGCCGTAAGCGCGGTTTCCTGGTCTTTGGCATCATCGCCGCGGTGGTCACCGCAGGAGTGGCCGCCTGGCGTGCTTCCAAGCCCGTCGAGGATCCTTGGAAGACCCCGGTCGAGCCGGCCCCCGTCCCCGCGCCGGTTCCGGCTCCCGAGACCCAGCTGAAGACCGAGGACGTGCACACCCACGTCACCGAGGCCACGGCACAGGCCAAGGCGGAAACCGAAGAGCCGAAGGCACCGGTCGCAGCCGAGCCGACACCGAAGGCACCCGAGGCCGCAAAGGCCCCTGCCGCCGAGGAGGGCACGGACGCCCCGAAGCCGGGCCCGCGGAGCTCCGCACGCCGGCGTGCCGACGATTCGGACGATAAGTAAGCATTCATCCGAAACGCGTGAAGCGGCGGTGATCCTGAAGGATCACCGCCGCTTTTGTCTTGTCTGGTGCTCAGTCATCCTGGACGGCTGGCAGGTGCCGTAGGCTCCGCCCTTGCCCCCAGACCACTGCCAGGAGCCCGAGTAGGATCAGGATCAGCCCCAGGTACGTTCCCACCGGCGGGCTCTGACCCAGGAAGATCCCGGCCAGGATCGCCGCTCCCGGGATCTCCAGCAGGATGATCATCGAGACCACCAGTGGCCCCAAGGCCACGACCAGGTGGTTGAAGACAGTATGGCCCAGCAGTTGGGAGGCAACCGTCAGCGCGATGATCCCGACCCATCCGGCGAGCGGGAACCCGACGAGCTGTTCCCCCATGAGCACGGACATGATCAAGAGCATGGCGGCCGTCAAGGCGTAGCACACCGTCGTATAGCTTCCGGTGTCCATCGTGGCCCGGGCCTTGCTACCGGCAAGCGTGTAGGCCCCCGCAAAGGCTCCTCCGACCAATGCCAGTAGGTCTCCGAGGAGGGCTTCTGCCGACCCGTCGCCGACATCGAAACCGGTGATGACAACGACTCCGGCCAAGGACAGGGCCATGCCCCACCCGACCTGCTTGCCCAGAGCAGCTCCACGGAGTCGTTGGAAGCCGGCGATCCAGGCGGACTGCAGGCACACCAGCGCAGTAGCCGCAGCGACGGTGGTCAAACGTACCGAGGTCATGAACGTGGCGAAGTGCAGGGCCAACGCGACGGCCGCAATCAGGCAGTACTTCCATTCGCGGTGCGTGGGGAACCGCAGTCGTCCGCGGCTTTGGACCGTGGCCATCACGCCCATGGCGCCGGCACCGAGTCCGTTGCGCCAGAAGGCCATGGCCAAAGGCGGGACACTGGGCGTAGCCGCAACGAGGGGCCCGGATGCGGAGACTCCAAGGACGCCTACGAGAGCCAGCAGGAAGATCACATGACCACTCTAGGCTGCCGGGAAGAAGCCCTCGGGATGCGAGTCCACAAATGACAAGGTCCCGGGTCGATGACCCGGGACCTTGTCTTCAATATGTGGAAGCAATTGGGCGCTGCGGGAACAGGCGACCACGGGTTCAGAAGCTCGTTTCCGCATGGAATCAAAGGATTCGGGGTGACGGCGACGAGTCGGGCAAGGTTGACGACTCACTGATTGGGGCCTCGGCAGAACCAAGTAAACGACCTCGAACACGCCTCACAGGCAGCGAAGTGGACGCTATGCGAACAGCCCGTGAGCGCGGGGTGAGCGTGAAGGCGATCGCGAAGCAGTTCGGGATTCACCGGGGCACGGTGTGGGCGAAGACTCGGTAGCCGCATTGAACTCTTGCCTCCGCGTGAGCGCAGATCAGCGTTGAGAGTCACAGAACCGCAGAGGACTAACAACTTCCAGGCTGATCTTGGCGCTCAAGTAGCTCTCAGTGCATTCGAGAACGTACTTGGTGCCGCATGGTTTGTCCCGGGCGTTGGCCCCTTTCGGCAAGCGTCGCAGCCGACGACCTTGTATAGACATTGCTGGCAGCCCGCCGGGAGCGATCTGCCGCGATCTCCTAGGAGTTTCACCGTCGAAGAAGCACGAACATGAGATAGATCCCCCCGAGCACGGTGGTGACGAGACCCGCGGGTGGTCCGCCCGGGAGTGCGTGCTGAGCCAGCAGATCGGCCATCGCGAGGAGTACTGCGGCGACGAGCGTCGAAAGCGCGAGGGGCGCCTCAGAGGTACGGACGAGCGCACGCGCGATCGGTGGCGCAACCAGCGGGAGCAACCCGATTGGTCCACACAGCGCGGTCGCGATGGCCGCAAGCATCACCGAGATCACGATCAGCTGGATGCGCAGCGTGCGAGGTGCGGAACCCAGGCTCGTCGCGAGATCGTCGCCGAGCGTGTGCACCTTGATCCGCCGCACGGCAAGTGAGCTGAGCACTGATCCGACCGCGAGAGCCGCAGTAGAGAGAAATACGGTCTGCCATGTAGATGCTGCGAGAGAACCTGCACCCCAGGTGGCTGCCGTCATCGCAGACTCAAGGGAGGCGGACAGGATGATCCAGCTGTTGATACCGCCGAGCAATGCGGCGAGGGCGACGCCAGCGAGAAGGAACCTGCTGCCGCTCTGAGTACTGCGTCCACCGGAGACGGAGAAGAGAACTGCGGCAACGATCAGGGCGCCGATGAGCGCAGCGGGTGCGACGAGTTCCCACTGCGAGCCAACGTAGACCAGCAGGATCAGCACGGCGGTGTATGCGCCCCCGGAAATGCCGATGAGATCGGGGGAGGCTAGAGGGTTACGCGTGACGGTCTGCAGCAGGGCTCCGCTCAGGCCGAGGCACGCACCAACGGCGAGGGCCGTAACGCCACGCGGCATCCGCCATTCCAGGACAACAGTGTGATCGAAGCCCGTCCCCTGACCGGTGAGCACCTGCCAGAACCGATCGAGCGGGATCGCGTAGCTTCCGACGGACACAGCAAGTACCAGCGTGGTGACGCCGACAGCCGCGACGATAACGAGCGAGAGAGCCGTTCTACGACGGCGTCGGTAGACGACTTCGGATGTGGCTCGCGACGCTTCATTTCGCGGCATCGCCACAGAGGGGTGCGGATGCGGTCTCGTCATGTGAGGCTCCGGTTGCGGCGGATAATGAGTAGTAGGAACGGCGAACCGATGACTGCCACGACGATGCCCGCGGGAAGCTCTCCAGGCCAGAACGCGATTCGGCCGACCAAGTCTGCTAAGACGAGTAGCGCGCCCCCGCCAGCAGCGGCGACGAGGTGCCGCAAGGCTGCGGGGAGAGCGAGTCGTTGTGCGGTTGCCGCGGCGAGGTGAGCGCCAAGGAGCCCGACAAATCCGATCGGTCCAACTAAAGCAGTCGCTGCGGCGCTGGCGAGCGCGACAGCCAGCACGGTTGTCGCCCGCGTCGGCAGCAGGCGAGCCCCGAGTGCACGCGCGACATCATCGCCCATGAGGGTCAACTCCAGTGCACGCGAGACCGCGAGGGCTACGATGAGTGACAGACCGATGAGCATTGCCGCTGTCAAATTCGATGGCATCGCAACGCCGACCATCGACCCCGAGAGCCAACTGCGCATGCTGTCGAAGGCTTCGGGTACCGCGAGCATCAGGCCTGTGGTGATCCCGGTGAGCACCGCACCCAGTGCGACACCGAACAGGACAAGGCGCGTGGCCGAGTAGATCCTTCCGCTCAGTCCGACGGCGCTCACGAGGATGGTCGCGGTGAGCGCGCCGAGCAGCGCCCAGGCGCTCTGTGCGACGAAGTCCGCGGCCATACCGGTCGCGATGCCGAACGCGATCATCACCGTCGCTCCGGCGTTGGCGCCGAGGAGGCCGGCATCGGCCACCGGGTTGCGGGTCAGGGTCTGTAGAAGCGATGCGGCGAGGCCGAGCCCTATACCGGCGATCGCGGCAGCAAGTGTCCGGGGGAGTCGGATCTCGACGACCAAGGCCTGAGCAACGATGTCGACATCACCTCTGATCACCCCGAGGACGACCCACGGGCTGGTTGACTGACCTCCAATGAACAGCCCGGATGCCATCGCTGCGCCAAGCACCCCGATGGTGATGAGCGCCGTTGACCAGCGTCTGAGGGGCTGGGATCCTCGCTCAGTCTTGGACGTCGAAGTCATCGAGCGGCGCCATCCGGGAACTGTGCTTCAACGCTTCCTCATAACGCTGCAGTCGTGCTTCATCGACCTGGCTGCTCGTGCGACTTCGACGCCAGTAGCCGAAAACCTGGACCTCGGTTCGGTCCATGCCGCGATCATGGCGGAAGTGATCCCGAATCTGCCGCATCTCCTGATGCTCGCCGCCCGCCCAGACGGTCACGGGTTCGGCGAAGGCAGAACTGGCTTCTAGTGCAGCCGCGACAAGTCGTCCGGTGGTTCCGGGCGGCTCATCCGTAGGACGCGGCAACCAGTGGAGGGCGACGCCTTCCGGTGCTTCAAGCTCAGTGAAGACAGCTTCATCAGGCGTTTCGACCCAGGCTTCTCCTCGCACACCCGGCTGGACCCAGTCGCGGAGGATAGTTGCCAGGGCGGGAATGGCTGTTTCGTCAGCAAACATCCACGCAGGCCGCTCGGAAACGATCGCCGGGCAGAAATGCGGACGCGGGCCAAGGATTCGCACGGCGATCCCCGGCTGTGCGGCGGCGAGCCACCTCATCACCGGGCTGTCTCCCTCGTGTCGCACGATGTCGACGTCTAGCTCGCGCACCCCAGCAGATGATTCTCGATAGTCGCGCACCGTGTAGACGCGCGACACCATGGCATCACTTTTTACGTCAGGGAGCTCAAGCCGAATCGCTGGGTTCGTGACACGCCAGCGCTCTGCGTCGCCATCGTGGTCGAGGGTCGCTGTGACGCGGACGACCGACGGGGCGATCTCAGCCACTGCGGTCACCGTCATCGTCCCGTGATTGACACCGGCGCGATGGTCAGGATGGTCAAGAACTTTCTGATGGCGACCACCATAGAGCGCATTGCTCACGTTGTTCATTTCCTACTCCATGATTTATTACACTAAGGTTGCCCTTACCTTACTCCATTCGCAAAGGAACACACATGCAACGAACGCGCCGACACTCGATCACGGCTCTGGCCCTCGTCACAACGGCAACACTCGCACTCGCGGGCTGCTCCGGAACGAGCGACGCCGAGCCGGACGGCACCGGCCCTTCGGCCTCTGGCGACGCGAGCATCGTGATCGAGCACGCATACGGGACCCTCGAACTTGACAAGGCACCCGAGCGCGTGATCACCCTCGGCCTGTTGGAAACCGATGTGGCCGTTGACCTCGGAGTCACTCCGATCGCGATTGCGAAGTTCTTCGCAACCCCGGACGGCATCGCCCCGTGGCTTGCCCCCGAGCTCGACGAGGCGCCCGAGATCATCGACACCACAACGACCGGTGCCAATGGTGCCGAACTCGATGTCGAGGCGATCGCCGCTCTGGACCCTGATCTGATCATCGCAACCACCTACACACAGCTCGGCCAGTACTACGACCAACTCGCGATGATCGCTCCCGTCCTCGGCCCGTCGGACGCGAACTACCTACAGCTCCCGTGGCGCGATCAGACACGCGCCATCGGTGAGTCGCTGGGGCTACTGGAAGAGGTCAACGACCGGATCGCCGCAGTCGAGGAACAGATGGTCGAAGCTGCGGCCGAATACACAATCACCAAAGGTCACGATTACACGCTTTCACTGGGCACCCCCGACCAGATCAAGGTCATGAACGATCCCGCCGATGCGAGCGTCGAAATCATGAATGCGTTCGGCATGACCTTCAGCGAGACAGCGGCAGCCCTCCCCGGCCTCGGCGACGGATCCGGATCAGCAGGAGTGTCGGAGGAAAACGTTGCCGCGCTCGACGCGGACATCGTCATGATCGGGTTCTTCGGCGCCGACACCCAGACGTTCTGGGAGAGCTCAACGCTTTTCCAACAGCTCAACGCGGTCAAGAACGGCGGATTTATCGCGATGGATCTGTCGGCCAGCACGGCGCTGCGCAATCCTTCACCGCTGTCGATCCCGTACGTCATCGACGAGGTCATCGCAGGGAGCATCGTGCCCGCGCTCGGGGAACAATAACCGCATGGTGAGTGGGGGCACCGGCGTGCCCCCACCCTTCCCTGGAAGAATTGGCGACATGACATCCGAGCCCACGCCTGCCCGTCGTGGGCGGCCCAGAAAGATCACTCGCGAGGCGATTGCCGACGCGGGAAGGCGGCTCACCCTCCCCAAGGTGACCGTGGCCGATGTCGCGCAAGAACTCGGGGTAGCTATCCGATCGCTCTACAAGCACACGAGCGGCATCGAGGATATTCAGATCATCACCGCCGAAGCAATCTTCGCCTCTTGGGAGGCACCCGCCCCCGAAGGGCAACCGCTTGAGGAGCATCTGCTCGCCATTGCATCGTCGCTGCGGCGGCTCGCGATCGAAAACCCGGGCATCGCGGGATTCCTGCTGCGAACCTCGTCGGATATCTCTCCCGCCCTCGTCGCCGCGATGGATGCGCACCAGCGCTCTGTTGCCGAGGCTTACAGGCTCCCCCTGGTCCACAGCTCAATCCTCTTGGCGACTGTCGCTGAGCATTCGCTGGCGGTCACCGACGTCGTGCACGCCGGGGAAGGTCGACGCCGAGACCTGCGACGCATGGCCAACGATCCGCGCTTTCCCGCGTTGTCCGCGACTGCACGTGTCCTCAAGCACGAAGACGCCGAACGCCACTTCCTCTTCGGGGCGCACGCACTTATCAAGGGACTGCTCGATTCGATCACGGGCATCCCCGGCCAACCAGACCAGATCGAAACGAGACCAGATGACGACTCCAACTCGACGCCCTAAAACCTACGACCCAAAAAACCCTTCAGCGACTGGCGGGAGGCTGCGCGGCACGCAACTCACCCTCGCGTACGACCGACGTGAAATCTGCCGAGACCTGAACGTCGAAATCCCGCAGGGCAAGGTTACGGTCATCATTGGGCCGAACGCCTCGGGCAAGTCCACCGTTCTCAGGGCCCTCGCCCGCTTGATCAATCCCACGGACGGCGCGGTTCTGCTTGATGAGACCGACGTACGACGCTACGCGCCTAAGGAGTTTGCGCGGCGGCTCGGAATTCTCCCGCAGACATCGACGGCCCCCGTCGGCATCACCGTGTCAGAGTTGGTCACGCGAGGACGATTCCCCCACCAACGTGCACTGAGGACGCTAACGGAGGCGGACACCAGGGCGGTCGAGCACGCGATGGCAGCGACCCGTATCGCTGAGCTCGCTGATCGGCCCGTTGCAGAGCTCTCGGGCGGACAACGCCAGCGAGTGTGGATCGCGATGCTGCTCGCGCAGCAAGCGCCCGTCATGCTGTTGGACGAGCCGACCACGTACCTCGATGTATCCCATCAGCTCGAAGTCCTCGAACTGGTGCGAGGACTGAACCAGAACGATGGTCGCACCATCGTTCTGGTGCTGCACGATCTCAACCAGGCGGTCGTCTTTGCCGACGAGCTCATCGTCGTCAGTCAGGGACAGATCGTCGCGCGCGGCACCCCCCAGCAGGTCATGACAGGAGAACTGCTCCGCGATGTGTTCGGCATCGAGGCACGCATCCTTCACGACCCGGAACTCACAGCCCCTGTCATCGTCCCCCTCACCAGCGTCGCGAACACGCGATGACAATGAGAGCTGGTCGCGCCGTCCTTGCTCGCGGCGCGCGCCGACGGCTGCATCCGGTCGGTAGTTAGCCCCCGAGACCGGGAGATCAGCGTTGCGAACGGATTACTCGGGGTTGATAATCGCCTGCGGAAGCGCCCCAGAAGTATAAGAACACTCATGCCACGGCTCGGCTCACCGGCCCAGGCTTGGCCCACCACGGCGTGGATCGGTGGAGGCAAATCGGGAGGCGCGTAGTTGGCGCTCGCGCTCGGCAAGCATGCGGGCAGCCTCGCGCTTAGCCTCCTCCGATGCACGAGTCTGCCTAATCCGTTCGACCGCCTCGGCCGGGGTCAGCGTGCAAAGCGCATCTGCTTCGGCACGGGCGTGCTGAGCGGTGCGGGTCGCGTCTTCGACCAGGCGTGCGGGGCGCGCGTTGACGTACGCGCCGGGGTTCTGCCGCACGGTCTCTTCTCCGAAGATGCGGGCGTAGACGCCCAGGCTGGGCCACGGGTTCGGTTCCAGCGCGGCATGCAACGCCTGCGCAGCGGTCGCGTGCTGTTGCTCGGCTTCGATCACGCGCGGGTCGGCATCGATCCGGGGACGGGTGACGCGCTCGACCCACGCATTCTCCCCCTCGTTCCATCGGGGCAGATCACCCCACGCTCTCTTGAGCACCCGCTCCACGTCTCGGGCGACACCTCGCGCGGCGTCGTGTTCGGCAGTCGCGCGACGCTTCTTGAGCCTCCCCACGATCCACGCCTTCTCGTGGGCGGTCTTCTCAGCGGCATCGGCGGCTTGCCAATTGGTGAACGCTTCCCGTGCCTGCGCGGTCAGCGGCTCGGCGACCTCAGAACGTACGAGTTCAACCTGCTGCTTAGCTTCCTTGTTCGCCTGGACTACATGGTCGCGTTCGGCGCGCTGCCGCGTGTATAGGTCGTCCAGGGCTTCGGCGGCTTGCTGCCACTGTGCCGCTCGAGCCTCGGCTTGTTCGGCACGTCGAATCAGCGCAACTACTTCGGTGCTGACGAGTTTCGCGGGGCCGTCATCCACGAGACCGCGCACGGCTTCTGCTGCTTGCTGTGTGGCGTGGGGGAGTCCTCGGTCTGCGCGGTCGCGTTCGAGTGCGTCAATGAACTGCTCACGCGCGGCGGGCAGACTCTCGGCGATGATGTGTAGCTGGTTCTCGCTGGTGCCTCGGGTCATGCCGACGTACACGGCGGCTCCGCTCATCGCGTCGCTAAGGATCGTGTGCGACCCCTTGGCGGTGACGCCCTGCACCCCGTACGCGGTCGAAGCATAAGCAAGATGCGCATGCCCGGCGACATACGCGGCAGGCAGGCGCACGGAGTGCTCGCGTTTGCGGTCACTGCTTCCTTCGGCCGCCCACACGGTGCCGTCAACCTCGACGTGCTGCACGATCCACAGTTGCCGGTTCGCGACCCCCAGGATGGTGTCGTTCTTCCGCGTCTGGATCAGATCACCGCAACTAATGGGGAGGCCGTCGCTGCCTGTCATAGGCGCGGCGTCGTCCACGGCCCCAGCACCTGCGCGTTGGTCGCGGATGTGCTCGTTCAGGCGGGCGGCTTCGTCGTTGGTGGCGACCGTGACCGCCTCCCCATCCTTCCGGTTGCGGGCGATGTGCTCGTGCAGGTGCTCGGCGTCGGCGTGTAGGCGGATCAGGCCGAGCGCGGCAAGTTGGTCGAAGACCTTGCCGGGATCGTTCCGTTCCCGCAACCGCACCGACAGTTCGGCGTAGGCGGGATCGGTGAAGCGGTGGACTTCGGCCATGTCGATGGTGCGGCCGCGAATCTGCGCGGCCATATCGAGCACCCCGCCTCTGCCGACGGCTGGCAGTTGCGCCCGGTCACCCACAAGCGCAACCGTCGCGCCCGACTCGGCGGCAACGGTGAACAGGGCGATGGCACTGTCCTGGTCGAGCATGCCCGCCTCGTCCACGACAATCCGCTCACCCGCTCGGAGGCATGCCGCATCGGGTGGGCCGGTATAGGTGCGTCCGGTCTCAGGATCGGTGTCGCCGGGTTCCAGGCGTGTCCATACGCCATCGGCGTTCCAGCGGTAGCCATGCGCGTGGACGAGCGCCGCCACCGAATCCGCAGGAACCCCGAGCGTCTGGTGTGCGACGTCGGCGGCCTTCTTCGTCGGCGCAACCACCCGCGTTGCTCGACTTTCCCGCTCGGCAGCTTGGATGGCCGTGGCAAGCATGGTCGTCTTCCCACTGCCCGCTGCCCCTTCCACGACCACCAGCGGATCAGCCGATGCGAGTGCTGCTGCCGCTTCCGTCTGCCCGACGTCGAGGCCGGCGGCCTGCGCCAACTGGCGCACGTCCGGCACTGCCGGCTCGATCTTGGGTATGCGGGCGGTGAGGAGGTCGCGCAGTTCGGTTTCGGCTTGCATGACGCGCACGCTCGTCAGATGCGCCACATGCTCCAGCGCAGGCTTGTCCGGTGGGAGGATCGAGAAGCAATCCTCCAACGCCAACCGCGACGCCGCCGTGATGAACTCTCGTATCTCGGCAGGAGATGCTTGCACGCCGTACTGGGTCATGATCCGCGCCGCGTGCTCAGTCACCGTGTGCGCCGTCCACGCGGAACTGGAAGCGGCGCAACGATCCAGCGCGCGGGATGCAACCTCCTGCACACTCAACTCGTCCAATCGCACCGATGCGCGCGGCGCTGGCCGTTGCAATGTTGCGGGGTCGTATCCGGCCTCGCGCAGCTCCGTCACCCAGCCGGTTTCCTCGGCGAGGGAGGTGGGTTTCTTCGCAGGCCGCTGGTAGGCCCATGCTTCGGCTTGCAGCCGGGTGGCGACGACCGGCCCCATGCTTTCGCCGGGGTGCGCGTGATCCCATTCGGTTTCGAGGCGTTCGAGGTTCTCGCCTACTTGCTTGCCGCGCTTCGACATGAGCGCGTTGAACGGCTGCAACTGGGCCACCTCGCCGGTCACGGGGTCGAGAGTCAGGCCGTGCCGGTCAAGCACAGCATGCAGTTCGGGGCTGGCGGCGATCACCGCGGTGCCCAGGGCGCGGATCGCGCTCTGCTGCTTGAACAGCGCGGCGGTGAACAGGCCCCGCCATTTCCCGGCCGCCCATACCCTTGTGCCGATCTGCATGTGAATGTGCCGGTGCGGATCACCCGCTCTGCTCGTTCTGTGGGTGATGCCGACGACGTGCATCTGCTCGACGGGCACGACCTCCTGCGCCCCCAGCGACCCCACGCGAGTCACGGAGTGGAGGGCGAGCCAGCGCCGAATCTCCGCCAAAGCGTCCTGCTGGGCGGCATCGAGAGCGTCGGAGACCTCCGGGTGCAGAGCGGCGGCGATCGACAGCGACTTGGGCGTGTTGATGACCATCTCCATGAACCGGGGCGACGCCTTGCGATCCGACCCCGCACCCCGAGGTCTTCCCATCGACTCACCCGTGAGCGGGTTCACCCAGTCCACCCACCCCGCATACGCGGCAGGGTCAAGGGCCAGCTCAGCGGTCACCGCGCCCGATCCGTCGAGCGCCGCGAACTGCGCGACGGTCGTCTCCGCGCCGAGGTAGTAGTCGTCGGCGCGGGAGCGGTCGGACTCGACATAGCGCAGCGCATCAGCCCCGGTGCCCCGGAACGGGATCACGCCGCCATGCATCCCGACCACCGCCCTTCCGCCGCCTCATTGGGCATCTAGCGTATCAGCAACTACGGCACTTAGGATACGTTCATTCTGAGATTGGGGCGAGAGAATGGGTGCTGGGGTGGAAGGCGGGGTACATAGGTGGCGCGTGCGGAGCGTGCTCGGCAAGGTCGGCGGCACGGGGTCAGGTGGCGCGGACATGACGGCGGCGACTGTCCTGAGAGAATGAGGGGCATGCCGAGTTCCGTTCAGTTGATCCGCGCTTCCGGCCTCTCAGACGTCGCCGAGTACGCGTATGCGGCCACAGCACCGAAGGACTCTCGGTTGATCTTCCTCGCCGGATCGTGCCCGCTTGACGAGCACGGTACCACCGTCGCGGTCGGCGATTACGCGGGCCAGGCTGCCGCATGTATCGAAACGATGAAGCGTGCTCTCGCCGCTTCTGGCGCGACGATCCAGGATGTCATCAGCACTCGCGTGCTGGTCGCATCTTCTTCGCAGAGCAATCTTGTTACGGCCTGGGAGGTCGTGCGCGATGCCTTCGGAGAACACGACGTGCCGAGCACGTTGATGGGCGTGACGGTGTTGGGCTACGACGACCAGCTGGTCGAGATCGAAGCGGTTGCCGCCGTCATTGACTGACTGCGAAGCCCGCCGGTAGGTGGCGAAAAGCTTGCGTCAGAGTTCCATGAGCAGGCAGCCCGGCACACCGTTCGGGGCAGGTCGGAAGCCGTGCCGGGCGTAGAGTCTCGCGGCGGGGTTGCCGTCCTCGACGGAGAGGCTGATCGCCGCGACGCCACGGGATCGAGCTGTCTCGGAGATTCGATGCAGGAGCAGTCCACCAATGCCTTGGCCTCGATGCGCGGCGCTGACCCAGATGCTCAGCTCCGGGATGGTGTCCGCGACGAATCCGTAGCCGGGGTCTTGGGCGGTGAAGTAACGTAGCCAGACCACTGCGACGACCATTCTGTCGGCGTCCTCAGAGACGAGGCCGAAGTCCTCATCTCTTGGCCACTCGTCGTAGTAGTGGCGGAACTGCGGGGTGTCCTCGACCTCACGCATGGTGAAACGCGGGCCGTTCCAGTTCAGGTTGTCGAGCGTCGCCCGCGCGAGCAGCCCACGGTCTGCCGCCGTCGCTTCTCTCACGAAATCAAAGGTCATGCTCTGCGTTTCGTCCAACTATCCCGCGCGTCCGCGTCGTCCAGGCGGGAGCAACCCCTTCGAGCGGGCGCGGGCGACCCAGCCTTGTGCGGTGGAGAGGGGTACGCGGCTGATTTCTGCCATCTTCGCGGTCGGGTTTGTCTCCCCGTCGTCTACGAGGCGGGTGTGTTGGAGGGCGACGACTTCGTAGAAGTCCGCGATCCGCTTCGGGTTCCCCAACGGCTGCATGACCTCTGAGGAGTGGAGAATGCGACCCGAGGGCATGGTGAGTGTGCCGCCCTCGAAGCGGGTGGCTCCGGTGACGGTGAACTGGCGGCGGTTGATCGCCGCCTCAATCCGGGAGGTCGGCAAGTTCCGAAGGATCGGGCTGGCCACCGGGTCGCCCGCCAGCTCGGGCAGGTAGACGATCCCCGTGATCCGCACTTCACCCATTGGCTCTTGGTGCATGAGGTATTGGCGTTGCAGGCGTAGCAGCACGCGGGTACGGGACTGGGTGTGCTCGATGAGGAACCAGCGACCGTCGCGACCATCGTTATACCCGCTCAGGTTCCCGTCCGACCCCGGCGTGGGGTATGTCCGCTTGTCGTACTTGAGCGCGGCATCGATGGCTACCGAGTCGGCAGAAGAGGCGATCACGGGAGGATCAGGCATCACCCAGCCTGCTGGCAGGTCTTCGGGGACCAGCAGCGGCATGTCCTCCACGTCTTGACTCATGCCTCTGATCGTAGTGGAACCACCACTTCATCTCAAACAATGGCCGTTACGCGAGGAGTGTGCTACCTTGGTTCTGGCGTATCTGCTTTTGTATGAGATTGGTGGTGAGTGGCCTGACCCCAGCCCCGACCCGTGAGCGCCCACCACACGCGGCGCAAAGCCGGGCTGCGCTCGGGGCAGGGGCGGGGAGCGATCCGGGGCAGCTCCGTCTCCGCACGATCCGCCGTGCCGAACCCGACATGGGGAAGCTCGTGGAGTGGGTGCTGAACATCACCCAGGCGCGTTGGGAGGCTTACCGGGCCGGGGAACCTGACCCTTACGACCTCCCGATGCCTGCGAATCTGAGCCTGATGTCAGATGCGCGCGGCAGAGTAGAAGAGCATGAAGAACCCGAGCTGTTGCACCGACGAAAGAGCACCGCATGACCACCACCGCTCCCACAGTCATCCCGACCAACGCGCAAGCGGACGATCGGCCGGTGCTGCTGGCTGTGTCCTATCTCCGCGTCTCGACCCGTGAGCAGGCTGAGCGGGGCGGAACCGAGGAGGGGTTCTCGATCCCCGCGCAGCGAGAGGCCAACGCGAGGAAGGCCAACGAACTGGGCGCGCGGGTTGTGCGGGAGTTCGTGGATGCCGGGGAGTCTGCGAGGTCTGCGGATCGGGATGGGTTGCAGGAGATGTTGGCGTTCATCGCCGCCACCCGGATCACGTTCTGCATCGTCCACAAGCTCGACCGGCTCGCCCGCAACCGTTCGGACGATGTGAAAATCCACGAAGCACTCATAGGCGCAGGCGTCACCCTGGTGTCGGCGACCGAGAGCATCGATCAGACGCCGTCGGGGATGCTCGTGCACGGCATCATGTCGAGTATTGCGGAGTTCTACAGCCGCAACCTCGCCACCGAAGTCACCAAGGGCCTCACCCAGAAGGTCGCCCAGGGCGGCACCCCGATGCGCGCCCCCATCGGCTATTTGAACGTCCGCAAGACGGACGACAACGGGCGGGAGGTTCGCACGGTCGAGGTCGATCCCGAACGAGCACCGCTCATCACCTGGGCGTTCGAGCACTACGCCGAAGGCGAGACCTCCGTCACCGGCCTCCTCCGCGACCTCACCGCACGGGGGCTACTCACGGTGCCGACGCCGAAGCGTCCGTCGAAGCCGTTGGGGAAGAACACGCTCTACAAGCTCCTGACGAACCCGTACTACGCGGGAGTGATCCGCTACAAAGGTGCGCTGCATCCGGGCGCGCATGATCCCATCGTGGAGCCTGCGCTGTTCGACAAGGTGCAGTCGCTGCTCCGGGCGCGGACGGCGAAGATGACCCGGCACGTCCAGCACGCCCACCACCTCAAGGGCCTGCTGCACTGCGGCACCTGTGGGTCGCGGATGCTGCTCGACTTCGCCACCAACCCACGCGGTGTCACCTACGCCTACTTCATCTGCTCCGGCCGCGCTGCGAAGAAGACGACCTGTACCAGACGCGCGGTTCCCGTCGCGGTCGCGGAACGTCTCGTCGCGGACTCCTACGCGAGCATCACGATTAGTGACACCACCTACCAACGAATCGCGGCCGACGTTGATGCGGCATTCGACAAGCGCAACACCAGCCAAGACCAGAAACTTGCCGATCTGACGGCGAACCGAGCCAGGTTGGAATCCGAGTCCGACAAGCTCCTCGCCGCGCACTTCGCCGACGCCATCGACCTCGACACGTTGAAAAGGCACCAAGACCGCATCCGCGCGGGCCTCGCCGATGTGAACCGCCGACTCGCTGAACACAGCGAGCACCACACCGGCGGGCGCGCCTTCCTCCACGACTCGCTACGGCTGCTCACCGACGCGCACCGTGCCTACACGCGCTCCGGAGACGCTGACAGGCGACTCGCGAACCAAGCGTTCTACACGCGCCTCGACATCACCGACGACGAACAGCTCCGTCCCACGCTGGCCGAACCTTTCGCGACGATCTTCCGCGAAGCGCACCAGGGCGGCGACGAAGGCAAGGAAGCGAAACGGGAACACACAACATCTTTCGATGTCGCGTGTTCCCGTAAGACACTTTGGGTGGAGGTAAGGGGACTCGAACCCCTAACCCCCTGCTTGCAAAGCAGGTGCGCTACCAATTGCGCCATACCCCCGTGACGGGAATCAATCGAGTTGATCCGTCGATGCCTTCCACACGGATTTCTCCGATTCGGAGGCCTTCCATCTACGGTAGACGACCACGGAGGCGGCGGCCACGACTGCGACCAATAATTTCCGCATGCATTCTCCACAGTTCCTGGAAGATGGAGGGATTCCGTGGGCGTACCAGGACTTGAACCTGGGACCTCTTCGTTATCAGCGAAGCGCTCTAACCGCCTGAGCTATACGCCCTCATTGTCCCTTCAGGACGAGATATGACTTTACCGGACCGGTCGCCGGGAAAACAAATCGGCTTCCGCGGCGTGGTGGACACGACGCCGCGGAAGCCGATCAGTACCCGATCAGTCGTCGGTGAGGGTGACCCCGATTCCACCGACCAGGGTGGAGGAAATGTTATAAAGCACGGCAGCGAGCATCGACATGGCCGTGAGCAGCACCACGTTCACAACGGCGATGATGGTCGCGAAGGAGGCAACCTGGCCCAGGGAAACTAGCTCCTTGAGGTCGAATCCTGACTCCGAACCGATCACCTCCCCGAGAAGATCGTTCACTCGATCAAAGATGCCGGTCAGATCCAGGACGGTCCACAGTACGACGGCCGCCACGACGGTGACGATCCCCAACGCCACCGACAACAAGAACGCCATCTTCAGGATCGACCAGGGATCGACCTTGCTGATGAGCAGTCGGGCCTTACGGACCTTCGCTTTGGGCGCCGGCCGCACGAGCTGCTGGGTCCCCTTCTTCTGGGCGGGGCTCCTGCCTGCGGCTGACTGGCCCGAAGGACGCTGGCCACCGGAGGCAGGTCGTTGCGTGGGAGCGGTCGGGCGTCCCTGCTGTCCGCCGGGCTTTTGCCGCGGCGCCGCTGGGCGCGGGTTGTTCGGGGTGCTCACGCATTACCTCCGTCGATTTCGGTCTCATCAGCAGCCTGGGTGGCTTCCACGGACTCCGCGGCAACGGAGCCGGTTTCACCATCGGCCGGTGCCCCGTCCACTACCGGTGCCCTCTGCTGAGAATCTTCAGGATCCAACGGTACTTCATCCTCGTCCTCATCGACTCCCAGCCCACGCTCAGCATTCTTGGCCACTGCGATGATCCGGTCCTTCTTATCCGGCTTCGCGAAGATGACCCCCATGGTGTCGCGTCCCTTGGCCGGCACCTGCGTGACCTTGGACCTGACGACCTTCCCGCGCTGCATGACCACGAGCACTTCGTCGGTTTCCTCGACGATGAGGGCCCCGGCCAGGACTCCGCGTTCGTCGGCCAACTTAGCCACCTTGATGCCGATGCCGCCCCGCGTCTGCACACGGTATTCCTGCACAGAGGTCCGCTTGGCGTAGCCTCCCTCCGTGACGGTGAAGACATAGGAGTCTTCTCCCACGACGCCCGCGGTCAGCAAGACGTCGTCATCACGGAACTTCATGCCGGTGACTCCCGACGTGTTCCTGCCCATCGGACGCAACGCTTCGTCGGTGGCTGTGAACCGCACGGACTGTCCGTGGCGTGAAACGAGCATCAGATCATCGGTTTCCGAGATCAGCTGCGCCGACACCAGCTCGTCGCCTTCCCGCAGGTTCACGGCGATCACCCCGGCGGAACGGTTCGTGTCGTAGTCGGTCAGTCGACTCTTCTTCACCAGTCCCCGGCGGGTTGCCAACACCAGATAGGGCGACTGCTCGTAATCGCGCAGGTCCAGGACCTGGGCAATATGCTCATCCGGTTGGAAAGCCATCACGTTCGCCACGTGCTGGCCCTTGGCATCGCGACCGCCCTCGGCCAGCTCGTAGCACTTCGCCCGGTACACGCGCCCGTGGTTGGTGAAGAAAAGCAGCCAGTTGTGCGTGGTGGTGACGAAGAAGTGCTCGACCACGTCGTCCCCACGCAACTGGGCGCCCCGGATCCCCTTGCCACCACGGTTTTGCGAGCGGTAGTTGTCGCTTCGGGTCCGCTTGATGTAGCCGCCGCGGGTGATGGTGACCACCATTTCCTCTTCGGGGATGAGGTCTTCCATCGACATGTCACCGTCATAGCCGGCGACGATCTGCGTACGACGGTCATCCCCGTGGCGCTGGACGATTCCGTCGAGCTCCTCGGAAATGATCTCGCGCTGACGCACCGGATCGGCCAGAATGATCTTGTATTCGGTGATCTCGGCCTCCAGCTTCGCGTGCTGGTCCTGGATCTTCTGGCGCTCCAGGGCTGCTAGTCGACGCAGCTGCATGTCCAGAATGGCCTGGGCTTGGAGGTCGTCGATATCGAGCAGGTCCTTCAGGCCGTTACGCGCGTCCTCGACGGTCGGAGACCGGCGGATGAGGGCAATGACCTCGTCCAAGGCGTCCAGCGCCTTGAGAAGTCCCCGCAAAATATGGGCCTGCTCTTCGGCCTTGCGCAGCCGGAACTGTGTTCGCCGGACGATGACATCGATCTGGTGGTTGACCCAGTGACGGATGAAGGCATCCAAGGACAAGGTACGCGGTACGCCGTCCACGATGGCCAGCATGTTTGCCGAGAAGTTCCCCTGCAGCTCCGTGTGCTTATAGAGGTTGTTCAACACCACCTTGGCGACGGCATCACGTTTGAGGACGATCACCAGACGCTGGCCGGTCCTGCCGGACGTCTCGTCACGGAGATCTGCGATGCCACCCATCTTGCCGTCCCTGACGAGCTCGGCGATCTTGATGGAAAGGTTGTCCGGGTTGGCCTGGTACGGCAATTCGGTGATGACCAGGCAGGTCCGCCCCTGCAGCTCCTCGACATTGACCACGGCACGCATGGTCACCGAGCCACGTCCGGTCCTATAGGCATCCTCGATACCGCGGCGGCCCAGGATGAGTGCCCCGGTGGGGAAGTCCGGTCCCTTGATGTGTTGCATCAAGGCTTCAAGCAGCTCTTCCTTCGTCGCCTCCGGATTCTGCAGGTACCACTGCGCACCGGCGGCCACTTCACGCAGGTTATGCGGAGGGATGTTGGTGGCCATTCCGACGGCAATGCCGGAGGAGCCGTTGACCAACAGGTTCGGGAACCGTGCCGGCAGAATCGTCGGCTCCTGGTTCTTCCCGTCGTAGTTGTCCTGGAAGTCGACGGTCTCCTCGTCGATTTCGCGAACCATCTCCATGGCCAGGGGAGCCATCTTGGTTTCCGTGTACCTCGGGGCCGCGGCACCATCATTGCCCGGGGAGCCGAAGTTCCCCTGTCCCAGGGCCAACGGGTAGCGCAAGGTCCAGTCCTGGATAAGCCGGACCAGGGCATCGTAGATCGCGGTGTCACCGTGGGGATGGTACTGACCCATGACCTCGCCGACCACACGCGCGCACTTGTTGTAGGACCGTTCCGGGCGGTAGCCGCCGTCGAACATCGCGTACAGGACGCGGCGGTGGACCGGCTTGAGCCCATCCCTGACGTCGGGCAGGGCACGGCCGACGATCACGGCCATCGCGTAGTCGAGATACGACCGTTGCATCTCGGTCTGCAGGTCGATGGGTTCGACCCTGTCGATGGTGGCCGCGGCCAGGGGCTGGTCCGGCTGCACGACGTCCTCGTGCTCCGGGTCGTGGGGGTTTTCTGGCGTCTCGTCGCTCATCGGTTTCTTCCTCTATTCAAAGCTGCGTCGGAACGTGGGGACGGTTTCCTCAGATATCGAGGAAGCGCACGTCCTTGGCGTTCTGCTGGATGAAGTTACGGCGGGATTCAACGTCCTCGCCCATGAGCACCGCGAAGATCTGATCCGCTGCGGCGGCGTCTTCCATGGTGATCTGACGCAGGGTCCGGTGGTCCGGGTCCATGGTGGTGTCCCAGAGCTCGGAGTAGTCCATTTCGCCCAGGCCCTTATAGCGTTGGATGGCGTTGTCCTTGGGGAGGCGCTTATTGGCCGCCGCACCAGCGGTCAGGGAGGCATCCCGCTCGGCATCCGAGAAGACGTATTCATGAGCCGAGTTGGACCACTTGATCCGGTACAGCGGTGGCTGCGCCAAGTACACGTAGCCATTTTCGATCAGCGGACGCATGTACCGGAAGACCAGGGTCAGCAGCAGCGTGGTGATGTGCTGGCCGTCCACATCGGCATCGGCCATCAACACGATCTTGTGGTACCGGAGCTTGGCCATATCGAATTCCTCGCCGATGCCCGTTCCGAAGGCCGTGATCATCGATTGGACCTCGGCATTTCCCAAGGCCCGGTCCAGGCGTGCACGCTCCACGTTCAGGATCTTCCCGCGCAACGGCAGGATGGCCTGGGTCCGGGGATCACGACCGCGTTTGGCCGAACCACCGGCGGAATCACCCTCCACGATGTAGACCTCGCACTCGGAGGGGTTCTTCGAGGAGCAATCCGAGAGCTTGCCCGGCATCCCGAATGACTCCAGCGGGGATTTGCGACGGGCATTGTCCCGGGCCTTCCGAGCCGCCATACGGGCCTGGGCGGCAAAAAGGGACTTCCTGATGATGTCCTTGGCCGTCGAGGGGTTGCGCTCGAGCCAGTCTCCAAGTTCGTCGTTGACCACACCCTGGACGAACCCCTTGGCCATGGAGTTGCCCAGCTTGGTCTTGGTCTGGCCCTCGAACTGCGGTTCTCCCAGCTTGATGGAGATCACCGCCGTGAGGCCTTCCCGGATGTCGTCACCGGTGAGGTTGTCATCCTTGTCCTTGAGGATGCCTTTTTCCTTGGCGTAGCGGTTGATCAGCGAGGTCATCGCCGCCCGGAAGCCCTCTTCGTGCGTTCCGCCCTCATGGGTGTTGATCGTGTTGGCGTAGGTATGGACGGATTCCGAATAGGCGGTCGTCCACTGCATCGCGACCTCAACGGAAATCATCCGTTCCGTGTCTTCGCTTTCGAAGGCGATGACGTCAGGGTGGACGAGGTCGGCCTTCTTCGACGTGTTGAGGTACTCCACATAGTCGAGCAACCCGTTTTGGTAGCAGTAGTCGACGAACCGGTGCTTGGGTTCCTCGGCCTCGTGGGCCCGTTCCTCAGTGTCGTCCTCGGCGATCTCATCGGCCGAATCATCGAGCGTGCGCTCATCGGTCAGGGAAATACGCAGACCCTTATTCAAGAAGGCCATCTGCTGGAAACGTATGCGGATGGTCTCGAAGTCGAACTCGGTGGTATCGAAGATCCCCGCATCCGGATAGAACGTGATCGTCGTTCCGGTCTTTTCGGTTTCCTCGCCCTTGACCAGTTCGCCCTGGGGCTTCCCGCCATCAGCGAATGACATCCGGTAGACGTTGCCCTGCCGATGAATCTCGGCGTCGACGCGGCTGGAAAGGGCATTGACGACCGAGACACCCACCCCGTGCAGACCGCCGGAAACGGCATAGCCGCCTCCACCGAACTTGCCACCGGCGTGCAGAATGGTCATGACGACCTCGACGGTCGGCCGTCCTTCGGTCGGGTGCATGTCCACGGGGATGCCACGTCCGTTGTCTTCGACCCGGACACCGCCGTCCTCCTGCAGGGCCACCTTGATGGTGTCGCAGTATCCAGCCAGAGCTTCGTCGACGGAGTTGTCGACCACCTCATAGACCAGGTGATGCAAGCCGCGCGGCCCCGTCGAGCCGATGTACATGCCGGGCCGTTTACGAACGGCCTCCAGGCCTTCCAGGACCGTGATGTCGCTGGCTCCGTAAGCGTGTTCGACCCGGTGGGAATTCTCGTGTGGTTCCTGCTCCACTACTGATTCCGGTTCTACGGCCGGACCGGGTTCCTGGGCCGCTATCGGCTCCTGTGGTGCTGTGGAATTCTCGTCCTCGGGGGTGGTGTTCTCAGTATCCACAGGCGGTGCAGACTCCTTGTGCGTTCTCGGAGGACGCCGATCCGGTAGATCGGGCATCCATGAACCGGCGCCCTGACCGTGGACGGGCGGGCACCGTAACTACAATTCTACCGTGTTTCTCAGCCGTGGTGGGGTAAATCAGCCCCCAATTGCCTCTCATTGGCAAAAAAACCGGCCTAGAAGCCTCTCCAGTGCCCTTGAGTGAGGCCCTATGTGCCGATGGGGCTCCCAGTGCCTCTGTAGCCGGTTCCCTGTCGGTAACTTCCGGGGGCGGTCGGTCTTCCATGACCGAAAAGCTTCTTCCTGGATGATCCGCAGCTATCCGTAGGTGTCCCGGGGCCCACGGCCAGCAACCCGGCGCATCCCCTTTTTCCAGCTGGGGGCCGAAGGGCCAAGGACTTGGATGACGGTGACCACTCCGGGCCCAAGCTTCTCGTCGAAGGTCTTGAGCAGGCTGTGGCTCAGGAGCCGGACCTGGGTCGCCCACGCAGTCGAATCACATCTGACCACGACGGTCGTGTCCTCGAAGCTTTCCGGCGTGCAGTGGGCATTGATTTGCGGTCCCACCAATTCGGTCCACCGGGACATCACCGATCCAACGGCCACCGGGGATGTCCACCCCCTATCACGGACCATTCGTCCGAACACCGTCCCGATGCCCTGTGGATCCCGGCCGTCCTCGTAGGAGACACCAGTGGGTGAACGGCGCCGCATCTCCCGGGCCTGCGCGCTACGTTCTCCTGCCCGCCGGGCCCTGGCTGCATCTATCCTGACTTCTCCCCGGGCCACGGCATTCTGACGCATGCGATTCAACATGGTCCGGGCAGCATCGAATTCCGCCGGCCCTTCCCCGGGGGTCTTATCGGCCGGGCTCATGCCGATACCGTTCCTGGACCCACGGTCAGCACCCGCCCACCCAACTCATCCGGGACGTCGCCGACGACCGCGGCCGTCACGATGACCTGTTCGGCGTCGGCGACCACCGCCGCCAATTTTTGTCGCCGTGAAAGGTCGAGCTCGGCGAACACGTCATCAAGGATGAGGATCGGCTTCGCACCGGGTCGCGCGTCGTCTTCACACAGGGCACGGTAGACCGCCAATCGAAGCGACAGGGCGAGGGACCACGTTTCACCATGGGAGGCATATCCCTTGGCCGGCGCCTGTCCAAGACCGAGAACCAGATCATCCCGATGTGGTCCAACCAGAGTCAGTCCCCGTTCGAGTTCCTTCTTGCGCTGGGACCCCAAGGACGCCAGGAAGGCCTCGTGGAGCTCCTCCAGATCGAGCTCGGCCAGCGGGCTGCGTTCCCCGGCGGCCAGCGGTTGCTCCCCGTTGTTGTCTTCGGCGGGGAGGACACCACCAACCGTGGACGTATAAATAACCGTGGCGGGTTTCGAGCCGTCCGTCAGCCCCGCATAGGCATCCGAAATATGTCCTTCGATGGTGGCCACGACATCCAACCGACCGCGCAACAGTTTTGCCCCGGCCGATGCCAGATGCTGATCCCACACGGCAAGCGTGGCTTCATGGGAGGTGGACAATCGTCCAGACGAACGGGCCGATTTCAGCAGGGCATTGCGTTGTTTAAGGACGCGTTCGTAGTCGGACCTCGTGGCGGCTTGATGGGGCTGCAAGGCAACCAGGACATCATCGAGATAGCGCCGGCGTTCCGAGGGATCCCCCTTGACCAATGCCAGGTCTTCGGGCGCGAACAGCACGGTTCTCACTATGCCCAGGATCTCGCGGGCCCTGACGGGGTTGGCCCGGTTGATTCTCGCCCGATTGGTCTTCCCCGCCGTGATTTCCAGTTCAAGCCCCACCGCCTGCTCCCCCCGATGGATCCGGGCCCGAACCAGAGCCTGGTCGGCATCGAAATGAATCAAGGGAGCATCATTGGACACCCGGTGTGAGGACAACGAAGCCAAATAGCCCAAGGCTTCGGCAATATTGGTCTTCCCCACGCCATTGGGACCAGCGAAGACCGTCGTGCCCGGAGCGAGTTCGAGGTCGATTTGGCGATAGGAACGGAAGTCGGTCAGGGAAACATGAGAAACGTACAACTGCTGATGTCCCGCTTATTCGCCCGGCCGGCGCACCGCGTGTCCGCCGAACTGGTTCCGCAGGGCGGCAACCATCTTCATTGCCGGTGCATCTTCTTGCCGCGAGGCAAACCGGGCAAAGACCGAAGCCGTAATGGCGGGGGCAGGAACCGCATTGGCGATGGCCTCTTCAACGGTCCAACGGCCTTCTCCTGAATCCTCTACATAGCCGGCGATGTCCTTGAGTTCCGGGTCTTCCTTCAAGGCCTTGACCAGCAGATCCAGCAACCACGAACGGATGACCGTTCCTTGCTGCCAGGCACCGAACGTTCCGGGGACGTCTTTGATGATCTCCTTCGCGGCAAGGAGCTCATAGCCTTCGGCGTAAGCCTGCATGATGCCGTATTCAATGCCGTTGTGGACCATTTTCGCGTAATGCCCAGCGCCGATGTCGCCGACGTGGACGAAACTCTCGGATCTGGTTCCCTCCGGCCTCAACGCATCAAAGAGCGGAAGAAGTTCCTCGATGTCCTCCGGAGCACCGCCGGCCATGAGCCCGTAGCCGTTCTCCAGGCCCCAGACGCCACCTGAAACGCCGCAATCCACAAAGCGTATGCCGCTTTTGGCCAGGTCGGTGCCATGGCGGATGTCGTCGCTGAATCGGGTGTTTCCGCCGTCAACGACCAGATCGTCCTCCCCCAGTTTTCCCGCGAGCTCCGAGACAACCGCATCGGTGACGGCCCCTGAGGGAACCATGATCCACAGGACTTTACGATCCGGCAGCAGGGCCAGTAGTTCATCGACGGATCCGACATCGGTCACGTCGGGGTTCCGATCGTACCCAGTGACGTCGATTCCACCCTGGCGAAGGCGGGCCCGCATGTTGTAGCCCATCTTGCCCAAGCCGATCATTCCGATGTGCATGGCATCCTCCTCGATAGTGGAATCCCCGGTCGGTGGATTGGCCTTAGTTTGGAAGTCGTACCGGCATGACCAGGTAGCGGTAGTCGTCCTCGTCGTTTCCGTCGAGTGCCTTTTGGGCGGTCATCATCGCCGGTTTGGGGGCGGTGGTGAACGAGAACCGAACGAACTCCGTGTTGAAGGCATTCAAGCCCTCGCTCAGGTACGCGGGATTGAACGCCACCGTGATCTCTTCGCCTTCAAGCTGGGCCTCGATGGCTTCTTCGGCCTGTGCGTCTTCGCCCGTACCGGCATCAAGGGCCAGCTGGGAATCGGTGAAGGCCAGTCGAACGGGTGTATTCCGTTCTGCAACGACGGCGACGCGACGCACTGCTTCAACCAACTCGTGGGTGCGGACCGTCGCATGGATGGGGGTGTTCTCCGGGAACAACGACCTGATCTTCGGGTAATCGCCGTCGACCAGGAGTGAAGTCGTGCGTCGGCTACCGCTTTCGAAACCAATGAGGTCGCTGTTCTCTCCGAGGGCGATCTGCAACTCCCCGGCACCGCCAAGGGTCTTGGCGACTTCGTTGAGCGTCTTGGCCTTCACCAGGGCCGAGGTTGAGATGCCGGGAGTTGTGGGCTTCCAATGAACCTCACGCATGGCCAGACGGTAACGGTCGGTGGCCAGGAAAGTGATCAGGTCATCCTCGATCTCCATCTTCACACCCGTGAGGATCGGCAGTGTGTCGTCCTTTGAGGCGGCGACGATGACTTGGGCGATGGCCTCGGAGAAGGCTGCCCCGTCCACGACACCGGCGATTTCCGGCAGGACCGGTAGTTCGGGGTAGTCGGCCACGGGCATGGTCGCCAGGTGGAAACGGCTACGGCCACAAGTGACGGTGACCTTGGAGCCTTCCGTTTCGATGGTGACGGTCGACTGGGGCAGGCTTCGGCAGATCTCAGCCAGCAGTTTGCCTGAAACAAGAATGGTGCCGGGAGTGGAGACTTCCGCCGCGATCTCCAAATGAGCAGAAATTTCGTAATCGAAACCGGCGAAGGAGACCACCGAGTCTCCCGCATTGATGAGGATCCCCGAGAGGACCGGCGAGGGAGGCCGCTGTGACAGCGAACGGGCGGTCCAGGACACGGCATCTGCCAGAACGTCCCTTTCAACACTGAACTTCACGTAGTGATCCGCCTTTCACAGCTTTTGGTGACAACTTTCCGGTGCAAGCTTAGCCCGAGTCATCAACGTGGGCATACTGCCCCGGTGGGATCTGTGCTCAGCAGGCCAGAGTGGTCGGGAACGGGAACTTGTTATCTGGATTCTTCTAGAAAGAGGGATTAGTAGTGTTAATAACCCTTGTGGATACTGTGGATAACCATGTCCCGCGTGTTCGTCTCGGGCTTTAAGGCTGTTCACAACTTGTGGGTTCCCATCGTGTGAAGTCCAACGGGCCGGTGGATAAAAACTATTGGTATTTCGGGGGTCCACAGGAATCCTGTAGTTATCCGCAGAAGAACCTAGTCGTCCACTTAATTATCCACAGACTTATCCACAAGCGTTCATATCGCTGGAAACTCGGGCTTCCTAGCCCTCGCGCTGTTGTTGCTTGATGCGGTTGGTCAGTTCGGTCACCTGATTGAAGATCGCCCTGCGCTCTGCCATGAGTTCCCTGATCTTGCGGTCCGCGTGGATCACGGTCGTATGGTCACGCCCTCCGAGTTCCGCCCCGATTTTTGGAAGCGACATGTCGGTGAGCTCACGCAGTAGATACATCGCGATCTGTCGCGCGGTCACCAGGGTGCGTGTCCTGGATTTGCTGTTGAGTTCCTCGATGCTGAGATTGAAGTAGTCAGCGGTCTGGGCGATGATCGCGGCCGGCGTGATCTCCTGGGCTCCCTCGTCCGTGATCAGGTCCTTGAGTACTTGCTCGGCCAATGTCAGGTCCACGGTCTGGTTGTTCAAGGAGGCAAAAGCCGTCACGCGGATCAGGGCGCCTTCGAGCTCGCGGATGTTCGTTGAAATCTTCGAGGCGATGTACTCCATGACATCGTCCGGCGCCGAAAGTCCCTCTGCGGTGGCCTTTTTGCGCAGGATAGCGATCCTGGTTTCCAACTCAGGGGGCTGGATGTCGGTCAACAGTCCCCATTCGAAACGCGAGCGCATCCGGTCTTCAAAACCCGCCAGTTGTTTCGGCGGTAGATCCGAGGTGATGACGACTTGCTTATTGTGGTTGTGCAACGCGTTGAATGTGTGGAAGAACTCCTCCTGTGTCGCATCCTTGTTCGCCAGGAACTGGATGTCGTCGATCAGGAGGATATCGACGTTGCGGTACGTCTGCTTGAAGCTGGCGCCCTCGTCGTCGCGGATGGAGTTGATGAAGTCGTTGGTGAACTCTTCGGAGTTCACATATCTGACCCTGATGCCGTTGTACAGATGTCGGGCGTAGTGGCCGATGGCGTGGAGCAAGTGGGTCTTGCCCAACCCGGAATCCCCATATATGAACAGCGGGTTATATGCCTTGGCGGGTGCTTCAGCGACCGCCACGGCGGCGGCGTGGGCGAAGCGGTTCGATGAGCCGATCACGAAGGTATCGAAGATGTATTTGGGGTTCAGGCGACCGAACTCCTGGGAATTCGAGGGCGGGGAAGGTTGGGGACGGTGGTCGCTCATCCGTTCCTTGGCCACCGGAGCCGGCTCGGGCTTGCTGGGCTCCGGCTCCGTGTCCGGGACCAGATCGGCATCAATGCTGAAGGCACAGAGGATGTCATCCTGGAAGACCTGGCGTAGTGCCGCGTCGAGGGAATTCTTCAGTTGGGTTTGGAGAACTTCGCGGGTCAATTCATTGGGCACGGCCAACAGCAGGGTGGTGCCGATCAAGCCGAGCGGCCGGGCATGCACCACGAATCCGCGCTGGCGGGGGGTGACCCGATCGTCTTGTTCGAGTATCCGAACGACTTGACGCCAGGAGCTGCCGACACTGTTGGATTCGTCTGTGCTCATTGCGATCTCCCCCTTCAAGGTGGGCCGGTCCGGTGATAGGTTTCCGCTGGCCCGCACCCTAAGCGAAAGACGACCAACGAGTTTCGATTCTAGCCGTCATCCACAGCGTTATTCACAGTCCGTGGATAACTGCGAAGTATTGGCGAGCAGCCGCGCAAGTCCAATGAATTGCTGCGGATAACTACCATGAGCGCGATCGAGGACGATGGCCGGTAGCGGGAAATCACCCAAATGCCTTGTTCGTTGTCCACAACTGTGGATTAATGAAGACGAAGTTATTCACAGCCCGGTAGTCGGATGTCCGAGGTATCCGCCGCGTGCCGGTTTGACCTTGCTACCACGCGTCGCCTATCGTAGTTTAGTCCTGTGTGTGTGCTTTGGGACCCTGCAATCCGTCCGCTTACGCGGGATTCGGGCCAGGCAACCCAATGTGCCACATGAAATACGAGCGTCAGCCTGTTCTTCCCCCTTGTAGCAACGGGTTAAGGCGCATCCTTTGATCGTCTTGGAGTTACTACTGTGAGCAAGCGGACTTTTCAGCCGAATAACCGCCGTCGTGCCAAGAAGCACGGCTTCCGTCTTCGTATGCGCACCCGTGCAGGTCGCGCCATCATGTCAGCACGCCGGTCCAAGGGCCGCACCGAGCTGTCTGCATAGCATCGAGCCATTCCTGCGGACCGCGCGTGGGTGACGTGAGCATGTTCCCCGACGGAGTCGGATACTGACCATGTTGCCCATGAGACACCGTCTGCGCGCAGCCGCGGAATTCTCTGCCACCGTACGTTCCGGCGCCCGTTCTGGGCGCCGGAACGTCGTGCTATATGCACGCTTGCGGCCTGAGGCCGATCATGCCGAACCCACGCGGTTCGGTTTTATCGTGTCCAAGGCCGTCGGGAACGCGGTGACCCGCAATCTCGTTAAAAGGAGGTTGAGGGCCGTCGCGGCACAGGAACTTCCCTCACTGGCGTCAGGATACGACGTCGTGGTGCGAGCCCTTCCCGCTTCGGCTCAGGCCACATGGGCGGGTTTATCCGCGGATGCGCGCCGAGCGTTGGACAATTCGTGCCAGCAAGCAGCCGAGCTGAAGACGGAGAGCAGAAGAAGGAGGCATTCGGTTGGCTGAAGTCCCTTCAGATGCTGGTCCCGGACCCCTTCGCTGGCTCTGGGATCTTCCCCGGAACCTCTTGATCCTCTTGATCATGGGGTATCGGAAGGCAATCTCGCCCTTATACGGGGACGTCTGTCGATACTTTCCCAGTTGCTCGGCGTACGGCCTGGAAGCGGTCACCGCACATGGAGCCGTCAAGGGCAGCGCGTTGGCTTTTTGGCGCGTCCTTCGCTGCAATCCATGGAGTCACGGCGGCATCGATCATGTCCCTGCAGGATCCAGGATTTGGCCAGAAGGCAGAACCCCCAAGATCATGGTGTTGAATCATCCGCCGATTCCCGCCGACGATGATGCCGCGGATGCGGCTCGAGGAGCATAACCGGAAATGAACTTCCTAGACACACTTCTGTGGCCATTCACCCAAGTGGTCTCATGGATCCTTCGGGCCTTCCACGCGATCTTTACTTTCGTGGGCATGGATCCCGATTCGGGGTGGACCTGGACGTTGTCCATCATCTGCCTGGTGTTGCTCATTCGTACTGCACTGATCCCTGTGTTCGTAAAACAGATCAAGGCCCAGCGGGCGATGCAGGTCCTCCAACCCGATCTGAAGAAGCTGCAGGCTAAATATAAGGGTAAGAAGGACCAGCTCTCGCAGCAGGCCATGATTGCCGAACAGCGGGAGCTGTTCAAGAAGCACAAGACGAACCCGTTGGCTTCCTGCTTGCCGATTCTGGTGCAGATGCCGTTCTTCTTCGCCCTCTTCCGAACACTGAACAACGCTTCGCATGCCAGTGATCAAGGGGAAAGCGTCGGGGCATTGTCCGTCAACCTGGTGCGTAGCTTTGACGGGTCGACTATTTTTGGCGCCGGCCTGTCGGAAACCTTCCTCGGAACGGTGAATTCTGGGGCCCCGAAAGTCTCCGTCATCATCACTGCGATCGTGATGATCATCGCGATGTCTGCGAGCCAGTTCACGACGCAGCGACAGATCATGACCAAGAACATGACGAAGGAAGCCCTCCAGGGCCCCTTCATGCAGCAGCAGAAGATGATGATGTACATCCTGCCGCTGGTGTTCGGCATCGGCGGCATCAACTTCCCCATCGGTGTACTGATCTACTGGACCGCCACGAACGTCTGGACGCTGGGGCAGCAGTTCTACGTGATCCGCAACAACCCGACACCCGGCTCCCAAGCGGCACGCGAACTCAATGAACGTCGTGCAGCTAAGGGTCTTCCGCCTCTCGGGCAGAAGAAGACCGACGAAGTGGTCGAAGCCGAGGTCATCGAGCCCAAGGGACAGCGCGAGCAACCGCAGCGCAAGAACAGGAAGAAGAAGTAGACGATGAGTGCCGACGATGTGAACGCCACCGACACGGTCGAGAACACCGTGGATGAGACGAAGCCTTCCATGCAGGCGATGGACCAGACCGCAGATGCGCCGAACCGTGCTGAGGAAGAGGGGGACATCGCCGCGGACTATCTCGAGGAATTGCTCGATATCGCCGATCTGGATGGTGATCTCGACATCGAGATCAGGAATGGTCGGACCTATATCTCCATCGTCAGTGAAGAAGCCGAAGACGAATCCCTGAAGGACCTGATCGGTCGTGACGGGGAAGGCCTAGAAGCCCTCCAGGAACTGTCCCGTCTCGCAGTTCTCTCGGCGACGGGCAATCGTTCACGGCTCGTTCTGGATATTGCCGGATACCGCGATGGTCGGGCAGGCGAATTGAAGAAGATCGCCGAAGAGGCCGTGGCGAGCGCCCGCGAAAGCGGTGAGGACATTGCGCTGGATCCTATGAGCGCTTATGAACGAAAGTTGGTTCATGACGCGGTCGCCGATCTCGGATTGCAAAGTGAATCCGAGGGCGAAGGAAGCCGCCGACATATCGTTGTATCACTGGGCGACGCCTAACCCTACGGCGAGTTCGACCTTACCGAAGCCAGGAACAGGAGCGTTGTGATTCAGGAAGTACAGCCCAGTGAAGCGGAATTGAGGGCGGCGCAGGCCATATTCGGAGATCGTTTGCCTTTGGCCGAAAGGTACGTTCAGCACCTTGCCACCACCGGGATGGAACGTGGCCTCCTCGGCCCGCGGGAAGTGCCTCGTCTCTGGAGTAGACACGTGTTGAATTGCGCGGTGGTCGCCGAGCTCATTGCTGAAGGGGCAGAGGTTGCCGATGTGGGAAGTGGCGCAGGGTTGCCCGGCCTGACCTTCGCGATTGCTCGTCCCGACCTGTCGTTGACTTTGATCGAACCCCTTGAGCGGCGTTGTATCTGGCTGAACGAAGTAGTGGAGGACCTCGGGTTGGAAAACGTCACCGTGTACCGTTCCCGGGCCGAACAGGCGGTGGAGCACATCAACGCGGATGTGGTCACCGCTCGCGCCGTGTCTGCATTGGGCAACCTGGCCGGGCTCACGATCCCCCTGCTGCATGGACGGGGCGAGGTGTTGGCGATCAAGGGTCGTAGTGCAGCGGAGGAAGTCGATAAGGCAGCCAAGGTCCTGCGAAAACTTGGCGCCAGGGAAACTGAAGTCCTGACCGTGGGAGATTCGTTGCTGGAGGAAACCACGACCGTAGTGAGGATCAACGTCGGTACCGCGTCCTGACCGGTAGGCTGTACTGGTGGCGAACTCGTCATGGATGTGGTGAGGAGAAGCGACCATGAATGGCACGGAGGTCTTAACAGGCCCCACCGAGTGGCTTCAGCACTCGACCGGCACACTGCCACCAGTAGAGCAATCGTATTCGGTTGTTTCTTACGTTTCACGTGAAACGTGGTTCTGCCGGTATGGAGCTAGCCGTGCACTTCACGCCCAGCCCTGGAGGACGGCAGCATCAAGCAGCAAGAAGAATTTCAGTCGGAAGCGAAGGCACCGGTTCGGAACATGATGGACAGCATCGACGAGAGCACCCCGCTGGCAAGCCAGCTGGCCAACGAAACCAAGCGTCGCGAGAAGCTCAGCGGGACGACCTTGCCCAAGCCCGATAGCACGCGGTACCTGACGGTCAGCAACCAAAAGGGTGGCGTCGGTAAAACCACTACGACCGTGAACATCGCTGCGGCGTTGGCGAAGGCCGGCATGAATGTCCTGGTGGTTGATATCGATCCACAGGGCAATGCCTCCACTGCCTTGGGAATTGATCACCACGCCGAAGTGGACAGTATTTACGACGTGCTGATCAACGATGTTCCGCTGGGTGATGTCTTGGCGCCATGTCCGCAGTTCCCCAATCTCTTGGTGGCCCCGGCGACGATCCACCTGGCTGGCGCGGAGATCGAGTTGGTATCGCTCGTGGCCCGGGAGCAACGACTTCGCAGGGCCTTGGACCAGTACGCCAAAATGCTGGAAGATCAAGGGGCCGAACGAATCGACTATGTCTTCGTGGACTGCCCTCCCAGTCTTGGGTTGCTGACGGTCAATGCCTTCGTTGCCGCGCAGGAAGTGCTTATTCCGATCCAATGCGAGTACTACGCACTCGAGGGCCTGAGCCAGCTGCTCAGCAACATTGAACTGATCCAAAAGCACTTGAACTCAGATCTGGTTGTTTCCACGATACTTTTGACGATGTACGACGGCCGGACCAACCTGGCATCACAGGTTGCGGATGAGGTGAGGGAG
Source organism: Arthrobacter sp. 179 (assembly GCF_052379645.1). NCBI lineage: Bacteria > Bacillati > Actinomycetota > Actinomycetes > Micrococcales > Micrococcaceae > Arthrobacter > Arthrobacter sp. 179. The sequence continues at coordinate 225,895 of NZ_JBQSYU010000001.1, read as the reverse complement.
CACTTCCCGAACCAGGTCCTCCAGGCATTGATTCCCCGGAGTGTCAGGATTTCAGAGGCTCCGAGCTATCAGCAGACGGTCGTCACTTATGACCCGAGCTCAACGGGTGCGCTGTCCTATCTGGAGGCAGCCGCGGAGATCGCCGAACGGGGCGTCAGCGGCTCCTGAAGCTCTTGGTTGCCAGTAGACTCTTGGTAGGTAATTTTGCGCGCACCCGGGCGCGCTGGCAAGGTCGAGAGGACGACGAATGGTTGAGAAGCGGCGCGGTTTGGGACGTGGGCTTGGTGCCCTGATCTCTGGTAGTCCGTCAAACGAGGAAGAAGAGCCCTCTCAGGTTGATAATGGGCTTTCTTCGTCGTCAGAGGGCATTCCAAAGGCGTCTTCACCTGCGGAGACGAGTCATGATGCAGGCCGGCCGAATGGTGCTCTTTCAGCAGTGAACATCGAGAGTGAATCCGATTCCAAGGGATCCAAGGGTTCGTCCACTTCTTCTGTTTCACGTGAAACACCACCAACAAAGAGGAAGAGTAGTTCCTCCAGCCAGGCGACCAGTCCGGGGAAGACCTCTTATGCATCCTCGACACCTGATGATATCGATAAGGGGGCGGCAACACCGCCGAAGACCCCTAAGGAGGCACAGAAGTCGTCGACGCGTCCCAGTTCTACAACGAAGCAGCCTTCACGGAGGAGTCGTCCGGTTGATATGTTCTTCAGCTCAGAGCAGGGAGGGACTGAAGAAGGAAAGCCGGGCGATGAGATCGCTGATTCTGATCGCAAGCCAGCCACACCCAGGAACCGCCGTGTAGCTGTTCCGAACGTGCTCGGTAACGTGCGGACCTCGCGTGATCCAGCAACCGATCCCTCCGATCAGGCGGTAGGGTCCAGAGGACCAAATACCGATGAGGAAGCTGAATCTCGGAAGGGTGTTGCTGACGATAAGTCCTCGACGGCAGGTGAGTCTCGATCTTCAGAGGACGATGTTTCACGTGAAACGCTGGTCGCGGTACCCGGGGCGACGTTCGCGGAAGTGTCTGTCGCGAGCATCCACCCGAACCGTAAGCAGCCACGTACCGTCTTTGATGATGATGACATGGCTGAACTCGTGCACTCGATTCGCGAAGTCGGACTTCTGCAGCCGATCGTGCTGCGTCCATCGGATGAAGGTGGAGATCAACTCTATGAGCTCGTCATGGGTGAACGGCGTTGGCGTGCTGTCCAGGAAGCCGGCCTGACGACCATCCCGGCAATCGTGCGGGAGACGTCGGATACCGCACTACTGCGAGATGCGCTGTTGGAGAACCTACACCGTGCGCAGTTGAATCCCCTGGAGGAGGCGGCGGCTTATCAACAACTCATGCAGGAGTTCGACTGTACTCAGGATGAATTGTCTGAGCGTATTGGTCGTTCCCGGCCACAGATCTCCAACACTATTCGTCTGATGCGACTGCCTGCCCTGGTTCAGCGACGGGTTGCTGCCGGTGTGCTATCCGCAGGTCATGCTCGTGCCCTCCTCGGACTTGAAGATGTCGCGGATATGGAGCGACTAGCGCAGCGTATCGTCAACGAGGGTCTCTCGGTCCGGGCGACGGAAGAGATCGTAGCGATGAATGATGGTCTGCGGCGCAAGCCGAAGGAAAAGGCTCCGCGTTCGACTGCACGGCACGAAAGACTCGATTATTTGGCCAATTCGTTGTCAGATCATCTGGAAACCAATGTCAAGATCAGCCTCGGAGCAAAAAAGGGTCGCGTCAGCATCGAATTCGGCTCGGTCGATGATCTGAATCGAATCATGGGAGTCATAGCGCCATCTGCTGAGCAGTAGTGTTCGTCAGTCGAGCGGGTGGGTTTCACGTGAAACCCACCCGCTTCTTTTATCCCCGCCCGGCCGTAGTTCCGAAAAACTTGTAGACAGTCCCCTGTCAGAGTAGGCACGGAGTCGGAAAAGGGAACCAAGTGAGCGCTCTCGTCCGACAAAATCCATAAATCCTATGTTTCACGTGAAGCGCGACCGTATTCGGGAGCCCGGTAGTAGCTATTGCCTGGGTGCGTTCAAAGGACGCGGGGTATCAGTTGAAGCCAAATCAATGATCTTGGCGTCGTGTACGGCCGATTCACTGACGCGACCATCCGAGCCGTTGACGCAACGATGTTCCACGTGAAACGTGGACTGCAGCCTCACGCCTTTGATGTGGTGGTGGGCTGGACTACGACCGTACTCTTGAGACTCGATTAGTTATCAATGTCCCCATCGACGCGACTGGTTCGACCCGAGTTATTGAGTGCCTGATTCGCACGTCGCCTGGGCGTGAGCGACCGCCGGAGACTTCGTTATCCCCAGAATATTAACAATGTGCATATCTTGTGGATAAGTTATGACGCTTGCACGAGATTCATGCTTGGAGGATGTTCCACGTGAAACGATGGTTCGAGGTGGATGGTCGCTCGACGGGTTCGGATGAGGGCCCTGGATCGTGGAATCAGTGAAATTCATCCATTGCATCTCTCGTGACCGGACCGACCAGGAATCCATAGAAAGTTGGTTCGGTGAGCGCGTTGATGAGAAATCATTTACTGAAAAGGAGAGAAGAGACAAACGCAACTGATCCCGTTGGTATCGAGGGTCTTTGGGCCCGGTCTTGAGGGATCCAGTGCTGGTCCCGCGTCTGTTGGGTCCCCCGGACAGGCTGGGAACACCGGGATACTGCGTCAGATAGTGATGCATTGAGCGCGGTGGATGTCCTATGGCACCGTCGTCGGCTGCTGTTGACGGAGCAGGGCGTCTGAGGGGGTAGTTTGACCATGGCGCGAACGGAGTTTCCTGGAGCCAGGGGGACGGCGCCCGGCGGAGCCCCCGGCGTGAGCAGTGGTCCGAAGGGGTCCAGTGACGTGGTGGGGAAGCTTCTCGCCGTCCTCCGAGCATCCGCGGGAAGGACCCGCGGTCCGCACCGGGCATAAAAACGGGGCCGCCTTCCATGTTGCATGGTAGGCGGCCCCGTTTCGGTCGTGGAGTGCCGGCGCATTGCCGGCTGCGTCCTTCTAGAGGAAGGCCGCGAACTCCTGCTCAAGCGCCTGCTTGGGCTTGGCACCAATGGAACTGGCCACGTGTTCGCCCTTGTCGAAGACATAGACCGCCGGGATGCTGGTGATGCCGTACTTTGCGGCAATTCCGGGGTTGTCATCGACGTTGACCTTGACCACGTCGACCTTATCGGCGTGCTCTGCGGCGATCTGGTCGAGAATGGGCGACAGCTGGCGGCAGGGCCCACACCATTCGGCCCAGAAGTCCACGATGACGGGCTTCGGTGCATCCAGCACGTCGGCCTGGAAGGAGCTGTCTGTAACGTCCTTTGCCTGACTCATGATTGGTTGTCCTTTCCGAGGGGGAGTTCTAGTTGGAAACTGCTGCGGCTTGCTCTGTCGGGACAGGCAGACCTGAGAGATAGTGTTCGACGTCCAGTGCTGCCACACAGCCCGAGCCGGCGGCAGTGACGGCCTGACGGTAGGTCGGGTCGATGACGTCACCGGCGGCGAAGACGCCTGGCAGGCGCGTCTTTGACGTCCGGCCCTCCACGGCAATGGTGCCTTCCGCCGTGACGGGCAACTGGTCCTTGACCAGTTCGGTCCGCGGATCGTTGCCGATGGCAACGAATACGCCGGTCACCTCGAGCTCGGACTCACTGCCGTCCAGGAGATTGCGGAGTTTCAGGCCGGTGACCTTTTCGGCGCCCAGCACATCATCGACTGCGGAGTTCCACACGAATTCGATCTTCGGGTGGGCCAAGGCGCGGTCCGCCATGATCCGTGAAGCCCGCAACTCATCGCGCCGGTGGATCACGGTGACCTTCGAAGCGAACTTCGTAAGGAAGAGCGCCTCCTCCATGGCGGAGTCGCCTCCGCCCACGACGGCGATCTCCTGTTCACGGAAGAAGAAGCCGTCGCAGGTGGCACACCATGACACACCGTGTCCGGAAAGCCGCTTCTCGTTCGGCAAGCCCAATTCACGATAGGCCGAACCGGTGGAGATGATGACGGCGCGGGCGCGGTAGACCTCGCCACTGGCCAGGATGACGGTTTTGATGTCACCCTCCAAGTCGACGGTGGAGACGTCTTCGTACTGGATCTCCGCGCCGAAGCGCTCGGCTTGGGCCTGCATGTTGTCCATGAGGTCCGGTCCGAGGATTGCCTCACGGAATCCGGGGAAGTTCTCGACGTCAGTGGTGTTCATCAGCTCGCCACCGGCGGTGACGGATCCGGCCACCACGAGCGGGGCCAGATTGGCCCGTGCCGTGTAGACGGCTGCCGTGTACCCGGCGGGTCCTGAACCGATGATGATGACGTCGCGAACGGCATCGGGTGTATCTGTTGCCACGCGGTGTGTCCCTCCCTCTCAGCCCGTGGGGTCTCGCAGGTGCGATGCACGGGGTTTTGATGATCTCTTGCCCTGCACAACGAAGCGGTGCAGGGCTCTATTCCCTCGGTGGTGCTAGGACACCTTGATCTCCGCGACCTGCAGCCCGTAGGGGCGGGAGCTATTGGATGTCGTGGCCAAACGGGGAAGCTCGTTGATGTTCAAGAACACGTATTTGCCGGTCACCTTCTGGTCATCGTCCCCGGCGACGGGAACGGTGACCGTGGGGCCGGTGAAGGATCCCGAGGTGACTTCAGTGGCCGAGCCCAGGTCGTCGGAATCACCGACGCTGATCTGGAAGGCCCCGCCGGTGCCATTGAGCCCCGACAATTCGACCTCGGAGATCGTGGCCTCCTCCTTCAGCTCGACCACCAGGATCATGTTGGAGGCGAAGCCGCCAAACTGCGGGGTGGTGAAGGAATAGGAACGGTACAAACTGCCCTGGTTGCCATCGATGGCGTTGGACAATGTGGAGTCCGTTTCGGAGTTCAACTCCTGGTTGCCGGGGACGACCCGGGAAATCCCGGTGACCTCGGGGGTGGCCGCCGCCTCGGGGGTCGCTTCCTGGGACTCGGCCTTCTTGGAGGAAGCCTCCTGCGAGGAGGCTGCCTGGCTGGTTTCCGCGGCCGTCTTGGGAGCGTCGTTGGAGCCCAACGTGTTGAAGGCGATCACGACCGCGACGACCAGCACCACCACCAGCAAGGCACCGACAAGCAGGCGGCTGAGGCCACCTCCTGCGGCCTTCTCCTCCGGGTCCCCCTCGTCGGCCTCTTCATCGGGGGCGGAGAAGTGACGGGCTCCGGCGGGGAAGACCGCTGCGGGACGTTCGTAGTGTTCCGCTTCGACCGGTTGGCTCTCGTGATCTGCCGTTCCGGCGGCCGCGGCACCCGCTGCCGCCAGGCTGGCGTCGCCGGCATCGTCACCCTGGGGAGCGGGAGTCGAAACATCATCTGCGGGGGTGCCCCAGAGGGAGACCTTCTCCGTTTCACCGGTGGCGTCGTCGTCGGCGGGATCGGGTGAGTCCGTCGGGGACGCGGGGGACGTGGGTGGTATCTGCGGCCGCGGCGGGACATTGGCTGCCGCCGTCGGTGGGGCGGAATCCGTGGGCTCGTGGTCCTCCGCGTCGGTGGCGGCTGCTTCGTCGGCGGCCGCAGCGAACCCTTCGGCCTCTTCGTCCGCCTCGGGGGATGCCGAATCCTTCCGACCACGCCCCCAACGGCTGGTGAACCCGGTCAGCTTCTTGGCGACCCGGCCTCCGACATTGCGCTCTTCATTGGCCTGGAGTTCTTCCCAGTATTCTTCTTCGTCGTCGTAGACTTCCGGTTCCGCGCTGCGCGTGACCCCGAAGATCTCCGAACCCAGCGTGTCGGTGTAGAAGGGTTCGATGAAGGGGGCATCGCGTTGGATGACCAGGTCGAGCAGATCGGCCGGGCTGGCGGTGTTCGTGATGAGGTAGGTGCTGCCGTCGGAGATGCCCAGGTCCAGGACCTGCATGGTCCCGTAACGCTCGCCCGTCGCGATCTCCCGGGCGCTGGTCGCCACCTGGCTCGCGTTCTCCGGTGAAGCCACGAGGATGCTCACCGAACGGTTCAGCACCTGATCCATCCCGCCCAGGACCGCGTCGCCGTCGGCGGAGGTCAAAACCAGTTCGGTGACCTTGTACCGGCCCCCAAGAACGGCTCCGACATCGATGGGCTGCGACACTATTTACTCCCGGGTTTGGTGGTGTGTAGCTGGGCACGCTGCTGCTGTGCTTCGACCATGTTACCGGTGTCCGCGCCCGGCGGGCGGGACATTGTGTCCTAGCGGCGCAACCTTCTGCCCAGGTCCGGGATGCGTTTGGCTGCCCCGCCGATGAAATCGTCCAGTTCCGGCACGTTGGCGGCCTTCAACAACAGCAGGTACACCACGGCCATCACGCTGCCGACGACGGCGATGCTGATCAGGGCGGAGAAGATTGAATCCCAGGCGAATCCGCTGGTGTATCCGCCCATGAACCAGAGCACCAGGGCCCCGACGGCCCCCGAAATGGCGGAGTACCAGCCGATCCGGATATACGTGTTCACGACCTCCCTGGTGCCGTAGTCGCCGTAGCGGCGCACGACCAGGACATGGGCGATCACGGCGGAAATGATGTTCGTGACCCCGTAGAGCAGTGCGATCCCCAAGGCGATCTTGGCCGCCGGCAGGGCCGCGGCCAGGGCGTAGGCGATGAGCACGCCGACGACGGCCATCGAGGATTGGATGATCATCGGCGTCTTGGTGTCCTCCTCGGCGAAGAAGACCCGGATGAGGAAGAAGTGGATGCTCTTGAAGGGCAGACCCAGCGCCGTCAGGAGCAGCAGCTGCCCGATCGCGGCGCCGGCCACCACCGAATACTTCCCGCCGCCGGCGAAGAGCAGGCCCAGGGGTCCGGCCAGCACGATGAAGGCGACCGTGGCGAACACGACGGGCACCGCCGTCGTGCGGAGTCCCTGGGAAAGGGCGGGAGCGACCTTCTCCCGCTTATTGTCGGCGAAGGCCCGTGAGAGTTCATTGAACAGGACGGTGGCCAGCGACAAGGCGAAGATGGAGTGCGGTAGGACGGTGACCAGCTGCATCGCGTTCAGCGCTTGTTCGCCCGGAACGCCCGCCCGTTCCCCCGGGGGCAGGGAGCTGCGCGCGTTCGCCGCGCTGGAAACCAGCCGGGCGTAGATCAACGATGCGACGTTGCCCATGGTCATCGAACCCAGCGTCCAGATCGCCAGCTTCCCGACATGGCGCAACCCCATGCCCCGCCAGTTGAACTTGGGACGGATCCGCAGACCTGAACGGGCCAGCGGAATGAACAGCACGAGCGCCTGGACCACGATGCCCAGGGTCGAACCGCCGGCGATCCAGAGGGTCTGCATCGATGTCCAGTTCGCCAACTGGTCCGGATCGCCGTCGTACTTGCCGAAGGACATCATGAACCCGATGATGACCAGGATCTGCACGACGTTGTTGGCGACCGGCGCCCACATGTAGGCGCCGAAGCGTCCGTGGGCGTTCAGGGCCTGTCCGACGACGGCGTAGACGCCGTAGAAGAAGATCTGCGGTAGGCACCAATAGGCGAACGCGGTGCCCAGGGTGAGCATCGGCTCCGACCAGTCCTTGGTCAGGATGGTGATGATGGGGCCGGCCCCGAGGGTCAACAGCACGGTGAAGGCACCCATGACGACCATGGTCAGCGTGATGAGCCGGCTCGTGTAGTCCGAGCCCTTGTCCGCGGCCCGCGAGGCCTTGATCAGCTGCGGGACCAGCACGACGTTGAAGATGCCTCCTGCCAGCAGCATGAAGATGATGTTGGGGATGACGTTGGCTTTTTCGAAGATGTCCGCCACCATGGCATTCGATCCGATGGCGAAGGCCAACAGGGCCGTCCGGGCGAAGCCCAGACCCCGGGACACAATGGTCCCCGAGGCCATGAGGTGATAAGCCTTGGCGTTCGAACCAGCTTTCTGGTCCGTGGTGGTCTCAGTTGCCATGTTGAGCGAGGACGTCCCGGGCCAATTCCGCGATGCGGCGCTCGTTGGGGAAGGAGAGCTTCCTGCCGAGTTCGGCGATCGGGATCCACGCGACATCCACTGCCTCGTGATCGGGATCGTTGTCGACGGTCAGCTCTCCACCGGTGGCTTCGAGCAGGAAATGGTGGACCGTCTTGTGCACGCGGTAGTTCGTCACGGTGAACCAGTAGTCGATGCTGCCCAGCGGGGCGAGGATCCGTCCGGCGATGCCGGTTTCCTCGTCCACTTCCCGCACGGCGGCCGCTTCATTGGTCTCCTCGCCCTCGGGGTGGCCCTTGGGCAGGCACCATTCAAGCCGGCCACCCCGGTTGTAGCGGGCGATGATTGCCACCGGGAGTCCGGGCAGCGCCGTATCGACGATGACTCCGCCGGAGGAGATTTCCTCGACGGTGGGAAGGGAATGCTGGCCCGGCTGCGCAGACGCCATGGAGGCGTTCAGCGGTGTGCGCTTCGGAGCGCGAGGTACTGGATGGGCCATGGAAACCACTCTATCCATCTTTGCTGTGCACATGTGCCCGCCCCGCGTACGCCGCGCGTCAGGCGCCGGCGGAAAAATCTGACAAGCTTAACGGACTATGCAGCAGCTACCCGCACCATCCGCCCTCAGGACGCTCCTTCCCCCCGTCGTCTTCGAACTGGCCGACCGTTTCACCGCGGCCGGCCACGCCCTGTCCCTGGTTGGGGGCCCGGTCAGGGACCTGTTCCTGGGCCGCGTCTCACCGGACCTGGATTTCACGACCGACGCAGATCCGGACCAGACCCTGGCCGTGGTCGCCGGATGGGCGGACGCCACCTGGGAGGTCGGCCGGGCCTTTGGCACCATCGCCCTGCGCCGTGCCGAACACACGATCGAGGTCACGACCTACCGGGCGGACGCCTATGACCCGGCTTCCCGCAAGCCGGTGGTGGCCTTCGGAACCTCGCTCCAGGAGGACCTGTACCGTCGGGACTTCACCATGAACTCGATGGCGCTGCGCCTGCCCGAGCTGGAACTGGTGGACCCCTACGGGGGTTTCAAGGACCTGGAACAGGGGCTGATCCGCACCCCCGGAACCCCGGCGTCGTCCTTTTCCGATGACCCCCTGAGGATGATGCGGGCCGCGAGGTTCGCCGCCCAGCTGGGGGTCACGGTGGACCCCGAGGTCGAAGCCGCGATGACCGATATGGCGGCACGGATCGACATCATCTCCGCCGAACGGGTCCGCGACGAGCTCATCAAGCTGATGACCGGCCGCCACCCGCGGGAGGGCGTCGACCTGCTGGTGCGCACCGGATTGGCCGACCACGTGCTGCCCGAGGTCTCCGCTCTGCGCCTGGAGGTCGACGAACACCACCGGCATAAGGATGTCTACCAACACTCCCTCCAGGTCCTGGACCAAGCAGCCTCGCTGGAGACCGGAGCGGAGGGCGAGGTGCCCGGACCCGACTTCGTACTGCGCTTCGCCGCGCTGCTGCACGATATCGGCAAACCGGCGACCCGACGCTTCGAACCCAACGGGGCGGTCAGCTTCCGCCACCACGATGCCGTCGGCGCCAAACTGGCCAAGAAGCGGATGCGCGCGCTGCGCTTCGACAACGACACCATCAAGTCGGTGGCCCGCCTGGTGGAACTGCATATGCGGTTCTATGGGTATGGGGACGCCGGCTGGACGGACTCTGCGGTGCGCCGCTACGTCACCGATGCCGGATCGGTGCTGCCACGCCTGTTGCGGCTGACCCGCTCGGACGTGACCACCCGCAACCGACGCAAGGCCGAATACCTGGCCTTCGCCTGCGACGACCTGGAACGCCGGATCGAGGAATTGGCCGAGCAGGAACAGATGGACGCCATTCGTCCCGACCTCGACGGTGGACGGATCATGGAACTGCTGGGGATCGGGCCCGGCCCTGAGGTCGGGCGGGCCTATAAGTTTCTGTTGGACCTGAGGTTGGACCATGGCCCGATGGGGCCCGAGGCCGCGTCGAAGGCGCTGGTCGAGTGGTGGTCCGGGCAGGGACCCGAGCAGGAAACGGACGAGAAGAGGATGAACGATGAGTGAATTGCCGCGCCTATGGCTGGTCCGCCACGGGGAAACCGAATGGTCGCGCAGCGGCCAGTACACCGGGCTGACGGATCTTCCGCTGACGCCCCATGGCGAGGAGCAAGCCCGGGTCGCCGGCGCGAAACTGACCAGCATCCAGCAGGCCGGTACCTCCTTCGACCTGGTGATGACCAGCCCGTCCCAACGCGCCTGGCATACCGCCGAACTCGCAGGATTCCCCGGTGCCGAAGTCGTGGACTACGCCCATGAGTGGGACTACGGGGACTACGAAGGCGTCCGCTCGGCCGAGGTGCGCGAAAGGAACCCCAGCTACCTGATCTGGGATGACGGGGTCCCGGCCGGGGAAACCATCGAGCAGGTCGGGGTCCGCGCCGAGAGGATCGTGCAACGGGTGCGCAGCGAGCTGGCGGATGGCGGGAACGCCGTGCTCTTTTCCCACGGCCACTTCTCCCGCATCCTCGCGGCGACCTGGTTGGGGCTCGGAGCAGGACAGGGACGCCACTTCCTGCTGGGCACCGCGGAAGTCTGCCGGTTGGGCTGGGATAAGAAGACCCCCGCCGTCGAGGCCTGGGGACTGTAACCGCCCGCCGACGAACCCGGCGTGTCGTCGCCGACGCGCCGGGTTCCAGCACGAATCACAGAAAATTTCCGGCCCGGGCTGGCGCTCGAGGCCGATCCCGGGTTAGTTTGTTAACGGTGATTGAGAGATCTCAATGAGATGTTTCGACCCGTGGACCTATTGACCGCCGATGCGCTCGGCCCGTTCACCGAAGGAGGTGGGAATCGTGATGATCATCCAGAACACGCAGGCAGTGGCTACCACTGCGCACGCTGCCGGACCCCGTCATCGTGCCCTGATCCCCGCCCCCGGAACGGCGAACCGCTAGACACCAGCGCAGCTGTTCCAGGCCTCCCCACCCCGAGGTTTCGAACGAAGGAACAGCGATGTCCGCGCAATCCAGCACCACCGGCCCTTCCGGCCCCCGCTCCGCCGAACTCTTCGTCACCGGCCCCGACGTCCTCCGCGCCCGGCCCCTGATGAACGACTCGGCTGCCCGCCAGCCCACCCGCCCCGATGTGTACCGGGGAGGTGAATGACGTGCAGAACAGACGTAGGAAGCCCCTGGGCCCGCAATGGTTGAACACCTTGTATAACCCCGAGCCCAGGACCCGCCTCGAATCCCAGCTCCCCCCGGAAATGCTTTTCCGCTTTCGCTAAGTCGGTACGCCGCCGGTTCATCCGGCCAGATCAGCGACCGACCCCCAGGAGGAAGAGCATGAACGGGTTATCCGCCCCCACCGCAAAGCCCGCCGGCTTCACCGGCGGGCTTTGCCGCTTAAAACGTGGCCCGCGATCCCGGGACGGCGCCATGGATCGCTGGTAGCTTGGGGGTCACCGGCGTGACAAGGTGGTCCGCCGGACGACATGACGGCCGATGGCCGGGAAGGTCCGTGAGCAGATGAGCAGTACCGCCGAGCAACCCGATAGTGCCCCGGAGGCCATGAACGACCTGGCCATTTCCCAGCGGGCGACGTTGAAGCCGATCGAAGAGATCGCCGCAGCGGCCGGCATTCCGGCGGAGGCGCTGGAGAACTACGGGAGGTACAAGGCCAAGATCAATCGGGCCGGGTTGCCCGAGGCCAGCTCGGGTCCGGGACGGGTGGTCCTGGTCAGCGGGATGTCCCCCACCCCGGCCGGGGAAGGCAAGTCCACGGTCACCGTCGGTCTCGGTGACGCCCTGGCCGCCACCGGAACCCGCACGATGATCGCCTTGCGGGAACCGTCGCTCGGGCCGATCTTCGGGATGAAGGGCGGGGCGGCCGGCGGTGGATATTCGCAGGTGCTGCCGATGGAGGACATCAACATGCACTTCACCGGTGACTTCCACGCCATCACCAGTGCCAACAACCTGCTGATGGCCTTGGTCGACAACCACATCCAGCAGGGCAACGAGCTGGGCATCGACCCGCGGCGCATGACCTTCAAACGCGTGATGGACGTCAACGACCGGGCCCTGCGCAGCATCGTCATCGGTCTCGGTGGACCCACCGAGGGAATGCCCCGGCAGGACGGTTTCGACATCACCGTCGCCTCCGAGGTCATGGCGGTCTTCTGCCTGGCCACCGACCTCGACGACCTGCGCGAGCGGCTGGGACGGATGACGGTCGGGTACACCTTCGACCGCCGGCCGGTCAGCGTGTCCGAACTCGACGTCCAGGGGGCGCTGACGTTGCTACTCAAGGACGCCATCGAACCCAACCTCGTCCAGACCATCGCCGGGACCCCCGCACTGGTCCACGGCGGCCCCTTCGCGAACATCGCCCACGGCTGCAATTCGGCCATCGCCACCAACACCGCCCGCCGGCTGGCCGACGTGGTGGTCACCGAGGCGGGTTTCGGCGCCGATCTGGGGGCCGAGAAGTTCATGGACATCAAGGCGCGCTATGCGGATTGCCCGCCGTCCGCCGTGGTGCTGGTGGCCACCATCCGGGCGTTGAAGATGCATGGGGGAGTCCCCAAGGATGGGCTGGGACCGGAAAACGTGGAGGCCGTGCGCGGGGGGCTGCCGAACCTGGCCCGGCATGTGCGCAACATCGGACGGTTCGGGCTGGCCCCGGTCGTGGCGATCAACCAGTTCGCCACGGATACGCAGGCCGAACTCGACGCCGTGCTCCACTGGTGCGCCGCCGAAGGGGTCGAGGCGGCAGTGGCCGACGTCTGGGGCCGTGGTGGCGAGGGGGCCGGGGAACTGGCCGCCAAGGTGCTGGCCGCCGTGGAAGGGCCCTCGGACTTCCACCACCTCTATGACCTGGAGCTGCCGGTGGAGGAGAAGATCCGCACCATCGTGCGCGATATCTACGGTGGTGCCGACGTCGAATTCTCGGCCAGCGCGCGCCGGCAACTGGCCGGGATCGTGGAGAACGGGTGGGATTCGCTGCCGGTGTGCATGGCCAAGACCCAGTATTCGTTCTCCGACGACGCGAAACTGCTGGGCGCCCCCGAGGGGTTCACCCTCCAGGTGCGTGAGTTGATCCCCAAAACCGGGGCCGGGTTCATCGTGGCGCTGACCGGGGCCGTCATGACCATGCCGGGTCTGCCCAAGGTCCCGGCGGCGATGCGCATGGATGTGGACGGGAACGGGAATGCCGTAGGACTCTTCTGAGCAGACGACGACGGCGGCCGGCCCCTGTTCAAGGGGCCGGCCGCCGTCGCATTCTGGGCCGTGGTTCCTAGCGCTCGATGTCGCCGCGGATGAACGCCTCGACGCTCTCGTGGGCCGCCTCGTCGTTGAACTGCTCCGGCGGGGACTTCATGAAGTAGGAGGACGCCGAGAGCAGCGGGCCGCCGATGCCGCGATCCAGTGCGATCTTGGCGGCACGGATGGCGTCGATGATCACTCCGGCGGAGTTCGGCGAATCCCAGACCTCGAGCTTGTACTCCAGCGAGACGGGGGCGTCACCGAAGTTGCGGCCTTCCAGGCGCACATACGCCCACTTGCGGTCATCGAGCCAGGCCACATAGTCCGAGGGGCCGATGTGCACGTCGTCGGCGCCGAGCTGTGCCGAGGTGTTGGAGGTGACGGCCTGGGTCTTGGAGACCTTCTTGGATTCGAGGCGTTCACGCTCGAGCATGTTCTTGAAGTCCATGTTGCCGCCGACGTTGAGCTGGTACGTCCGGTCCAGTGTCACACCGCGGTCCTCGAAGAGCTTGGCCATCACGCGGTGGGTGATGGTGGCCCCGATCTGGGACTTGATGTCGTCTCCGACGATCGGCACCCCGGCCGCGGTGAACTTATCGGCCCATTCCTTGGTCCCGGCGATGAAGACGGGCAGGGCGTTGACGAAGCCGACGCCGGCATCGATGGCGCACTGGGCGTAGAACTTCGCTGCCTGCTCGGAACCGACCGGAAGATAGCAGACCAGCACATCGGCGCCGGATTCCTTCAGCGCGGCGACGACGTCGACCGGGGCGGCGTCGGACTCCTCGATGGTCTCGCGGTAGTACTTGCCCAGGCCGTCCAGGGTGTGCCCGCGCTGGACGGTGACGCCGGTGGTGGGCACGTCGGCGATCTTGATGGTGTTGTTCTCGCTGGCGGTGGTGGCCTCGGCGAGATCCAGTCCGACCTTCTTCGCGTCGACGTCGAAGGCGGCGACGATCGAGACGTCCTGGACATGGTATTTGCCGAACTGGACGTGCATCAGACCGGGAATCTTCGTCTCCGGGTCCGCATCCTTATAGTATTCAACGCCCTGGATGAGCGAGGTGGCGCAGTTCCCCACACCAATGATTGCGACCCGAATGGGGTTTCCCGACACAGTGACTCCTACAGCAGAACGGTTCTTGGGCGGCCGAAGGCCACAACGATTCTAAGTGACGCGGCGGCCCGGTTATTCCCGGGTGGTTTGCCCCGGGTCCTTCAGCGGCCGTTCGGGGGGTCGGCGCGGGCCGGGAACCGCCGGTGGGGCAGGCCACGGACCAGGCGCAGGAGGGGCCGTGGAAGCCTGGTGCGCAACCGGTGGTGCAGGGCCATCCGACCGGTGCGGGCCAGGGCCTCCGGGGAGGTCGTCAAGGCGCCTGCCCGGGCGCGCCGGGCCAGTTGTTCCAAGGCCCCGGAGGCCACCGCGTCGGGCGGGTGGAAGTAGTGCTCGGCCAGCCAGGTGGGCTCCGGCCGCAGCACCTTCAACTCCTCCACGTCCTGCAACGACCCGGTCAGCCCGCTGCCCTCGAACACCAGATTGTAGAGGTCACGGTCCAGGCCGAAGTCGGTCAGGACGACGGCGGGAAGCCCCCGGTCGATGGCCTCCAACACCGCGGTGGAAGAAACCGTCACGAGCAGGGTCCCCGGTCGCAACACGGAGGCCATCGTCCCGGTCGCGAAACGCACTTCATCTCCTGCCACGGCCCCGCCGGCGCTCAGCTCGGCCCAGAGCCTGTCATAGGGGTGGCGTTCATGATGGGTTTGCGGTTCGCCGTCCCTGGCCCGCAGTTTCACGATGACCTCCACCCCGGGGTTCGCCCGCTGGGTGCGGGCCAGCGCCCGCAGGACCTGTTCCCGTTCGTGCCGGTGGATCGGGAACTTGGCCTGGGCGGCGAAGACCACCGAATGCACCGGCGTCGTATCCTTGGCCGGTTCCCCGGTGGACACCAGGAAGGGCAGCCGGGTGGCCAGAACCGACTGGTCACTCCCCAGCCGGGCCAAGAGGCCGCCGAAATCCCTGGCCTCGGCCCGGCCATGCGTGAGGAAGAGATCACCCAGGGAACGAAAACCCATGGCCTTCGCCGTGGCCGGGTAGGCGACTCCTGGCAGCGCGGAGACCAGGGCCGTGCTTCTTCCGGTTCCCCGCTGGCGGGACGCCGCGCGACGGAAGACTTCCTGGACCACGGGGCCCGTGGCGGCACCCAGCACCACGTCGGCGGAGTCGAGCAGGGGGCCGAGGCGGTGGAGGGGGACGACGGCCGTGGGATCGGCGTCCTGCAGGAAGGTCCCGGTCACCGCGCCGACCCGTTGTTCGGCGGTGGGCAGGAGGGGGGTACGGGCCAAAACCACGGTGCGGTCCCAGCCGGGGCCGAGCCCGTCAAGGGTCGCGCAGGCGAATTTGAAGTACGAGTCGCTGTCGGCGACGGCGAGAATGCGCGGTGGGGCGTCCGGGGGGATCTTCACGCGGTGGGGTCCTCCAATGACGTTCCCAGGTGGGTGCGCAGTGCCGGGGAGGCTGCCTCGGTCCACCAGCGCTCGGGGACCGGATGACCGGTGATCCTCACCCGGTGGGGGCGCAGCAGCAAACGCAACGAGGGCAGCACGGTGGAGGGTAGGGCACTGACCTTTTGGCCTCGGCGAAGACCCCGCAGGCGCATCTCCACGGGAAGGGTGTTCGGGTGCACGGTGATCAGCGGGTGGCGAGCCAGTTCGGCCAAGAACCCCGGTTCCTCGCGGCGATGCGGGAAATAGCCGACCGGTCCGTCGTCGGTCTGTTTCAGAACCCAGGATAAATAGGGTGCTTCACCAATCAGACCGTCGGCGGCCAGCGCCGAGCCGATGACGATCGTCGGTTCAGGGAACTGCTCGGTCACCGGCTGGGTCCCCAACCATTCGAACCGGTGGTGCTCCAGATGTCCGCCGAGATCCCTGAACGCCCGTTCGACCTCCCGACCGATGGGCAGTGCGGTGCAGGCCAGCAGGCGTCCCTGACGGGCCAGGGAACGCAACCGGTACCAGCTGGCCACACCCAGGGCGTTGCGTGAGGTGCTGCGGGGGGCGCGGGACCGCACGAGAGGGGTCGGACGGTCCCCGGTGAGCAGTTGCAAGAGTTTTACCGTCGCCAACCCGTCATCAATGATCACGAACTCGTCGGCGCGCACCGGCCCGATGAGGCGACGTTGCATTCTGCCGGAGAACGCGTCGCCGGTGACCCAGCGGTCCGCGGGGCGGTCGGGGGTCGAGGGTTCCTGGGCGTTGGCCTCGTCGAAGGTCACACCGGCGGGGGCCTGGGCCATCAGTGTGCGCACCGTGGTGTCCATTGCCGCGGTTCCTCCCCGCGAGTGGATCGTTGAGTGGCGGCCCAGAAGCCCCGCCCCGTGGGCTTCGATGGCGCTGAGCAGCTGCAGCGGGGATTCCACCCAGACGTCGGCCCGTCCGAAGCGGGGCCGTTGGACCTGAGGCACCAGCTCCACCCTGCGGGTCCGGCCCGCCCTTCCGGAATTGCCCGGTAGGTCAACTGCGGGGGACACGTCTGGCCACCTTCACCAGCCGGCGTGGCATCCGACGCATGCCACGGTTCAACCGGCGACGCACAGAGGCCGGCAGACGCCGTCCCCACCGGGAGGCCAGCCCCGTGGCAGGCCTGCCCGGGGGGAGGGCCCCGGGAAGGTCCAGGCGGGTGAGCCGACGACGCTTGAAATACTTGGCAAAGCGCGGGTAGTGGCCGGCCAGGAATCCTCGGGCGCCCGCTTCCTCTGCGGCCAGGCGTTGCGGCTGCATGCAGTAGCCGACGGCGGTGACCAGCTGTGTCAGAGCCCCCTCGGAGCCAAGGGGGTCCTCGCCAGGTAGTGGCAGGCCCCGACGGAAGAGGGCGTCGATGAGGGTGACGGGGATCCGGTTGGAGTTTTCGTAGGGACTCAGCCGTTCGAGCATCATTTCGGTGCCCACCGCCGCGCATTCGGTGCCGAAGAGGGCACGGATGCTCAGCAGTGCCGTGGAGAAGCAGCTGATGACGACGTCGGGGCGCAGCAGGGCGACCGCTGTTTCGGCCAGCATCGGCTCCCCGAGTTGGGTGAACTGCAGTCCCAGGGCGTCGGCGTCGCGCTCGAGTTGGCGTCCGGAGGCCGGGCCGGCTGAGGGGTGGGGTTTGAAGATCACCGTGGTGGCCCCACGGCGTTCGGCTTCGCGCAGCATTTCGCGATGCAGAATCCGTTCCTCCTCGTCGTCCATGAGCCCCAGGTGGGCGAGGTACTGGCCGAGGACCACCGCTGTTTTGGGTGCTCCGATCTCCGGCGCCGGCCGGGCCTGGGCGGGCAGTGGCAGCACCAGCTCGGCGGAGCCGGCGAGATCGTTGATGATCTCAGCCAACGGCTGCGGCGGTACCGGGCTGAGCTGCGGGGAGAATTCGCGCAAGAGCAGCGGCTTCAGACCGGGAACCAGATCGAGGTAGACCAACCCGTCGAGACGTTGATGGATGGACGCTGGAAGCAGGTTGCGGGTGGGACCGTAGGACATCAGCCCGTCCGAATGGACCAGGAACGGTGAGTCGTGGAAAATCCGCAGGATCGCCCGGCTCGGATTGGTTTGGATCGAATCGACAACCAGCTGCAGCTCCTCGTCACCGAGCCCGAAGCACTGCCGGAGGAGGCGCTGCCACAGATACAGCTCCTCCTCGCGCGGATTGAATTGGGCGGGCCGGCGTGGCAACAGTAGTTCACCGAAATCCAGCACCCGGTCAAACCGCGCGGCGAGGTCCCCGAATCCGGGGGTGTCGGCGATGCTGCCGGTCAGTTCGGGCTGCTGGGAACCGTCAACGAGCAGCAGCACGCGTTCCCCCTCGGGTTTCGGCAGCGCTCCAGCATCGACCATGGCCGCCAGGGAGGCCACCTGGAACAGTGTTGAAGCGGTGAGCAGTTGGATCATCTGGTTCCTCCGGGGACCAGGTCTCGGTCCCGTCCCGTGGGGTTTTCGGGGTGTGTGGTGGTGGGGTACAAGGGCAGCAGGAGGCGCCGTCGTCGGGCATCGAGTCCTGCGAAGGCCGCCGCGAGGAAGGCCTCGGGTGCTGCCGCCAACGTGGTGGTGATCGCCGCCTGAAGCTCCGCTGTCACCGTCGCGGTCATCCCCGCGCTGCGGGAGAGGTGGTGGCAGGAAACCGCCATGAATTGGCGGATCACTTTCGGCCAGTAGGTCGAGGCTTCGCGGTCGGCGGCCACGATCGCGAAGGCGAGGGCGAAGGCCCGCGCGAAATCGAGTTGCCGACGATCCTGGATCTGCGTCAGGGAGGTGGTCACGCCGCGCCGATAGAGCACTCCGGGGGCCTCCACGACGGCAAAGGACTCGGCCTGCAAATGCAATCTCCAGATCCAGGGGCGGTCCTCGGCGGTGAACAACCCATCGGGGAACTGCAGGAGGCCGGCGTCGGCCAACCGACGATGGAATATTCCTGCCCATGCATACGGGTAATCGATCAGGGTGGTTTCGGTCTGCGGGAGGATCGAGGCCCGCGGGTCCAGGACCGTATTCCTCCGGGCCTGTGGGGCCCGGTGGATCGATCGACGCCCTGCGGTGACCCTGACATGGTCCACCCGCAAAAAGTCCACATCCAGCCGGTCCCTCGCTTCCCAACAGGCCTGTAGATGCCCGGGAGCCAACCAGTCGTCGCCGTCCAAGAAGGCCAGTGTGGTGCCGGTGGCGGCTTCGAGGCCCTGGTTCCGGGCGGTGGCCAGGCCCCTGGCCTCCTGGTTGCGGAGGATCCTCAGGCCAGGGAGCCGGCCGGCGAAGGCCTCGACCAGCTCCCCGGTGCCGTCCCGGGAGCCGTCGTCGACGAAGATGACTTCCAGTGCGCGCGGATCCTCGAACTGGTGCGTCAGGCTCGTCATCGTGTCGCGGATGAAGGGTGACTGATCCTTCGCCGGAACGACGATGCTGAGCAAGGGGGTGTTCATCTCGACGGGCCGGGACTATGCGTCGACGCGGCGCAGGCGGGACAGCGGGGCGAGCTCGCCGGGGAAGACCTTCTTCACGCCGTCGCCCATGGCTTCCTGCAGGATGCGGATGTCACGGATGAGCGATTCGAAGCCCTTCGGTTCCAAGGAGGACGCCTGGTCGGAACCCCACATGGTGCGGTCCAGGGTGATATGCCGTTCCACGGTCACGGCGCCGAGGGCGACAGCGGCCAAGGAGATCTGGAGGCCGCGCTCGTGTCCCGAATAGCCCACCGGGACGCCGTAGCGTTCCTGCAGCGTCGGGATCATGCGCAGGTTCGCTTCCTCCGGGGGCAGGGGGTACGTGGAGGTGGCGTGCATCAGGACCAGGTTCTCGGTGCCCAGCGTCTCCACTGCCGTGTCGATCTGTTCGATCGTGGACATACCCGTGGACAGGATGATCGGCTTGCCGGTCTCGCGCAGGGCACGCAGCAACTCCAGGTCGGTCACCGAGGCGGAGGCCACCTTATGGGTTGCTGCGCCTTGCACCTCCATGAATTCGACCGAGGGGACATCCCACGGGGAGGCGAAGGCCTCCAGACCCTGGCTGCGGGCGTAGGAGATGATGTCGCGGTACTGTGCGGCATCGAATTCGACCTTGTACCGGTAGTCCAAATAGGTCATCTCGCCCCAGGGGGTCGAACGGATCTTATCGCGCATATCCTGCGGGGTGGAGATCTCGGGGGTCCGCTTCTGGAACTTCACGGCGTTGGCGCCGGCAGCTGCGGAGATGTCGATGAGCTGCTTGGCAACGTCGACATCACCGTTGTGGTTGATCCCGATTTCGCCGATGACGTAGACCGGCTGGCCGGTGCCGATCTTCTCGGTGCCGATGCTCACGGGGGCGTCCTGCTTAATCGCTTCGGTGGTCATGGTGTTTCCCTTTCGTTGGAGGTGTTTCAGGGGGTTGAGACCAACAGCCGTGCGGCCGTTGGACGGTTGGGGGTTTCGAGGATGCGTTCGCAGACCTCACGGACGGCTCCACTGCCGCCGGGCTTCTGGAGCACGATGCGGGCAGCGGCCAGGGCTTCGGGGCGGGCGTCGGCGACCGCGATCGGCCATCCGACGGAGTCCATGGCCGCCACATCGTTCACGTCGTTTCCGACGTAGGCCACTCGGGCCGGATCCAGGCCGTGTTCAGCGATCCAGGCGTCGAGCCGGCTGGCCTTGTCCTGCACACCGTGGGCGACGTTGACGCCGAGCTTGGCGGCCCGGGTGGCGACCACGGTGTTGGTTTCGGTGGAGAGGATCAGCATCGGCACTCCCGCCCGGCGCAGCCGGGCGACGCCCAGCCCATCGGAGCGGGAAACGGTGACGGATTCGGAACCGTCGGAGGCCAGCAGGGCCGCATCGTTGGTGTGGACGCCATCGAAGTCGGTGACCAGCGCGTCAACGTCAATGCCCGGCAGTGGCGGGCCAGGCGGCCGGCCCGCGCGGCGGGCCGCCAGCGCGCACACAAGCTCCAGGTCCTCGGGCGAATCGACTTCGGGGGCGTCGGAGGCCGGGACCACCTGGAACTTCAACCTGCCGAAGAACCGGTGGTTGGCTCGGCGGAATCCCGAGGTGCGCATGGCGTAGAAGGCACCGGTTTCACGGTATTGGGGGGCCCGGTCTTGGCGTCGTGGGCGGTACCCGGCATCGTGGCCCACGGCATGAACGGTCCCCTGATTCGCCGACCAGATGAATGAATGGTCCTCGGTGACGCTGAAGCAGACATCCGCCTCGTTCTGAAGCACGGCCCTGACGGCGGCCTCCACATGGGCCGGGTTGATGAAGGGGGAGGTGCATTGCAAGAGGACGACGACGGCGGGAAGGGACTCGAGGGTGTCCAGGGCGTGGCCGAGAGCCGATTCGCTGCTGGCCCCGTCGGAGGCCAACGCCGCCGGACGGTCGATGACCCGGGCACCCTGGGCGTGGGCCTCATTGCGGATCTGCGAATGGTCGGTGCTGACCACGACATCGGTGACCGACGGGGCGGCCAGGGCGGCGTCGATGCCGCGGGCCAACAGCGACTTGCTGCCCACCGGACGGAGGTTCTTCAACGGGAGGCCCTTCGATCCGCCACGGGCCGGGATGACGACCAGGACGGTTTCACTCTGTGGCTTCTGCATGTCTTCGACGCTAGGGAGCCGAGGTGTCGTCAGACCGACCAGTGGGTTAACGCAAAGTGTGGTGTGCAATACATCCGGGGGCGATCCTCGGTGCGGTCGTGCCGGATAGGCTGATTCCATGAGCGAGAAGCCCAGGCCCCCGGCCCGCCACGGAACGGACCGGGGATCCTCCACGTCCCGGGGGTCCCGCCGTGGGCCGCTGCGGATCACCGTACCCAGCCGCAATGATCCGTTGCTGCGCCGGCTGACCGAGGTCATGGGCGGGCCCTTGGGACGATTCAGCTCCCCGGGGCGGGTGTCTCCGGGATTCTTCACCATCGAACGGGTCCTCGTGGCCCTGACGATCGTCGCCGCCATCGTGGCCATCCTCGCCAAAAACATGTGCCGCACCCTCGGGTGGGGCGGCTCCAACGCCTATATTTGGGCCTGCTATTCGGATTGGTCGGCCCTCTTTACCGCCCGCGGCTTCGACACCAACGCCTTCGCCCCCTTCGCCGACGGCGCCCACTTCGAATACCCGGTGCTCATGTCGGCGGTCGCCTCTTTCGCGGCACTACTGGTGGTACCCGGGGATTATGACCGGACGCTGGCCTTCTTCGACGTGAACCTGCTGATGGTGGTGGTGCTCTGGTTCATCATCGTCATTGCCACGTCCCGAGCCGCGGGGCGACGGCCCTGGGATGCTGCCATGGTCGCCCTGGCCCCCGGAATGATCCTGGCCTCCACCATCAACTGGGATCTGTGGGCGGTCGCGTTCCTGGCCCTCGCATTGCTGGCCTTCGCCCGGGAGAAACCGCTGCTGGCCGGAATTCTCATTGGTTTGGGCGCCTCCATGAAGGTCTACCCGATCCTCTTTTTGGGCGTCGTGCTGGTGTTGGCCCTGCGCACCGGGCGATGGCGCCCCCTGCTGATCGTCAGCGCCGGTACCGCGGGTTCCTGGCTGCTGGTGAACCTGCCGTTCATGATCGCCAACTTCGGGGCCTGGAGCTACTTCCTGGAATTCACGCGTGATCGCGGGGCGGGGTTGTCCTCCCTCTGGCATGCCTGGAACGTCACGGCCACCGTGCTTCCCGGTGCCCCCACCTTCACCTCGGAGGTCATCAACTCGGCAGCCTTCTGGCTCTTTGCCGCCAGTTGCGCAGGCATCGCGGTGCTGGGGCTGCTGGCGTCCCGGCGGCCACGGGTGGCCTCACTGCTCTTCCTCGTGGTCGCTGCCTTCGTGCTCTTCAATAAGGTCTACTCGCCCCAATTCGTGGTCTGGCTCATCCCGCTGGCTGCCTTGGCCTGGCCGCGCTGGCGCGATTTCCTGATCTGGCAGCTCGTTGAGGCCCTGCACTTCTGGGCGATCTGGATGTATCTGTATACGGGCAGTACCAGCGTCAAGGAGCAAAACACCTTCCCCGAGGCGTTCTACGTCCTGGCGGTAGCCGCCCATATGCTGGCCACCGCGTACCTGATGTATCGGGTCGCGCGCAGCATCTGGGATCCGCAGACCGATCCGGTGCGACGGGTCGGCCAGGACGACCCGCAGGCAGGACCCTATGCGGGGGCAGAACGTGATCCGCTGCCGGCCTTCCGGTGGATCGGCAGGCCGCGGCGGAAGCGGGTCCACCAAACGGTTGAACCACCTGCCGCTCAATCGCCCTAGGCTGGGAACGTGAACGCACCGAATCAGCAGGCCAACCCACCGGGCTCCGAGGCCACCGCGCTGCCGGCGACCCCCGGTGGTGTCGTCCTGCGCGTGCTGAGGGTGTCCTTGCATGTGGGCTTCGCCTTGCTGCTCGGCGTGGGCGTCATCAGGGTCCTGGTCACCGATACCAGCGCCTCCACGCGCCTGGCTTCGATTCTGCTGGCTGGGGTCCTGGCCGCGATCTACCTCTGGGGCACCACCTGGGAAAACCGGTTCGCCCGCGGCCTGACCTCGGACCCCAACCGGTTTTCACGGAGCTGGCTGCTCATCGTCGTCGTCCTCTGGTTGGCGCTGATGGCCCTGCACCCGGATTTCAGCTGGCTCGCTTTCCCGCTGTTCTTCCTGCAGATGCACCTGCTGCGCACCCGCACCGCACTTTTCGCCATTATCGGGCTGACCCTGGTCGTCATCGGCGCCCAATGGGCGCACGCCGGGTCGGTCACCGTGGCCGGCATCCTCGGGCCGGTCTTCGGGGCAACGTTCTCCGTGGTCATGGGATTCGCCTACCAGGCCCTCTACACCGAGGGCGTCAACCAGCGCCGGGCCCTGGATGAACTGCGCCGCACCCGGGCAGCGTTGGCCGGTGAACAGCACCGGGCCGGCGTCCTGGCCGAACGCGAGCGACTCGCCCGCGATATCCACGACACCCTCGCCCAGGGGTTCTCCAGCATTGTGTTGGTCTCCCGGTCGGCCCGCGCCGCCCTGGACGCCGGGGATACGGAACTGGCAGGCCAACGCCTCGAAACGGTGGCCACGACGGCCTCCGATAACCTGGGTGAGGCCCGCGACTTCGTCCGCGGACTGTCCGCAGGAACCGCCGAAGCTGCCGCCGGGGCACTCGCCGGACGTTTCGCCCGGCTCTGCGCCTCCACCGAACGCACCGCACAGGCCTCCGGGGATGAGCTGGAATGCCGGTTCCGGGAGGATGGCGAGGCACAGGCCCTCAGCCCCGACGTCGCCGGCGCCCTGCTGCGGGCCGCCCAATCCTGTCTGGCCAACGTCCTGGCCCACGCCCGCGCCTCGCGGGCCATCCTCAGTCTGGGCTACCTGGCCGGGGAGGTCACCTTGGATGTGTACGACGATGGGGTCGGCTTTGATCCCGACACGCTGCCCGCCGCGCCGAGGAACGATGGGACGGGATTCGGGCTCAGCGGACTGAAGGCGCGGATCGGTGCCCTCAACGGAACCGTGGAGGTCGAATCGGCGCCCGGGGAGGGCACCGTGGTGGCCGTAAGGATCCCCTGCGCAACGGAGGATGGACATGGATGAACTAAATCTGCTGCTGGTGGACGACCACCCGGTCGTCCGGGCCGGGCTCAAAGCCGTCCTGACCGAACAGGCAGGACTACACGTCGTGGCGGAAGCCGCCGACGGTGCGGCGGCGATCGCCCAATTGAACCGGTTGGAAACCCTCGGCGAACACGTGGACGTGGTGCTGATGGACCTGCAGATGGACGGAATGGACGGTGTCGAGGCCACCGGCAGGATCCGCACGGCCGGCGGACCGCCCGTCCTCATCCTCACGACCTATGACTCGGACTCCGATATCCGGACCGCCCTCGACGCCGGGGCCGCCGGCTACCTGCTCAAGGATGCCCCGCTGGAACGGCTGACCGCTGCTGTCAGGGATGCGGCCCGGGGGCGTCGGGTCCTCTCCGAAGACGTGGCCGCCAGAATGGACCCCGCGGCCCGCAACGCGGCCACCGATTTGAGCCCGCGCGAACTCGAACTGCTCGGCCTGCTCTCCCGCGGGCTGGTCAACCGGCAGATCGCCAAGGAATTGTTCATCTCCGAATCGACGGTCAAGACCCACCTCATTCACATTTACGCCAAACTCGGGGTGGATACGCGCACCGCCGCCATCGACCAGGCCCGCACGCTACGGCTCATCAGGTGAAACCTTGAGCGGCCGGTCCGGGGAACTGACGGGAGACGGGGCATCCTCCTGAAGTCGTACACCGCCACGGCCGAAGATCATCCGTAGGGGCGGCGACGGCACCGGCGCGGGTGCGTAGCGTGGAAGCATGATCCAGGCAACTTCTCTCGCCAAGAACTATGGCTCGAAACGCGCGGTGGACGACGTGTCCTTCACCGTCCAGCCCGGTAAGGTCACGGGCTTCCTTGGCCCCAACGGCGCCGGCAAATCCACGACGATGCGCATGATCGTGGGCCTCGACCGCCCCTCGGGCGGCGACGTCACCGTCAACGGCAAACGCTATGCGGAGCACGCCGCCCCGCTGCGCGAAGTCGGGGCGCTGCTCGAGGCCAAGGCGGTGCATAAATCGCGCTCCGCCCGCAACCATTTGCGCACTCTGGCCGCCACCCACGGCATCGGTAACCGCCGGGTCGACGAGGTCATCGAACTCACCGGGCTGGCGCCCGTGGCCCGCAAACGCGTCGGCGGGTTCTCCCTGGGGATGGGCCAACGCCTCGGCATCGCCGCCGCCCTGCTGGGGGACCCCCACACCCTGATCCTTGACGAGCCGGTCAACGGGCTGGACCCCGAAGGCGTCCTCTGGGTCAGGAACATGGCCAAAGGCCTGGCCGCCGAGGGCCGCACCGTCTTCCTCTCCTCACATTTGATGAGCGAAATGGCGCAGACCGCAGACCACCTGATCGTCATCGGACGCGGCAAATTATTAGCCGACGCCCCCATGGCCGACGTCCTTTCCGGGGCCGGCGGGGCCCGCACCAGGGTGCGCACCGACACCCCCGACGAACTGGTCAGATCGCTGGCAGCACCGGAAGTCACGGTTACCACCACGGGCCCCGATGCCCTCGAAATCCAGGGCATCACCCCCCGCGACATCGCCCGCAGGGCGCTGGATACCAACGTGCTGGTCTATGAACTCACCCCGCTGCAGGCCTCCCTGGAGGACGTCTACATGGATATGACCCGCGACGACGTCGAATACCACTCAGGCCCGGTCACCGGAGCCGAGCCAGAACGTGAAACCGGAAGGCGGGCCAGCAAATGAGCACCGAAACCCACCAGGCACCTGCGGCCCAGCAGCCCCGCACCACCGAGGGTAAGGGAACTTCCTTCGGCAGGGCCGTCCGCTCCGAGACCATCAAATTCACCTCGGTGCCCTCCTCCCTCATCCTGCTGCTGACCACCCTGGTCATCATGATCGGCATCGCCGCAGTGGCAGCCTGGGGCATCGGCTCCTCGCAGGAGGCCATCAGCAGTGATCCCGAAGCCGCGGCGGCCATGGGAGATATGGAAGCGCTCGGCAACTCGATTGCCTCCTCGGGCATTATGTTCTCCCAGCTCATCGTCGGCTCCATCGGCGTGCTGGTCATGAGTTCGGAATTCACCACCGGCATGGCCCGGGCCACCTTCGCCGCCATCCCGAAACGGTTCCCTGTCGTCCTGGCCAAGACCCTGCTGGTCGCCGTGGTGTCCCTCGTGGTCACCGTGGTCTCGACGTTGCTGGCGGCCCTGGTGATCATGCCGATCCTGTCCAACTATTCGCTGGAACAGGACCTTTCCAGTGAGACGTTCCAGCGCTACCTCTGGATCGGCGCCGCCTATGTGGCCGTCATTGCCCTGCTCGGCATGTCGCTGGGTGGTCTGCTGCGCAACTCGGCAGGGGCGATCGTCACGCTCGTCGGCATCGTCTTCGTCCTACCGAATGTCCTGGCCCTCATTACCAACGACTTCATCCAGGACGCCAGCCGCTTCCTGCCGGATGCCGCCTTCGGCAACCTCGTCGGGGCCACGCCCGCCGAGGGTGCCCTGGAGCAGTGGCAGGCAGGGGTGGTCCTGGGGCTGTGGGCGCTGATTCCGGTCGTCGTCACCCTGCTGGTCATTCGGCGTCGCGACGTCTAGAGGGAAACCGCAGGCCGGGGCCCCCACCTGCCTCACGAACCACCGCGGGTGGTGGCGGAACGAACGGCCGCCACCGCCCGCGGTTTTCGTGGGTCCACCCACCCGTCGAGACCGAAAGCTAAGCTGAGAACATGAGCACAGCACCGCTGGGGGAGGCCCCGGAGACACCGGCGCAGACCTTTGCCGAGCTCACCGAACAACGGCGAGGTCCGCTGCGCCGTTTCATGCGTTCACACCGCACGCTCATGGACGTCCTGCTGGCCGTCACCTACTTCCTGGTCACCGCCGCCTCGGGGCTGGAATCGGCGCTCAACGGCCGGTGGCTGCCGTGGGCCGGAGTGCTGCTCATTGCGGTTCTGCTCGTCGTCCGGCGGCGCTGGCCCATGGCCGTCTTGGGGGTCGTCTTCCTGATTGAAGTCGGGATGCAACTCGTGGACCCCTACTTTTCGGCGACGAGCATCGCCGTTTGGCTCGTCCTCTATACAACGGCAACCTTATATACCGCTCGGCGTATGTTCACGATGGCTGCGCTGCTGAGTGCCATGCAGCTCCTCGTGCAGTTCGTCGTCGTCCTGCCGGCCTTCCAAGTCCCCGAGGCGGCCACCCGGTTCCTGGTCGAAGACACCCCTCCGGCGGAAACGTTCGTCTGGATGATGGCTGCGCTGACCGTCCTGTCGAATTTCTCGGTGGTGGGCATCGGCGCCGCAGTGCGCAATAAGCGGCTCCACGAAGCCGAGCTGGCCAACTGGGGTTCCCGGGTCCAACGACTGGCCCAAGTGGCAGAACGCAACCGCATAGCCCGGGAAATGCACGACGTCGTCGCCCACTCACTGTCGGTGATGATCGCCCTCTCCGACGGGGCACGGGTCGTCTTGCGTCGCGACCCCGAACGGGCCGCCGGGGTGCTGGACGAACTCTCCTCCACGGGCCGTAGCGCCCTGGCCGATATGCGCCGGGTCATCGGTGTGCTCCGCGATGGCTCCAATGCCCCCTTGGCGCCCCAACCGGCGTCGTCCTCACTGAGCGACATGCTCGAGGGGTTCAGGGTCGCCGGGCTCCCCTTGCAGATCACTCATACCGGCTCCGCCCTGCCGGTGGATGCCGCATTCCAGCTGACCGTGTACCGGATCGTGCAGGAATCGTTGACCAACGTGCTGCGCTATGGGCGAGCGGTGACCCGGGTCCACGTCGATCTCTCCCGCGATGAGGACACCGTGCGGATCAAGGTCACCGATAATGGCCAACTGTTGGGCGCCAAACGTGATGCCATCGGCAGCGGCCAGGGCCTCAAGGGCATGAGCGAACGCGCAGCCATCTACGACGGGTCCGTGTACGCCGGCCCCGGACCACGCGGAGGGTGGGTCGTCCACGCGATTCTGACCGTTCCCGAACAGGCCACCGAACACCAGCCATCCCTGGGGGAAGCCACACGATGAACGAGAGCCCCATGCCATCCGGCACCGAAAAACCGCAGCCTCAATCCCAGACGCCCGAGGTGGAAATTCCCGAACGTCGTCCCGGGGACCCCATCCGCATCCTGCTGGTCGATGACCAGCCGCTACTGCGCATGGGATTCCGGCTCATCCTCGAAGGCGAAGATGACCTCTTCATCACCGGGGAGGCCTCCGATGGGGAGGAGGGGGTGGCCCTCGCGCTGGAAACCACCCCCGACGTGGTGCTCATGGACGTGCGGATGCCCAAGGTGGACGGGATCGAGGCCACCCGTCGCATCGCCGAGCAGGTCCCGTGCGCGAAGATCATCATCCTGACCACCTTCGACCTGGACGAATATGCCTTTGCCGGTCTGCGGGCCGGCGCCTCGGCGTTCCTGCTCAAGGACGTGGCCCCCGCCGAACTGGTCAACGCCGTCCGGCTGGTGGCCAGCGGTGATGCCGTCGTGGCCCCGCGGATCACCGCCCGGCTGCTCGAAACCTATGTCAGACGTCCCGATGGTGCTCCGTCGGATGGCACAAAACAGCACGGGGCGGGAACCGGGGCCACGTCCGCCGGACACCCCGAACGCGACCCCCTCCTGCAGGATCTGACCCCCCGCGAACTCGAGGTCCTCGGCGCCATCTCCGAGGGTCTTTCCAATGCGGAGATCGCCCACCGGTTCTTCCTCTCCGAAGCCACGGTGAAGACCCATGTGCGGCGGATCCTCACGAAACTGCATCTACGCGACCGCGTCCAGGCCGTCGTCTACGCCTACGAGACCGGCCTGGTGGTCCCGAGCCAGGGTCTGGACTACTAGAACATGAACATAGAATTCCTGCGCAATCCGTGGTTCATGCTGGCCGTGGTGCTCTTTGCCTCGGGGGCCTTCCTCGTCGCGGTACTCCACCAGCCGGTGGCCGGACCGGTCGTGATGGGCGTCGGCGTGGTGGCGGTGGCATTTGCCGTTTATCGTCACGGCGGGTGGAATGGCAGGAACCGCGGATGAGTTACGGAACACACAACACCTAAGGATGGGTATGGCCACGTCGGAAGCACAGGAACACGCCAATGATCTGGGGGCGTTCGTCACGGCATCGCCGTCGAGCTTCCATGCCGCCGCCGAGGTCGCCCGCCGGCTGGCCGCCGCCGGGTTCAGTGCCCGGGCAGAGTCCGATACCTGGGACCACACCCCCGGCGGCTACTACACGGTGCGTGACGGTGCGGTCATCGCCTGGTTCATTCCCGCAGGAGCCACCGCCACCACCGGATTCCACATCCTGGGTTCCCATACCGACTCCCCCGGGTTCAAACTCAAACCCAAACCGACGACCGGACGTGAAGGCTGGCTGCAGGCAGGAGTCGAGATCTACGGTGGACCCCTGCTGAACTCCTGGCTCGATCGAGAACTGATCCTCTCCGGCCGGGTGGTCACCTCCGACGGCGCCGAACACCTGGTGCGGACCGGCCCCCTGCTGCGCTTCCCGCAGCTGGCCATTCATTTGGACCGGGCGGTCAACGACGGGCTCACCCTGGATAAGCAGCAACATATGAACCCCGTGTGGGGCCTCGGGGACCCGAGCCAAGCGGACCTGCTCGCCATCCTGGCAGCGGATGCGGGGGTCGACCCGGAAACGATCACCGGATACGACATCGTCACCACCATTGCCCAGGAACCCGCGTTCTTCGGTGGCCGGGGCGAGTTCCTGGCCTCCCAGCGGTTGGACAACCTCTCCTCGGTGCACGCCTCACTGGTCGCACTGATCGACCATGCAGAACGCCGTGGCTGGGGTCCTGAAGCCACGTCGGAGAACGACGACGGCCCAGGACATATTGCGGTGCTGGCCGCCTTCGACCACGAAGAGGTCGGTTCGGCCTCCCGTTCGGGGGCCAGCGGGCCCTTCCTGCAGGATGTGCTTGAACGCATCGTGGACGCTGCCGGCGGCGGGGTCCAAGAACGGGCCCGGGCCTTCGCCGACTCCGTCTGCATTTCTGCCGATGCCGGTCACGCGGTCCACCCGAACTACCCGGAACGCCATGACCCGGCCAACCGCCCGGTTCTGGGAGGCGGCCCGTTGCTGAAGATCAACGCCAATCAGCGGTACACCACCGATGCGGTAGGCGCCGGCCTCTGGGCTGCCCTCTGCCAAGCCGTGAACGTCCCCTATCAGGAGTTCGTCTCAAATAACGTCATGCCCTGCGGATCGACCATCGGACCGCTGACCGCGACCAGGTTGGGCATCCGCACCGTCGACGTCGGCATCGCCTTGCTCTCGATGCACTCGGCCCGTGAAATGTGTGCGGTCGAGGATCCGTTGGCCCTGGCCCGCGTGACCCGGGGGTTCTTCGCCGGCTGAGCCGCCGCCGTCCACAGGCCCCAGGGGCCCCCTGCGCTTCGCCGCAGGCGCGGGTTAGGGTGGTGGAACCGGCATCGGGTAGGATGTGTCAGGCTGTTTGTGCCGTTTCTGACCCCTGAAACGACTTCGGCCAACGCACAGAACCTCCTGTTACGGAAAGACCGTGACCGTTTAGCCCAAAGGAGGTGGGTTCACATGCGTGCATACGAACTGATGGTACTGATCGACCCCGAGGTCGACGAACGTACCGTGGAACCGACTCTTGGCAAGTTCCTTGATGTCGTCCGCAACGATGGTGGCACCGTCGACAATGTTGATATCTGGGGCCGCCGCCGGCTGGCCTACGAGATCAAGAAGAAGGCAGAAGCCATCTACGCGGTGGTTACCTTCACCGCTACCCCGGCCACTTCCGCGGAACTTGACCGCCAGCTCTCGCTCAACGAGACGATCCTGCGCACCAAGATCACCCGCCCGGAAGACCAGAAGGTCGTCGCAGAGTAGTCTGCGTCGACTTTTCGTAGAAACCGACTCAAGGAGGCACCATGGCAGGCGAAACCGTCATCACGGTCATCGGAAATCTCACCGCTGACCCGGAATTGCGTTTCACCCCGTCCGGTTCTGCAGTGGCGAACTTCACCATTGCCTCGACCCCGCGGACCTTCGACCGCCAGACCAGTGAGTGGAAGGACGGCGAAACGCTGTTCCTTCGCGCATCGGTGTGGCGCGATGCTGCCGAAAATGTCGCCGAGACGCTGACCAAGGGCATGCGCGTCGTCGCCCAGGGTCGGTTGAAGTCGCGTTCCTTCGAAACCAAGGAAGGCGAGAAGCGCACCGTCATGGAGCTGGATGCCGACGAGATCGGCCCCTCGCTTCGCTACGCTTCCGCCAAGGTCACCCGCACCCAGCGCAACAACTCGGGTGGTGGCGGCTTCGGCGGCGGTAATGCCGGAGGAAACTTCGGTGGCGGAAACCAGAGCGGCAACGCTGGATTCGGTGGGGGAAACCCCGGCGGAAACCAGGGCGGCACCTGGAACGCTCCGGCTCAGGACCCCTGGGCCTCCTCCTCCAATAACGGTGGATGGGGCAATGCCGGCGGGTCCGACGAACCACCCTTCTAAAGCAACACCTCTTATTCACCATCCCGCGGAAAAATTCTGCGGGCTCCACCAGATAAAGGAGCTCCACGATGGCTAAGGCTGAACTCCGTAAGCCCAAACCAAAGTCCAATCCCTTGAAGGCCGCTGACATCACCGTCATCGACTACAAGGACGTAGCATTGCTGCGCAAGTTCATTTCCGACCGCGGAAAGATCCGTGCCCGTCGCGTGACAGGCGTCTCCGTCCAGGAGCAGCGCAAGATCGCCCAGGCCATCAAGAACGCGCGTGAAGTTGCCCTGCTGCCTTACTCCGGCGCTGGCCGCGGCTAG
Organism: Arthrobacter sp. 179; assembly: GCF_052379645.1. NCBI lineage: Bacteria > Bacillati > Actinomycetota > Actinomycetes > Micrococcales > Micrococcaceae > Arthrobacter > Arthrobacter sp. 179. The sequence goes on along the minus strand of NZ_JBQSYU010000001.1, from coordinate 193,869 downwards.
GAAGGGATAACACCATGGCAAAGCTGATTCTGACCCACGAAGTAACCGGTCTTGGTACCGCTGGCGAGGTCGTCGAGGTGAAGGATGGTTACGCACGTAACTACCTGCTGCCCCGCGGTTTCGCGCTGCTCTGGAGCAAGGGTGGTGAGAAGCAGGTCGAGTCCATCAAGGCCGCCCGCACTGCTCGCGCCATCGCATCCCTCGAGGATGCCCAGGCATTGGCCCAGAACTTGTCCGCCCAGGCGGTCAAGATCACGGTCAAGGCCGGCCAGGGTGGTCGCCTCTTCGGCACCGTCAAGACCGCCGATATCGCCAACGCAGTCGAGGCCGCCGGCCTCGGCTCGATCGACAAGCGCACGGTGGAAATCCCCGAGCACATCAAGTCGACCGGCAACTACCAGGCAACCGTCCGTCTGCACGAGGACGTCTCCGCGACCATCGACCTGCAGGTCGTCGCCGCGAAGAAGTAGCCACCACCGCGAACCGGCTACCCTCCCCACGGGAGGTGGAGCCGACCACGGTGGACCCGAGGGGCCCTGCGCGTAAGCGCAGGGCCCCTCGGTCGTTAAGGCCCGACATCGTCGGCGGCCCATGTGCCTCCGGCTGTGGCCCCCGGGAGGCGATCTTGCGAAATATTGCGGAGATCTTTGACCCCGGGGACCCACCGGCCCTAGCGTGGACCATGAATCAAGAGCGCCACCTTCCAAGCCCTGGCTGGGTGGCCGGCAACCCTCTCACGGTAGTGGGGTGCTCCAGGTGATGATTCGGCCGTCCGGCTCCCCGGGCGGCAAGTACCGCACCCCGTGTGGATCCCGGGATCCACCGGTGTGCCATACGCCGGAAGCAGAGCAGATGACACTGTCCCATGATCTTCAACCCGACGCACTCCGCCAGGCCTTCGCGCGCCACCCTTCGGGAATCGCCGCCCTGTGCGCGATCATCGATGGCGAGGCCCAGGGCCTGGTCGCCTCCTCCTTCACCGTCGGGGTCTCCATGGACCCTCCGTTGGTGATGTTCGCGGTGCAGAACAGCTCCCGGACCTGGCCCATCGTGCGGGCCGCGGGCCGGATCGGCGTGTCGGTTCTCGGCGAGGCCCATGAGCGGGTCTGCCGGCAGATCGCCTCCAAATCGGGTGACCGGTTTGCCGGGTTGCGGCTGGACTCCACCGATGAAGGGGCCCTGTTCCTGAACGAGGCCTCCCTGTGGTTGGACTGCAGCGTGGAACGCGAATTCCCCGCCGGGGACCACCATGTGGTCCTCCTGCGGGTCCACGGCCATGCCGGACACGACGGGGCCCATGACCCGTTGGTCTTCCACGGTTCGGCCTTCCGCACGTTGCAGGCGGAGGCCCTGGTCTAGGACCGCTGGGGGGGGGTGGCTACATGCCCCGCAGGGTGTCCACGTATCGTTTGGCCTGGAGCAGCCCCAGGCCGGTGTCCTGCCTGATCTTACGTACCGCGCCGACGTAGTTTCCTTGATTGATCAGCTGCATGACGCGGTCGAAATTGGGGTTTCCCGGACCGGGCGCCATCCCCGGGGGATGTTCGAGGTCGAACCCGGTGCTCTGGCCGGTGCGTCCGGGGGAGTTGCGGGCGGCCTGGGCCGCCCGAGCCGTCGTCGCCGCCCGGAGCTTTTCCGCCTTCTCCGTGTCGATCTGCTGTTGGTGGGCCGCCGTGGCATTGAGGCGGGCGATGTATTGCTCGGCATCGCTGGGGTGGCCCGAGGGTCGTGTCTTGAAGATCCAGGTCAAGGCACCGAACACCGCGAAAAGGACGACGATCGCGACGATCGCCGTCAGCAGTTCGGAACCGCTGATTTCAGACATGTCCCCTCCTGGGGTTCGGGGCCGCCGCGCGGGCGACGGTCTTTCCTCCATTATTTCACGTGCCTTGGCTCCGGACCCGTTCAGGGCTGGTGAAGTTCGGTCATCACGTGGTGGTGTCCAGTATCCATGAGTTCACGCAGGATCCCGAGCCCGACGTCGGCCAACTTGTTGACGTAGAGGCACGAAGCGCCCAGTCGGTGCTTGCCGAGTCCAGCCGGGAGCCCGGCCGCGGCCGGGGGGTCCGTCAGCCCGTAGAGGGCCAGCGAGGAGGCGCGGGGAGAGCACCCGATCGCCGGGGTATCTCCTTCACGCCCGCTGGGGTAGCGGTAATGGTAGGAGCCGAACCCGACGATGCTGGTTCCCCACATCATCGCGGGCCGACCGCTGGCTTCCTGCATCATCGACAGAAGTGCGTGGGCGTCGTCCCGCCGCGCGGGGTGCTCGATGGCAGCGAGGAAATCACGTGGATCCACCTCTGTCGGTCGGGTCTTCGCTGCTGACATCGTGCCAGCGTGCCAGTGCGATTCGGCGACGGCAATGGATGTCCCGGCCCGGCCCGAGGACGCGAAAGTCAAAGCTACCCACAGCTGGCGGCGTGTCTGTGGAGAACCATGGCCAACTTGTGGATAAGTGGCGCCTGCACACATGTGTGCTGCTTGGCAACCTGCAAGTAGGGGGTGAATGTTGACGAAAAGTTTTCTTCCATCAGTTGTTATCCACAAGTAAAATGCCTAGTCAGAGCAGGGTTATTGAAGGAAAATAAAAGTAATCCACAAGCCCGTCCCCAGACTGTGCACACAACACGCCGCGTCACCCACAGGTTCTCCACATGGGCTGTGGATAACTCTCTTTGGTTCTGCCCGTCGGGGGCATAGGGTGACAGGGTCCCCGGCTCCAACCGGGCTGGATTCCCCGTTCGTCACCCGCGGCACCATTGTGTCGGTGGGTCGCATTCACTGGGATACTAGAGGGACGTGGCTGCGCCGCATCACCGGCGCCGCGCTGAGAGGGAAGGAACCGGACGTGACGCTCACGCACACCGAATCAGGGTCGTCGAATTCATCGGACATGGGGCGGACCCCGCCCCAGGACCTCGTGGCGGAGCAAAGCGTGCTCGGTGGCATGATGCTCTCGAAGGATGCCATCGCGGACTGTGTCGAGGTCCTGCGGGGCGTCGATTTCTATCGGCCCGCGCATGAGGCGATCTACGAGGCCGTCGTGGACCTCTATGGCCGGGGCGAACCCGCCGACGCGGTGACGGTGTCCGACCACTTGACCAAACGCGGGGAGATCTCCCGTGTCGGAGGACCCGCCTACCTGCACACACTGATCCAGTCGGTGCCGACCGCGGCCAACGCCGGGTTCTACGCGGAGATCGTCCGTGAACGGGCGGTATTACGCCGGCTGGTTGAAGCGGGCACCAAGATCGTGCAGATGGGCTACAGCCAGGACGGCGAGGTCGACGCGATCGTCAACGATGCGCAGGCCCAGATCTACGCGGTGGCCGAACGACGCACCTCGGAGGACTACGTCCCGCTCCGCGACATCATCGAAGGCACCGTAGACGAGATCGAATCGGCGGGCCAGCGTGGCGAGGGAATGATCGGGGTGCCGACCGGCCTCTATGAACTCGACGAACTGACCCAGGGCCTCCACGGAGGACAGATGGTCGTGGTGGCCGCCCGACCCGCGGTGGGCAAGTCGGTCTTCGCCCTGGACATCGCCCGTTCGGCATCCATCAAGAACAACATGACCACCGTGGTCTTCTCCCTGGAGATGGGGCGCAACGAGATCGCCATGCGTCTGCTGTCGGCCGAAGCCAGCATCGGATTGCAGGATCTGCGCAAGGGCACCATCAAGGACGAGCAGTGGGGCAAGATCGCCACCACCATGGGGCGGTTGAACGAGGCGCCGTTGTTCATCGACGACTCCCCGAACATGTCACTGATGGAGATCCGGGCCAAGTGCCGGCGCCTGAAGCAGCGGCACGACCTGAAGCTCGTGGTGCTGGACTACCTCCAGCTGATGAGTTCGGGCAAACGCGTGGAATCGCGCCAGCAGGAAGTCTCGGAGTTCTCTCGGGCACTGAAGCTGTTGGCCAAGGAACTCGATGTTCCCGTCGTCGCCCTCTCGCAGCTCAACCGTGGTTCCGAGCAGCGCACCGATAAGAAGCCGATGGTCTCGGATCTGCGTGAGTCGGGCTCGATCGAGCAGGACGCCGACCTGGTGATCCTGTTGCACCGCGAGGATATCTACGACAAGGAATCCGCACGCGCCGGCGAAGCGGACATCATCGTGGCCAAGAACCGCAACGGTCCGACCAAGAACATCGTCGTAGCCTTCCAGGGCCATTACCAGCGCTTCAACAACATGGCCACCGAAGGCGGCGGGGGGTTCTAACCCGCAAGGGCGGGTTGCCGCTCCCCCTAGCTCCGCGGTTTCAGCCGGGCGTTGGGCATTTCCGGTGCCGGCAGAGCCGCTGGCTGCCCGGCTGGGAAGGGTCCGAAATCGTGGCCATCTGACGACCACTGAGAGGCTTCAGGGTCGATTTGCTGCTGCCACGCGGTCCGGAAGTCGACGAGTTCTTGGTGTGAACGCCCCACGAAGTTCCACCACATCACGATTTGTTCACCCAACGGTTCCCCGCCGATGAGGAGCAGGCGGGCCCCGCCGTCGAGCCCCCGCAACGACATCGATGTCGAACCCTGCGGGAGGTAGGCCAGATGGCCCATCGGGACCTCGGTTTCATCTACCAGGAGGCTCCCGGCGTCGAGCAGGAGCCCGTATTCGAAACCCGGTTCCGTATCTACGACGAGCGTGGCGCCTTCCTCGAGCCGGAGCTCGGCGCCCACCAATGGGCGGTGCACGGCGCTGGGGGCGCTGTCACCGAGCAATGATCCGAGAAAAACCCTGGCGACCCAGCCCTGACCCGAAATGGGGTCGGGGCGGTAGTGCTCGAACGCGGGTGCGGTGTCGCGGGAAGTATTCGGTAGGGCAATCCAAAGTTGGGCTCCATGCAAGATGGTGGTCTCGGGCGTGGAGAACTCCGAATGGCTGATGCCGCTGCCGGCCGTCATGAGATTCAGTTCCCCGGGGCGGACAACGGCCAGTGTTCCGGTGGAATCGCGGTGTTCGATTTCCCCGGAGAATAGCCAACTGACGGTTTGCAGGCCGGTATGCGGGTGGCGGGGAACGTTCATTCCCTGGCTGTCCGTCAGATCCCGGGGACCGTAGTGGTCAAGGAAGCACCAGGAGCCGATGAGACTGCGGCGGCGTTGGGGGAGCGTCCGTCGCACGTTCATGCCTCGGGGCCCTCCCAGGGGGACGTCGCGGGGAACCAGAAGTTCGGGTGTGGTGGTTCCGGACCCGGTGGTGGGACGGTCCGCGCAGAGGATTTCCGGGGGGTCCTTCTCGAAGTTACTCACGGTATGCCGGGTTCTTGGACCGGCGGCGTGGGTTCCCCGGGCGGCGTGCGCAGCCACCGGGCCGCCGCGACCACCATGAGGATCACGGCGATGCTCCAGGCCGGTACCGCGACCCAGACGGTCACGTGGCCGATCCGGTCGATGATCCCGATCCCCTGACCCTGACCGAACATCATGGACGATGTGGCCAGCATCCCCAGGGGGAAGACGATGGACCACAGGGCGGTTTCGTAGCGCATGTTGTGGTGGTGCACGACGTGGCGCCAGATCCCGAAGAGGATGAGCAGCGGGACCCACCACAGGCCCAGGGACCAGAGGATGAAGCTGGTTCCGCTGATGAAGCCGCGCGTCGCGGCGATGGCCTCGAAGCTGTCCGGCAGCTTCAACAGGGCACTACCGGCCAATACCGAGATGGCTGTCGCCCCCATGAAGATCCAATAGGTGGGGCTCAGATCGGCGGGCCGGTTGGCCCGGGTGATCAGCCGCAGGGTGATCAGGGTGCCGATCAGCATGTACAGCATCACCCCGACCCCCCACAGCGCCGCCGCCAGGGTTGCCAGTCCGTTGCTGGAATGGGCGCTGGCGACGCCCGCGGCGGCCGACGCCAGCGATTGGGTCGCGACGACCCAGAGGAACCAGCTGCCGTTGGCCGCGTTGAGGACGGGGGTGCCTTGCGGGCGCAGCAGCAGTACGCCGGGAATGAGGTACGTCAGCACCAGCCAGGCCAGGGCTGCCAGGCAGCCCAGGACCAGGGCGATGTCCGCCCGGTCGGTCATCACGTAGTGCAGCCCCAGGACGTCCAGCCCGGCGACGAAGCTGAAGAACCCGAAGGTCTTGGCCGGGGAGATGATGTCCGCGGCAAACTTCCCGGGGTGGGCGATGGCGCGCCAGAGTGTTGCGGCGATCAGGATCACCAGCGCCGTGATCGCCACCCAGAACAGGATCTCCGCCGGCACCGGTCGGCCGGACTTCAGCAGGGCCGCCGAGACGATGCCGGTGGCCATCACGAAGGCGAAGCACGAGGGTGGGAGATCGGAGATCGTCGCCGCGAATCTGCGTCGGAGGCCCGCCGGTGTGGTGCCGGGGGTGGGGGGCCGTGGCGAGGTCAGGGGTGCGGCTGGCATGGTCTGGATCCCTTCGGGCTGCTGGCGGGTGCTGTCAGCTTATCCTTGGCCGCTGGATTCAGCCTCCGGCGACGGACTGGATGATCAATACGTTCGCCCCGTCGGGGACCACCGTGTCCAGACCTTCCAGGACCCTGACATTCTCCCCGTCGATGAACACGTTGACGTAGCGGCGGATCGCTCCGGTCTCGTCGCGCAAGCGCCGGGCGAATCGGGGGTGTCCCTGCCCTGCGAGGTCCAGGAACCCCTCCAGCCGGGTTCCGGCGTCGTACTCGATCACGGCCCGGCGTTGCCGGCCCCAGAGGGGGGCCAACGTCGCGGGGATCTCGAGGTTGGCGTGGGCCATGGCCGTCACCGCACCGAGCCGGCGCGCAGGCTGAGGATGTCGGGCAGACGGGAGGCCACCTGGTGGAAGCTCCCACCTTCGTCACTGCTGGTGTGGACCTCGCCTCCGCGGGTCCCCAGATAGAGGCAAGCGGGGCCCTCGGGGTCAGGAACGTCGACGTCGGCGGCGTCGCGCAGCACGACGTTGTATTCGTGGTCCGGTAGTCCGCGGTGCTGTTCGGTCCAGGTGGAACCGGCATCGGTGGTGCGGTACAGGCTGAGTCTGCCTCCGGGTGGGATGCGTTGGATGTCCGCCTCCAGCGGCAGCGTCCAGGCCGTATCGGCACGGTGCGGGTGGGTCAGGAACGTGAAGCCGAAGTCGGAGGGCAGGCCGGAGGCGATATCGGCCCAGTGGTCGCCGCCGTCGTCGCTGCGGTAGACGCCGCCATGGTTTTGCGCGTAGAGCCGGTCGGGATTGGTCGAATCGGCGGTGATCCGGTGGACGCACTGGCCGAACTCCGGTTCCTCGGCGGGCAGGAACCCTGCGGAGATCCCCCGGTTCCTGGCCTGCCAGGTGCTGCCCCCGTCGTGGGTGCGGTAGACCCCGCCGGTGCTCATCGCCACGTGGACGGTCCCCGCGTCGGTGGAGTGGGGGACGATCGTATGGACGGCGGCACCGCCGAATCCCGCTCCCCATTCGGGGCGGTGTGGATGGTCCCAGAGGCCACGATTCAATTCGAAGCTCTCGCCGCCATCGGTGGATTTCCAGACGGAGGTCGGTTCACAGCCGGCCCAGATGACGCCGGGCCGCTCCGGGGTATCGGGACGTAGATGCCAGACCCGCTCCAGTGCGGCGCCGGTATCTGCGGGAAAGGCGATGGCTCCGTCTTCGGGTTCGGACCAGGTGGCCCCGAAATCATCCGAATGGACCACGGTCGGGCCCCAGTGCCAGTCGTTGAGTCCGGCGAGGATCCGCGGTTGCGGGCCGCGGCTGTCGATGGCGACGGAGGCTACTTCCTGGTTCAGGAAATGTGGCTCGCCCAGGGTGAAGTCGCGCCCGTTCCCGCTTGTGGCGATCCAGAGGCCCTTCTTCGTTCCGATGGCAATCATGGTGGTGGTCATGGGAGAAGTGCATCACCGGAAGAGGGCGTGGGCAATAGTTGTTCCACCGGGATGGAGAATCAATATTTCGTTGATGGATTGACAGCGTGGCCGTGACCGCGTTCACTTGATATTGCTCTGTGAGAAGAAACTTCCACAAGGCGAGATTTATTTTAGATGGTGTTGACCGCGGAATGTCACCCGTTCCGGACACGTCAGAGAGGCATGCATGAGTATCATCGACGATTCGCCCACCGCCGCCGGATCCGATCCGGAGGAGACCGCCGAATGGCTGGAGTCCTTCGACGGTCTGGTGGAGGCCAGGGGGACGAGGCACGCCTCGGACATCATGGGCAGCCTCTGGGAACGGGCCTCCAACCGCAGCGTGGAGGTTCCGCGGCCGCAGACCACCGATTACGTCAACACCATTGCGGTGGACCGTGAGCCGGAGTTCCCCGGCGATGAAGAGATCGAGCGTCGTTACCGCGCCTGGATGCGCTGGAATGCCGCCATCATGGTCCACCGCGGCCAGCACCCCGACATCGGGGTCGGCGGGCACATCTCCACCTATGCCGGTGCCGCGACGATGTACGAGGTCGGGTTCAACCACTTCTGGCGTGGCAAGGACCACCCCGGCGGCGGCGACCAGGTCTTCTTCCAGGGCCACGCCTCCCCCGGCATGTACGCCCGCGCCTTCATGGAAGGCCGGCTGAGCGAAGAGGACCTCAACGGTTTCCGGCAGGAGAAGTCCAAGAAGGGCCATGCCCTGCCCTCCTACCCGCACCCCCGTTCGATGCCGGACTTCTGGGAATTCCCCACCGTCTCCATGGGCATCGGCCCGGCGAACGCGATCTACCAGGCCCAGTCGAACCGCTACCTGCAGAACCGTGGCATCAAGGACACCTCCGACCAGCACGTCTGGGCGTTCCTGGGCGACGGCGAAATGGACGAGCCGGAATCCCGCGGCTTCCTGCAGCTGGCGGCCAACGAGAAGCTGGACAACCTCACGTTCGTGATCAACTGCAACCTCCAGCGCCTCGACGGCCCCGTGCGGGGCAACGGTAAGATCATGCAGGAGCTGGAGGCCTTCTTCCGCGGTGCCGGCTGGAACGTCATCAAGGTGGTCTGGGGCCGCGAATGGGACGACCTCCTGGAGAAGGACGTCGACGGATCCCTGGTGGACATCATGAACACCACCCCCGATGGGGACTACCAAACCTATAAGGCCGAATCCGGCGGATTCGTGCGCGAGCACTTCTTCGGCAAGACCCCGGCGACCAAGGAGATGGTCGCGGATCTGAGCGACGACCAGATCTGGAACCTCAAGCGTGGCGGTCACGATTACCACAAGGTCTATGCCGCCTATAAGGCCGCCACCGAGTTCAAGGGCAAGCCCACGGTCATCCTGACCAAGACGGTCAAGGGCTACGGCCTGGGCACGAGCTTCGAGGGGCGCAATGCGACCCACCAGATGAAGAAGCTCACGGCCGACAACCTGAAGGCCTTCCGCGACCTGCTGCGGATCCCGATCACCGATGAGCAGCTCGAAGCCGATCCGTATACCCCGCCGTACTACCACCCGGGCATGGACGCCCCGGAGATCAAGTACATGATGGATCGCCGGGCGGCCCTGGGTGGGGCGGTTCCCGAACGCCGGACCAAGCATGCAGAAGTCCATCTCCCCGAGGACAAGGCCTACGAAGTCGCCAAACGCGGTTCCGGCAAGCAGCAGGCGGCCAGCACGATGGCCTTCGTGCGTCTGCTCAAGGACCTCATGCGCGATAAGAAGTTCGGCAACCGGGTGGTCCCGATCGTCCCCGACGAGTCCCGGACCTTCGGCATGGATGCCTTCTTCCCGACCGCGAAGATCTACAACCCCGGCGGGCAGGAATACCTGTCTGTGGACCGGGATCTGGTGCTGGCCTATAAGGAATCCCCGCAAGGCCAGTTGATCCATCCGGGCATCAACGAGGCCGGCGCGGTGGCTGCCTTCACCGCGGCAGGGACCTCCTACGCCACGCATGGCGAACCGTTGATCCCCGTCTACGTGTTCTACTCGATGTTTGGTTTCCAGCGCACCGGCGACGCCTTCTGGGCTGCCGGTGACCAGATGGCCCGCGGGTTCATCATCGGAGCCACCGCCGGGCGGACCACGCTGACCGGCGAGGGCCTACAGCACGCCGACGGGCACTCCCCGATCCTGGCTTCCACCAACCCGGCAGTGGTCACCTACGATCCGGCCTACGGCTACGAGATCGGGCACATCATCAGGGACGGCCTGGAGCGCATGTACGGGGGCGAGCACGAAGACCCCAACGTCATGTATTACCTCACGGTCTACAACGAGGCGATTGCGCAGCCTGCCGAGCCCGAGGGCCTGGACGTCGAGGGGGTCCTGCGGGGCATCTACCTCCTATCGCCCTCCCAAACCGCGGGCCCGAAGGCCCAGGTGCTGGCTTCGGGCGTCTCGGTGCCGTGGGCCCTGGAGGCCCAGCAGCTCCTCGCCGAGGAGTGGGGCGTCTCCGCCGATGTCTGGTCGGTGACCAGCTGGAACGAACTGCGTCGCGACGGCGTCGCCGCCGAACGTGATTCCTTCCTCCACCCCGAAAACGAGGCGCGGCAGGCCTACGTCACCGAGAAGCTCGCCGAGGCCCAGGGGCCGGTGGTCGCCGTGAGCGACTATGCCAGTCAGGTTCCGGACCAGATCCGACAGTTCGTCCCGAACGACTTCGCGACGCTGGGGGCCGATGGCTTCGGCTTCTCGGACACCCGTCCCGCGGCTCGACGCTTCTTCGGGATCGACGCACAATCGGTCGTGGTGCGCACGCTGCAGATGCTGGCGCGCCGCGGGGAGATCGATGCCTCGGTCGCCCGCCAGGCCCACGAGCACTACGGCTTCGACCAGAACGCCGAATAGAGACCGTCAGCACCGCCGCCCGTCCCCTTGGGGGCGGGCGGCGGTGTCATGTGTGGGGGCAGGGGCGTGGGCGACGGGACAGACGGCTGGCGTCGGGCGAGGGTCCTGGTGGCGGGTCCGCGTCCCTCGTGGAGGGGACCGCCGTCGGAGGGGGCGCGAAGGGTCATCGTCGCTGCCCGCTGGGCCCCGCCGCAAGATGCCGGGGCCCGTGCCCTGGACGCAATAAAGCGCTGGTCGGGGTCGAGTGCTCCCCGGCCAGCGCTTCGCTGTCCGAATAATCGTCTGTGCCGCTCCGGTTCCGTTGGGGGCCGGTCCTCTGCCCGGTCCTGCCCGTGAACGCCTAGCGGGTGGTGGTGGCGCGGCGCCAGCTGGCGCCCAGCCGGGAGAAGAGGCCCGGCTTGCTGGGGGTGTGCAGCGGCGGGGCGAAGTCGGGGTCGAGGCCTCCGACGGCGTAGAAGGGCTCGGTGCAGGGGCGTGGCGTCGAGTGGCTGACCCGCGGCTGGTGCCCGGTGTCGTCCCGGCGATCCTGATCTGTGGTCATGCGGTCCTCCTCGATATGCTCGTTTTCCGGTAGTCGGAAAAACTATTTTGGGATATGGAATAAGTATGGACTCGATTTGATGGTCTGGCAAGGGGTGCTGGGATTTTTTCGAATGGCGCGGCAAGTTCTGCGCCCAGGTCAAGCCGCCGGCGGGCGGAAGGGGTGAAGAATGATCCGCCCTGCGTCTTGACAATCGATATGTGAGCGGGGTTACAGTAGATAACGAAATAAAAATTCCACCATACAGAAACATCGAGTCAACTTGAGGGCCAACCCTCGACGGTAAGGGTGTTCAGCGCCAAGGTGGAAGCAGTCTGACTGTGAAAGAGCTGACACCAATGGATCTCCAGGAATTCAACAATGCCACTGCCGAGCAGGCCGTTGCCACGTTGCGCCCCTGCGCAGACATCGACCGCTGGATCCAGGGCGTCGTCGACAACCGGCCGTATGCCGGGGTCGAGGACCTCCTCGCCCGCGCCGAAGCGGAGGCCACCCCCTTCAGTGCCGGTGAAGTAGATGCCGCCTTGGCGCATCACCCCCGCATCGGGGAGAAGGCCAAGGGCCAGTCGGCCGAAGCCACGCTCAGCCGGGACGAACAATCAGCGGTGGATGCGGAGTCGGAAACGGCACGCAGGATCCTGGAGGGAAACAAGGAGTACGAGCAGAAGTTCGGCCGGGTGTTCCTCATCCGTGCTGCAGGTCGCAGCGCGGAAGAGATCCTGGCCGAGTTGGAACGCCGCCAGGCGAACTCCGAGGAGGCCGAGAGTGCCGAGGTCGCCGTGCAATTGCGCGAGATCGCACTGTTGCGTCTCCGCGGACTCTTCGCCACCACCTAAGCATCGGCGCCGGGCCCCCGTCTTTGGCCCGCCCCCGCACCCAGCGACCCATCCCAAGGAGCAATTCGATGAGCGCAGCAGCGTCCGAACGCAGTCACATCACTACCCACATTCTCGACACCGGGACCGGGAGGCCCGCCTCCGGTGTCAAGGCCACGCTGGAAGCCAAGCAGGCGTCCGGCTGGCAAGAAATCGGCTCAGGAAGCACCGACCAGGATGGTCGGATCAACAACCTCGGGCCGGTCGCGGTTGAAGTAGGGCAATACCGAATCACTTTTGATACCGGGGCCTACTTCGGGAAGACGGGAACGGAAACCTTCTTCCCCGAGGTCGCGCTGGGATTCGTCATCGCCGACGAAGGCCAGCACTACCACGTACCTCTTCTTATCAGCCCGTTTGCATATTCGACATACCGAGGGAGCTAGACATGTCTACCACCGCTTCTAAGCCCAGCACCAAGATCGTCCTGGCAAAGAATCAATACGGCAAGGCCGAGGTCCGCCTGGTCAAGATCACCCGCGACACCGCCCGCCACGAGATCGAGGACCTCAACGTCTCCTCGCAGTTGCACGGCGACTTCGAAGCCGCGCACACCGAGGGAGACAACGGCCACGTCGTCCCCACCGACACGCAGAAGAACACCGTCTATGGCTTCGCCCGTGACGGAGTCGGGTCCCCGGAGAAGTTCATCAAGCGTCTCGGTGACCACTTCGTCTCCGAGTTCGATTGGGTGACCGGTGGGCGCTGGGCCGCGGAACAGTACTTCTGGGACCGCATCCAGGACCACGACCACTCCTTCTCGCGCAACATGAGCGAGGTCCGCACGGCGATCCTGGAGATCGCCGACGGACAGAAGAGCATCCTGGCCGGCATCTCCGGACTGACCGTGCTCAAGTCCACGGGCAGCGAGTTCCACGGCTTCCCGGTCGACAAGTACACGACCTTGAAGGAGACCTCCGAGCGCGTTCTCGCCACGGATGTCAACACCCGGTGGCGCTACAACACCGAGGCTTCGACCTCGGAGGACACCGATTTCAACGGCATCTACGCCTCCGTGCGTGAATTGCTGCTCAAGGCCTTCGCCGAGACCCACTCGATGGCCCTGCAGCAGACGATGTACGAAATGGGCCGCCTGGTTCTCGAGACGCATCCCGAGATCGAGGAAATCCGTTTCTCGCTGCCGAACAGCCACCACTTCCTGGTGGACCTGTCGCCGTTCGGCCAGGACAACCCCAACGAGGTCTTCTTCGCGGCGGATCGCCCGTACGGCCTCATTGAAGCAACCATCCAGCGTGAAGGCGTTTCGCCCACGCACCCGATCTGGGAAAATGCCGCAGGCTTCTGCTAAGCGGTAGTACACGCCGGGCGCCCGCAGCATTGCGGGCGCCCGGCCCTCACGGAAGTGCACAAGGAGGTCAGCCGTGAAAGCCAAGCAACATCGAAACGCCACAGCAGTAGCCCGTCCGGAAGACGAGAAGCTACCACTGGGGCGCACCCTCGCCTATGGCTTGCAGCATGTGCTCACCATGTATGGCGGCATCATTGCTCCGCCACTGATCATCGGCGCGGCCGCGGGCATGGACAGCACCGATCTGGCCCCGCTGGTCGCATCCTGCTTGTTCATCGGCGGTCTGGCCACGATCCTGCAAACGGTCGGCGTCCCCTTCTTCGGCGCCCAGTTGCCGCTGGTCTAGGGCACGTCCTTCGCGTCCGTCGCGACGCTGGTCACCATCGTCAAGGGTGATGGTGGCATCCAAGCGGTCTTCGGGGCCGTCATGGTCGCCGCGGCCATCGGTTTCCTTGTGGCACCGTTCTTTGCCCGCATCATCAGATTCTTCCCGCCGGTGGTCACCGGTGTGGTCATCACCATGATCGGCCTTTCGCTCACCCCGGTGGCGGCGAACTGGTCCATGGGTGGCGACGATACGACGGACGACTACGGCTCCCTGGCCAATATCGGCTTGGCCGCGTTGACGCTGCTCATCGTGCTCCTGTTGAGCAAGGTCGGCAATGCCGCGATCTCACGCCTGTCGATCCTGTTGGCCATCGTCATCGGGACCCTGGTGGCCTGGGCGGTCGGCATTGCCGACTTCGCCACGGTCGGAGACGGCCCCATCTTCGAGATCCCCAAGCCGTTGGCCTTCGGCATGCCGGTCTTCGAAATCGGTGGCATCATCTCCATGACGATCGTGGTGCTGGTGATCCTGACCGAAACCACGGCAGACATCCTGGCCGTCGGCGAAATCGCCAAGACGCGTGTCGACTCCAAGCGCATCGGAGACGGCCTGCGCGCCGATATGATCTCCAGCTTCGTCGCACCGTTCTTCAACACGTTCACGCAGAGTGCCTTCGCCCAGAACGTCGGGCTGGTCGCCATCACCGGCATCAAGAGCCGCTTCGTGGTCACTGCCGGCGGCGGCATCCTGGTGGTCCTGGGCCTGCTGCCCATCCTGGGGCGCGTGGTGGCAGCCATCCCGCTTCCCGTACTCGGCGGCGCCGGCATCGTGCTCTTCGGCACGGTGGCAGCCAGCGGCATCCGTACCTTGTCGAAGGTCAACTACGACAAGGGGATGAACATGATCATCGTCTCCGCGTCGCTGGCCTTCGGCTTGATCCCCGTGGTCAAGGGCGACTTCTACGATGCCTTCCCCACCTGGCTGGCCACGATCCTGGATTCCGGCATCAGCTCCGCAGCCCTGATGGCCGTGCTGTTGAACATCCTGTTCAACGAGCTCAAGCTGGGTAATCCTTCCAAGAACGCCTCGGTGTTCGCTGCGTCCCCGCCGCGTATGGTCCGTGAGGACCAGGTGCACAGCCTGCAGGACGGGGACCACTACGAATCCGGCAAGCTGATCTCGGTGGACGGCGACGAGATCCCGGTGGTCAGCGTCGATGAGTACACCGTGGTCATGGCCGAGCATGTGAAGGCCTGTGAGGCCGAAGGCATCCCTGCGGCCCTGCCCGAGGGCATGGAGCCGGAGGAGGTCAAGCGCCAAGCCGAGAACGTCAAGGCCGTGCGTGAGAACGGTGCCACGGAAGCCACTGCCGCGCAGCCCGAGGCTGCTGGCCAGGAACTACGTGCCGACGCCCTCCACGAGCAGGACGAGGGCGAGACGGGTTCCTCGGAACACGGGGCCCATAGGGCCTAGGGTCCGGCCCCGCCGCCCCACGAATGAGAACAGCCCGCCTTCACCAGGGAAACCTGGTGAAGGCGGGCTGTTCTTTGTCCGATGCGGCTCTGTAACCCCGGATCATCCTGCCGTGGTGGCGCAGTCGCAGTGCGCGGGCCCTGGCTGACCGGCTGCGGGCCCCGGGCCTCGAGGCGGGAAGCCCGGGCCCGCAGCCGGGCCCGCAGCCGGGCCCGCAGCCGGGCCCGCAGCCGGGCCCGCAGCCGGGCCCGCAGCCGGTGCCGTGGGCCTAGGAGCCGTTGGAGCCGCGCAAGGCAGTGGCGATGGCATCGGCCACCCGCTGCAGGGCAGGAACGGCGCGATCACCGAAATCACGATCGACACGGGTGGTCGGGCCGGAAATGGAAACGGCCATCGGGGTCGGGGCGCCCGGAACGGCCATGGCGAAGCAACGCACTCCCAACTCCTGCTCCTCCTCGTCGATCGAATAGCCCGCCTTGCGGATGCGGTCGAGCTCGGCGTGGAGTTCCTTTAACGTCCCGATGCTGTGGGGCGTGGGGGTCGGCATGCCGGCCTGGCCGACCAGGCGGTCGACGCGCTCGGTATCCATGACCGAGAGGATCGCCTTGCCGGCCCCGGTGTCGTGGAGGTTGGCCCGGCGGCCCACCTCGGTGAACATCCGCACGCTGTGCGGGGAGGGGACCTGATTGATGTAGGTGATCATGTCGCCGTCGAGCACCGAGAGGTTCGCCGATTCGCCCAGCTCGTTGACGAGCGTCTTCAACAGCGGCGCCGCGACCGAGCCCAGTTGGCGGTTGGCGACCTCGCCCAACCTGATCAGGCGCGGGCCCAGCGCGTAGCGGCGGTTGGGCAGCTGGCGGACATGCCCGATGCCCACCAGCGTGCGCAGCAGCCGGTGGATCGTCGGCAGCGGCATCGGGGTTTCGGCCGCCAACTCACTCAGGGTGCATTCCCCGCCGGCCCGGGCGATGAGTTCTAGCAAATCGAAGGCGCGCTCCACTGATTGGACACCGGTGGCTGGTTTGGTGGGCATGGTTTCTCCTTGAAACGTGGTCGCCGGCCGGGGATGCCGCACGGTCTGGCCGGATATGGAGCGGCGTTTTGATCCAGAGTACTTGAAGTGGGAAAACTTTTTCCGTTAGCCGAGAAAGTTCATCCAGCGTTCGAGGAACGAATCTGTACGCTGACCTTGATTTTCCGTAGTACAAATAATATTATCCACTATACGGAAATGTTTTTTATGGCAGGTACTGCAAAAGCAGACCGACCATCAGTTCTAGTAGGAGGAATTCATGGCGAATCCCAGCCCCGGATATTCAATGACCCTGAGGGTCGAGGCACCGGCCAGCTTCACGGCCACGAGCGATCTTGCCGCAGCCGTCAGTGCTGCAGGCGGTGCGATCACGGCGCTGGATGTCACTGAATCAACCCACAGCATCATGGTGATCGACGTCAGCTGCAACACCACGGACGCCGAGCACGGCGAACGCATCCGCGAGGCACTGGACGACCTCGAGAACGTCACGGTCCGCAACGTCAGCGACCGCACGTTCCTGATGCACCTGGGCGGCAAGCTCGAAGTGGTTCCCAAGGTGGCCCTGCGCAACCGCGATGACCTCTCCCGTGCCTACACCCCCGGCGTCGCCCGCGTCTGCCAGGCCATCGCCGACGACCGCTCCAAGGCACGCAACCTGACGATCAAGCGCAACACCATCGCCGTGGTCACCGACGGCTCCGCGGTGTTGGGGCTGGGCAACATCGGCCCCGAGGCGTCCCTGCCGGTCATGGAGGGCAAGGCGGCCCTCTTCAAGCAGTTCGCCGACGTCGATGCCTGGCCGGTTTGCCTGGATACCCAGGACACGGATGAAATCGTCAGCATCGTCAAGGCCCTTGCCCCGGTCTACGGGGGCGTGAACCTCGAGGACATCGCCGCACCGCGCTGTTTCGAGATCGAGGCCCGCCTGCGGGAGGAACTGGACATCCCGGTCTTCCACGATGACCAGCACGGGACGGCCATCGTCACCCTGGCGGCCCTGCAGAATGCGCTGCGTGTGGTGGACAAGAAGATCGAGGACGTGCGCATCGTCGTCTCGGGTGTCGGCGCTGCGGGCAACGCCATCGTCCAGCTGCTGCTGGCCCGTGGGGCGAAGAACGTCATTGCCTGTGGCCGCAATGGTGCCATCGACCGCAACACCGAACACAGCGATTCCCACCGCGCCTGGTTGGCGGAGAACACCAACCCGGAGAACTTCAGCGGCACCCTCCACGAGGCCATGGTCGGCACCGATGTCTTCATCGGTGTCTCCGCCCCCAATATCCTCGAGGAGAAGCACATCGAGTCCATGAACGACGGCGCGATCGTCTTTGCCATGGCCAACCCCGACCCCGAGGTCGACCCGGTCGTTGCTGGCCGCCACGCAGCAGTGGTGGCCACCGGCCGCAGTGACTACCCGAACCAAATCAACAACGTGCTGGCGTTCCCGGGCTTCTTCCGTGGCCTGCTCGACGCCCACGCGGTTGATATCATCCCGGAAATGCTGGTTGCCGCAGCCGACGCGATCGCCGCGCGGGTGGACGACAACGAGCTGAACTCCGGATTCATCATTCCCAGCGTGTTCGACCCGCACGTCGCCGGAGACGTGGCCGACGCCGTAGTCGCCGCAGCACGCGGCAGCAAGTAGGAGGATCATCATGAGCATTTCACTAACGCACGTTCCCGACGTAGACGGAGCCCAGGACGTCCTGAGCGACGAGGCCCTGGCCTTCGTGGAGAAGCTGCAGCGTCGTTTCGCGGCGACCCGCGACGAGCTGTTGACCGCACGTCAGACGGCCCAGCAGGCCGCCTCCGAGAAGGGGACCATCGATTTCCTTCCCGAGACCGCAGAGGTGCGCGCCGGAGACTGGAAGGTCGCCGAAGCCCCCGAGAAGCTGCGCGACCGCCGTGTGGAGATCACCGGACCGGCCTCACCGGCCAAGATGGCCATCAATGCGCTGAACTCCGGCGCCAAGGTCTGGCTGGCCGACCTCGAAGACGCGTCGACCCCCACCTGGCACAACGTCGTCGACGCACTGGTCAACCTGGGCGAGGCGGCTCGTGGAACCTTGTCGTTCCGTTCGCCCGAAGGCAAGGAATACAACCTGCGGACCGATGCCGAGCTGGCCACCGTGGTGGTGCGCCCGCGCGGCTGGCACCTTCCCGAAGCCAACGTGCTCGTCGATGGCGCCCCCACCGTCGGTGCGCTGGTTGATTTCGGCCTGCACTTCTTCCACAACGCGAAGGAGCTGGCCGCCAAGGGCGACGGGCCCTTCTACTACCTGCCCAAGATGGAATCCCACCTCGAGGCACGGCTGTGGAACGACGTCTTCACCTTCGCCGAGGCAGAACTGGGCATCGAGCACGGGACCGTCCGGGCCACCGTGCTGATCGAGACGATCCCCTCCGCCTTCGAGATGGACGAGATCCTCTACGAACTGCGCGACCACGCGTCGGGCCTGAACGCCGGACGCTGGGACTACCTGTTCAGCATCATCAAGTACTTCCGCTCCTCCGGCGATAAGTTCATCATGCCGGACCGCGCCGATGTGGCGATGACGGCCCCGATGATGCGTGCCTACACCGACCTGTTGGTGCAGACTTGCCATAAGCGTGGTGCCTTCGCCATGGGCGGCATGGCCGCCTTCATCCCGAACCGCCGCGAACCGGAAACCACCGAGGCCGCCTTCAAGAAGGTCAGGGCCGACAAGACCCGTGAAGCCGGTGACGGCTTCGACGGTTCATGGGTGGCGCACCCGGATCTGGTGTCGATCTGCTCCGAGGTCTTCGGATCCGTGTTGGGCGATCGCCCGAACCAGCTGGACAAGCAGCGTCCCGAGGTCTCCGTCGGCGCCGAGGACCTCCTGGATGTCGCTTCTGCTCCGGGCCAGGTCACCGAGCAGGGGGTCCACGCGAACCTGTATGTCGCGGTCGCCTACACCGCCGTCTGGCTTTCGGGCAATGGTGCGGTGGCGATCCACAACCTGATGGAGGACGCCGCCACGGCGGAGATCTCCCGCTCGCAGGTGTGGCAGCAGATCCGCAACGGCGTCGTGGCCGACGACACCGGAAACACCATCACCGCCGAACTCGTCAAGGCCGCCCTGGCCGAGGAGATCGAGCGGCTGCGCACCGAAGTCGACGACAAGGAAACCTTCGAGAAGTACTACGTTCCGGCGGGCGAGCTCATCGGTCGTCTGGTTTCCGGGCGCGATGAGGACTTTGAAGACTTCCTCACGCTGCCGGCCTACCGCCTCCTGTCCACCGAGTTGGTGAACCGATGAGCGTAAGCCCGGTCCTGGACGAGACCATCCTCAAGACGGTCGAAACCCGGCTCGCGGCCACCGACAAGCTCCTGGAGCGTTCCTACCCGGGGGATAGCGGAGTCCGTCAGCCGGTGCATACCGCCTACGTCCCCGCCGATAAGTTCACGGCCGACACGCCGGCCCAGTGGGGCCGGCAGGCCCTGGCGGCCGCCCGCGAGTTCGGTGGGTTGGCCGTGCTGGCCCGCTCCGTGGGCCTCGACGCCGAAGGCGGCGCCGACGTCACCGCCGGGTCGCGCGCCGATCTGCTGGCCGAGCTCGTGGCCCAGAAGCTGGACAACGAGCCGATTG
Source organism: Arthrobacter sp. 179 (assembly GCF_052379645.1). Taxonomy (NCBI): domain Bacteria; kingdom Bacillati; phylum Actinomycetota; class Actinomycetes; order Micrococcales; family Micrococcaceae; genus Arthrobacter; species Arthrobacter sp. 179. The sequence continues at coordinate 173,980 of NZ_JBQSYU010000001.1, read as the reverse complement.
AAGACCTGCGCATCGACTTCGAAGACGGGTTGGGGGACCGGCCCGACGAGGAAGAGGACGCCCACGCCATCCGGGCCGCCCAGGAAGTGAACCGGGCCGTTGCCGCGGGCATCGCCCCGCCGTTCATCGGGATCCGCTTCAAATGCTTCGAGCTGCCCACCCGGCAGCGTGCCCTTCGCACCCTCGACCTGTTCATTGGCTCGCTGATGGACACCGGGGGACTGCCCGACGGGCTGGTCCTGACGCTGCCCAAGGTGACCACGGTGGCCCAGGTCGAGGCGATGGTCTTCGTATGCGAGAAGCTGGAGGCCGCCCACGGGCTGCCGGCACGGCGGCTGCGCTTCGAGGTCCAGATGGAAACCCCGCAGCTGATCCTCTCGGCCGAAGGCACGGTGCCGTCGGCCCAGCTGATCCACGCAGGACGGGGAAGGGTTTCGTCGCTGCACTACGGAACCTACGACTACTCGGCGTCGCTGGGGATCGCCGCGGAGTACCAGTCGATGGAGCACCCCGCTGCGGATCACGCCAAGAACGTGCTCCAGGTCGCGGTCGCCGGAACGGGGGTCCATCTCTCCGATGGGTCCACGAACATCCTGCCCATCGGCGAGCCGGACCATGTCAGCAAGGCGTTTGCCTTGCACGCCCGGCTGGTGCGCCGGCATCTGGAGCGGGGGATCTACCAGGGGTGGGACCTCCACCCGGCCCAACTGGCCACCCGCTACCTCGCGACCTACGCCTTCTACCGCGACGGTTTCGACGCAGCGGCCAACCGGTTGCGCAACTACGTGCACCAGGTCGAATCCTCGATCATGGACGAGCCGGCCACCGCGCGGGCCCTGGCCATGTTCATCTACCGCGGTCTGACCTGCGGTGCGTTGACGGCCAGCGAAGTCGAGAACGGCGTCGAAATCACCCAGGCACAACTCGGGGCCCTGGCTCTGGGTCGTCCCGCGATCAACGCAAAGGAAACCCATGTCTAAAACCAGCACCGCTCCGGTGGAGGCCCCCTACTACACGGCCCAGGGTGGTCATCCGCCCCAGACGGATCTGTTGACCGACCGCGCCGTGGTCACCGAGGCCTATACGGTCATCCCGCGCGGGGTCCTGCGCGATATCGTGACCTCGGTTCTTCCGGAGTGGACGGGAACCCGTTCCTGGGTCCTGAACCGTCCGGTGTCCGGTGGGGCGACCACGTTCTCCCAGACCATCGTCGAGGTGTCCCCCGGCGGCGGCTCGCAGAACCCCGAGCCGCAGCCCGAGGTGGAGGGATTCCTCTTCGTCATGCAGGGATCGCTGCGGTTGGTGATCGACGGAACGACCCACCAGCTCAGCGAAGGTGCTTTTGCCTTCATCCCCGCCGGGACCGCTTACAGCGTGAACAACGACGGCACGGAGGCTGCCAGCTTCCACTGGTTCCGCAAGCGCTACCAGCCGCTCGAGGGGCATACGGCCCGTCCGGTCGTCGGCAACGAGCGCGATCTGGAGCCCAAGGCCATGCCGGGTACCGACAATAAATGGCGCACCACCCGCATGCTCGACCCCGAGGACCTCGCGTTCGACATGCACGTGAACATCGTGACCTTCGAGCCCGGCGCCTCGATCCCGTTCGCGGAGACCCACACCATGGAGCACGGCCTCTACGTCCTGGAAGGCAAGGCCGTCTACCGGCTTAACGCCGACTGGGTCGAGGTGCAGGAAGGCGATTACATGTCGCTGCGCGCCTTCTGCCCGCAGGCTTGCTACGCCGGTGGGCCGGCGAACTTCCGCTACCTGCTCTACAAGGACGTCAATCGCCAGATTGCATTGTAGCGACCAATGAACAAACCGGCCGTCGGGGCTTCGTCCCGGTGGCCGGTTTTTTCGTGGGCCACCGACCGTGGTTGGGCTGCGGGCCACTGGCCCGCGGCCCCACCACCGCGGAGGCCCACACCCATTTCAGCCGAGGCCCTGATCAGAGGCCGAATCCAGCCCTCCCACGCCCCCTGAAGGTGCCGGGGGCAGCGTCCGGTGCTCCCGGACGGCCGGTCCGCGCGCCGACCGGCCGTGACCCCGAAGTCTTGACAGGTGATGCGGGACTCACCTAATGTTTTCAGTAGGCAGAAGTAAACTTCCACAATCTGGAAATGACCGTTCCGAAAGGAATCCACATGGCTTACACCGTCAACTGCTCCATCCTGCTGACCGAGCTCCCCTTGCTGGAGCGCCCGGCGGCAGCGAAGAAGGCCGGTTTCGACAACGTCGAGTTCTGGTGGCCCTTCGCCGAGGCCGTTCCGGCCGACGCCGAGGTGGAAAAGTTCGTCAGCTCGCTCGCCGACGCCGGCGTCCAGCTGACCGGACTGAACTTCCTGGCCGGCGAAATGCCCGCCGGAGACCGCGGGATTGTTTCCTGGATCGGCCGCGAGAAGGAATTCGCCGACAACATCGACGTCGTCGCCGCCATCGGACAGGCCACGGGCTGCCGCGGCTTCAACGCCCTCTACGGCAACCGCCAGGACGGCCAGTCGGCCGCCGAGCAGGACGAGCTGGCCCTGGCCAACCTCGTGGCCGCCGCGCGCGGGGTCGCCAAGATCGACGGCACCGTCCTGCTGGAGCCGGTCTCCGGCACCGAGGCCTACCCGCTGAAGACCGCCGCCGACGCTCTGGGCGTCATCGCGAAGACCCAGGAAGCCGGCGTGGACAACGTCAAGCTGCTGGCCGACTTCTACCACATGGCAGTCAACGGCGATGATGTCGCGGACGTCGTGAACAAGCACGCCGCCGACTTCGGCCACATCCAGATCGCCGACGACCCGGGACGCGGGGCTCCCGGAACCGGGAACCTGCCGCTGGGCGAGTGGATCGAGAGCAGCCGGGCCAAGGGCTACACAGGACCGATCGGCCTGGAATACAAGGCCTCCTCCGATGTCGCCTTCGACTGGTTGATTCGCCAGGGCGCCTAGGCCCCGACCGGTACGCACCACCAAAACTTCAAGGAGAACAACATGAGCGAAAACAAGAACGTTGCCTTCATCGGCCTGGGGATCATGGGCCTGCCCATGGCCAAGAACCTGGTCAAGGCCGGGTTCCAGGTGACCGGCTTCAACCGCAGCCCCGAAAAGGCCAAGGATCTGGCGTCGGCCGGCGGAACCGCCGCAGCCAGCGTCGCCGAAGCCGTCGCCGATGCCGACGTCGTGATCACCATGGTTCCGGACTCCCCGGACGTGGAAGCAGTTGTCCACGGTGAAGACGGGGTCTTCGCCAACGCCAAGAAGGGCGCACTGTGGATCGACAACTCGACCATCCGCCCCGATGTCGCCGTGGTCCTGGCCGATGACGCCCGCGCCGCCGGCCTGCGCCCCCTCGACGGACCGGTCTCCGGTGGCGAGGCAGGAGCCGTCGACGGCGTGCTGTCCATCATGGTCGGTGGCGAGAAGGCCGACTTCGACGATGCCGCGGCCGTGCTCGATGCCATCGGCAAGACGATCGTCCATGTCGGTCCCTCCGGATCCGGCCAGACGGTCAAGGCCGCCAACCAGCTGATCGTGGCCTCCAACATCCAGGCACTCTCCGAGGCCGTGGTCTTCCTGGAGGCCTACGGCGTCGACACCCAGGCCGCGCTATCGGTCCTCGGTGGCGGCCTGGCCGGCTCCAAGGTCCTGGACCAGAAGGGCCAGAAGATCCTGGACCGCAACTTCGACCCGGGCTTCCGCCTGGCCCTGCACCACAAGGACATGGGCATCGTCACCTCCGCAGCCCGCGAAGCCGGCGTCGTCCTCCCGCAGGGGGCCCTCGTGGCCCAGCTCGTGGCCTCCACCGTCGCCAGCGGCGACGGCTCGCTGGACCACTCGGGTCTGTTCCGTGGTGTCGAGCGCCTGTCGGGTAGCTCCGACTCCAAGTAAGTGGCCCGGGGTCCGGCACCGGGCCCCGCGCTTCCTCCGCCAGCTAGGCGGCGTCCGCCGCACGTCGCTCACCGGCCGGCTTCCGCCCCGCACGGGGCGGTCCCCACAGCCCGGCCGCCGGTACCTATGTTCGGTTCGTACCGGCGGCCGCCCAAACTTCACTATTTCCGGCCCCCCTCCGGGGCCCTCCACCAAGGAGAACACCATGACCAAGATGCGCACCGTGGACGCGATCGTCCTCATCCTCGAGAAGGAGAACGCCACCGAGGCCTTCGGCCTTCCCGGGGCGGCCATCAACCCGCTGTACTCGGCCATCAAGGCCCACGGCGGCATCCGCCACACCCTGGCCCGCCACGTCGAGGGCGCCTCGCATATGGCCGACGGCTACTCCCGCGCTGCCGCCGGGAACATCGGGCTCTGCCTGGGTACCTCAGGGCCCGCCGGCACCGACATGATCACCGGCCTGTATGCCGCCCAGGCCGACTCCATCCCGATGCTCTGCATCACGGGTCAGGCCCCGGTTGCCAAGCTGCACAAGGAGGACTTCCAGGCAGTGGACATCGAGTCCATCGCCAAGCCGCTGTGCAAGATGGCCTCCACCGTCCTGGAGCCGGGACTGGTTCCCGGGACCTTCCAAAAGGCCTTCCAGCTCATGCGCTCCAGCCGTCCCGGCCCGGTGCTGATCGACCTGCCGATCGACGTCCAGATGGCGCAGATCGAATTCGACATCGATGCCTACGAGCCCCTCGGCGTCGAGAAGCCCAAGGCCAGCCGCAAGCAGGCAGGCAAGATCCTGGACATGCTCTTCGCCTCGGAGCACCCGGTGATCATCGCCGGCGGCGGCATCATCAACGCCGATGCCTCCGACGACCTGGTCCGCCTCGCCGAACTGCTCAACGTCCCGGTCCAGCCCACGCTGATGGGCTGGGGTGCCATCCCCGATGACCACCGCCTGATGGCCGGCATGGTGGGCCTGCAGACCCACCACCGCTACGGCAACGTGAACTACCTGGACTCGGACTTCGTCCTCGGTGTCGGGAACCGCTGGGCCAACCGCCACACCGGTGGCCTGGACACCTACACCGCCGGACGCAAGTTCGTGCACGTGGACATCGAGCCCACGCAGATCGGCCGCGTGTTCTCCCCCGACCTCGGCGTCGTCTCCGACGCCGGTGAGGCCCTGCGGGTTCTCATCGAGGTGGCCACCGAGCGTCGCGACGCCGGCACCCTGCCCGACTACTCCGAGTGGGCGCAGACCACCGCGGACCGCAAGGGCGAGGGCCACCGCAAGACCAACTTCGACAACGTCCCGGTCAAGCCGCAGCGTGTCTACCAGGAGATGAACTCGGCCTTCGGTCCGGAAACCACCTACGTTTCCACCATCGGCCTGAGCCAGATCCAGGGGGCACAGATGCTGCACGTCTTCGGCCCGCGCCGCTGGATCAACGCCGGACAGGCAGGCCCGCTGGGCTGGACCGGACCGGCAGCACTCGGCGTCGTCCGCGGCAAGCCCGGCAAGCCGGTCGCCGCCCTCTCGGGTGACTACGACTTCCAGTTCATGATCGAGGAGCTGGCCGTCGGCGCGCAGTTCAAGCTGCCGTACATCCACGTGGTCGTGAACAACTCCTACCTGGGACTGATCCGTCAGTCGCAGCGTGGATTCGAGATGGATTACCACGTGTCCCTGGCGTTCGATAACATCAACTCCCCCGAGACCGAGGGCTACGGCGTGGACCACATCAAGGTGGCCGAGGGGCTGGGCTGCAAGGCCGTCCGGGTCAAGGACCCGAAGGACCTGGCCAAGGGCTTCGCCGAGGCCAAGAGCCTCATGGAGGAGCACTCGGTGCCGGTTGTGGTCGAGGTCATCCTCGAGCGCGTCACGAACATCTCCATGGGTACCGAGCTGAACAACGTCACCGAATTCGAGGATCTGGCCGAGACCGTGGCCGATGCCCCGACGGCGCTCGTTCCGCTGAAGCCGGCCCGTGAGGCGGCAACGGCCGGCGCGTAGCCACCGGAAACGGTCAACGGCGGGCGGAACCGGGAGCCATGCTCCACGGGGTCCGTCCGCCGTTCCGCGTCCATCCACCGGCAGGGCCCAGGTCCTGGCCGGTTCCCGCCCCGCGGAGGCGAGGGCGGATAATCGTCAGGGAAGAAGTCGGGACATCCAGGGCCCGACAGCCAGGATTCGAGGAGGAATCGGCATATGAGCAACCAGAGCAGCACTGCTCCGGCAGGAAAGAACCAGGAATTCGACCTGGTGGTCCGCGGCGAGCGGATCCTCACCGGTGAGGGCATCGGCGCCCACGAGGTCGGCATCCGTGATGGACGGATCGCAGCGATCGAAGGCCCGGGCCAGGGCCTGGTGGGACGCGAGACCATCGAACTCGGTGCCGGGGAAGTGATGATCCCCGGCCTCGTGGACTCCCACGTCCACGTCAACGAGCCGGGGCGCACCGAGTGGGAGGGCTTCGACTCCGCCACCCGTGCCGCCGCCGCCGGTGGGGTGACCACCATCATCGACATGCCGCTGAACTCGATCCCCCCGACGGTGGATGTCGGGGCCCTGGAGCTCAAGCGCGAGGTCGCCGGGCGCAAGGCGTACATCGACGTCGGCTTCTGGGGCGGTGCCGTCCCGGGCAACCGCGAGGAACTACGCAAACTGCACGACGAGGGCGTGTACGGCTTCAAGTGCTTCCTGTTGCATTCGGGGGTGGATGAATTCCCCGCCCTGGAGCCGGAGGAGATGGAGGCCGACATGGCCGAGCTCGCCTCCTTCGACTCGCTGATGATCGTGCACGCCGAAGACGCGCACACCATCGAGGAAGCGCCGCAGATCGGTGGCCGGGAGTACTCCAACTTCCTGGCCTCACGCCCGCGGGTGGCCGAGAACCTGGCCATCCAGCGGGTCATCGACGCGGCACGGCGGACCGGGGGCCGGGCACATATCCTGCACCTGTCCTCCTCCGATTCGCTGCCGGTGATCGCCGCGGCGAAGGCCGAAGGCGTGCGGCTGACCGTCGAGACCTGCCCGCACTACCTGACCCTGCTCGCCGAGGAGATCCCCGATGGGGCCACGGCATTCAAGTGCTGCCCGCCGATCCGTGAGGATGCCAACCGCGAGCTGCTCTGGCAGGGACTCATCGACGGGACCATCGACTTCATCGTCTCCGACCACTCGCCGTCCACGGTGGAGCTGAAGTATCCCGAAGGCGGGGACTTCGGCACCGCCTGGGGCGGGGTGGCTTCCTTGCAGCTGGGTCTGTCGCTGATCTGGACCGAAGCCCGGAAACGCGGCATCGCCCTGGATCAGGTGCTGGCCTGGATGTCCTCGGGGCCGGCGAAGCTGGCCGGTCTGGAGCGCAAGGGTCAGTTGGCGCCAGGCTCCGATGCCGACTTCGCCATCTTCTCCCCGGAAGAGGACTTCGTCGTGGACGTCGCCAAGCTCCAGCACCGCAACCCCGTGTCCGCCTACGCCGGCAAGACCCTGGACGGCGTCGTCGCCGGCACCTGGCTGCGCGGGGAGAAGGTCGATTTCACGACCCCCCACGGACAATTGTTGCGCCGCGGCGAATCCTAGGCTCCACGACACCGCCCGGTGACCGGCGCGGTGCCGGTAGGCTCCCGGGCCAACGAGCTCCTACCTCGCAGCCCGGGTGTTCATCCCGGACGGGATGGTCGATCCATCCGGGGTGGGCATGACGGTGCCCCCTCCACCACTCTTCCCGGTGGAGGGGGCACCGTGTTTTAACGCCGCGGACGGTTCAGCTCAACGGAGGAAGATACGGGCGGGCCCCGAAGGGCGGGGGAGGGCCGGCGCGGTGGGCCGCGGAAATGAAATGGTCCAGTTCGGTGGCCTGCTGTCCGCGCAGGAAGATCCCGAGCATGCTCAGCAGCCCCTCGAAGACCTCGTCCCGATGGGCGGAGGAGTCCAGTAGTCGTTTGGCCGCAGGCTGATTGCCCTCGCGGATGGCCTGGAACAGGGTGATCGCCTCGAGCCATATGCCGTCCCGGTGCATGCGGCACCTCCTTTCATGTCGTGGGGCCAGCCTAATGTTGGGTCTATCGAACTTTCAAGTACGGTTCTTCGTAGGCCAGGGTGGGAGTCGCAGGCACCACGGGTGCGTCCCGACGCCCGCCCGGCCTGCCCACCGTCCCGAAAGGAACCCCATTTCCATGACCAGGAACATCTCCGTCATCGTCGGCAGCCTGCGCCGTGCCTCCTATGCGCGCAAGATCGCACTGAACGCCATCGACCTCTTCCCCGCTGGCTACCAGGCCCGCATCGTCGAGATCCGCGACCTGCCGCTCTATGATTTCGACTACGACACCCCCGAGGTCGCCGATAAACCCCTGCCCGGGGAATACACCGGCTTCCGCGAAACGATCAAGGCCTCCGACGGCGTCCTGTTCGTCACCCCGGAGAACAACCGCACCATCCCGGCTTGCCTCAAGAACGCGGTGGACATCGGCTCCAAGCCCAATGCCGACGTCGCATGGAAGAACCTCCCGGCGGGGATCATCAGCCACTCGGTGGGCCGCATGGGCGGGTACAGCTCACAGAAGAACCTGCGGCTGGCGCTGTCCTATTTCGACATGCCCACCCCGGGCCAGCCCGAGGTGTTCCTGTCCCGGTCCCCGGGGCTGATCGACGAGGAGGGCGGAATCAGCCAGGAGTCCACGGTCGGGTTCCTGCAGGACTACATCAGCCGCTTTGCCGAGCTGGTGGCCACACGGCCCCGACCCAGGCCCTAGCCTCGATCTTTCATCGGGCTGTGCTGGTTGCGGGCCAGGACTTACCTTCTGCCTAGCGGTACTGATTCTGGCATGAGGGTGTGACGGATTGCCCGATAGCCTCGGATCGGGCCGGAATCTCCACTGGTTCCGCTGTATGTGCTTCTTGCTTCGTCGGGATGGTCCGGGGGCTGGTCAGCCAGGTGCCGGGAGGCTCCGAAGTCGCTCCAGGGCTTTGAGGATCAATGGTGTTTCCGGAGCCGTTGCCGCAAGGTGCAGGATCTTGCGCCTGCCGGTGGTGATGATTTTGCCGGCCGTTTCGAAGATCCGCGTTCGCAGGCGCTTGGGTTCGTACCGCCGTGCCTCGGTCCCGGTCAGGGCAAGCATCTGCGTCCATGCGGTGAGCTCGAGGGCGAGCATCACCAGGTGGACCCAGATCTCATTGCCGGCAAAGGCCTTCAACGGGAGGTTCTCCAATCCGGTGTCCTTGCCATTGCGGATCCGGTCCTCGCAGCGGGCCCGCAAACGGTGTGCGACTTCCAACCGGGCCAGATCGTCCCCGGCCTGATTCGTCGCGAACGCGGTGTAGCGCATCCCGTCGATGTCGGTAATGCGCAGCTGCGCCCCGACGTGGGGTTCCTCCTTGCGCACGATCACCCGCATCCCGGCCGGCCACGAGGACAAGTACAGGTCGCCGGTCAGCTCGGTTACCCAGGCCCCTTCGCGTTCGATCCCGTCGCTGTTCAGGGCCTTCACTCAGGAGTTGTTGTCGATGCTTCCCAGGGCTTTTTCCATGGCCGGGAAGAATCCGAAGCCCACGGAATAGGCCAGGTCCCGCACCGGGTCGGTGAGCCAATCCAGGAATCCGTGGGTGCCACCGGCGGTATCGGTGCGCACCAGTATCGCCCGGCCCGTACGGTGTCCGGGTGGGAGCTGGGCCAGGGAGGCGTCGGTCACGGTGATGTGGTCCGCCACCGTGTTTGACCCGGCGTTGCCCGGGCGCAGCAGCATCGCCAACGGCTCCCCGGTGCCCTTCGCGCCGTGGTCGGCGAACGAGGCCAAAGGGTGGAACCCGAAGCCGCGCTTGTAGGTCGGGGCCGCTTGTTCCTTGTTCTCGCTGTGGGAGGTCACCAGGGTTGCGTCCAGGTCCACGACCAGCGGGTTTTCATCGCTGGCGGCGTGGACCGGTGAATCGTGCCCGGCAGCGTCCCAGGCCCGGGCACGTGTCTGGGCGCGGGCGGTGTTGATCGCCTCCAGCACTGCCGGGGCGTCGTCGGCGAGGGCCTTGAGTAGGCGGGAAACGGTGGGATCGGAGGCGACGGGGCCGAACACCCAGGGCTGGGTGCGCAGCCGGTCGACGTCGGAGAACGCGTCCCCGCCCATTGCCAGGGACAGGACCTCATCGAGCAGGATCTTGCCCGGGTCGTGGATGGCGTAGGGCTTGCGCCACGGTTTCATGGCGGTGCTCAACGCTGCTGGCAGGGCAACGGCCTTCGCGGTCTCGGCCAGCAATACGGCGCCGGCTTGGGACACGATCCCGGTCCCTGCGTCGTCGACGTCGAGGTCCGGGTAGAAACGGGTAGACTTCTTCACCGTAAGGGTGCTCCTTTTCCTGTCGAAAGCAGTTGTGTCGTAACTACTATTTTCGCAGGTCAGGAGCACCTTTACGGGCTTAAACACGCCTCCGGGGCGACGACCTCATGAAATGCCGAGGCTAGAGACCCGGACGTCGAACGGTCCGGTCGGCGCCACCACGCACAATGCCCATGGGGACCGAAGTCCCCATGGGCATTCTGCGTGGGCGGTGCCTGCGCCGTCGTGCGGCGCCGCGGTCGCGGGTCCTAGACCCCGAGCTGCTCGCGCAGGCGGGAGACGTGGCCCTCCGCGGCGACGTTGTACTCGGCGGACTTCACGGTCCCGTCGGGGTTGACGACGATCGTGGAGCGCAGGGTCCCGGTGACGGTCTTTCCGCCGAGGTCCTTGTCCCCGTAGGCGCCGTAGGCCTTGGCGGTCCGGTGGTCCGGGTCCGACAGCAGCGGGAACGTCAGTGACTGGTCATCGGCGAAGGCCTGCAGGTCGTCCTCCCCGTCGGAGGAGATGCCCAGGACGTCGTAGCCGGCGCCGGCCAGCGAGCTCAGGTTGTCCCGGAAATCGCAGGCCTCGGTGGTGCAGCCCGGGGTTGCGGCCTTGGGGTAGAAGTAGACCACGACCGAACGGCCGGTGTAGTTGGACAGGCTGATGGTGGCGCCGTCGGCGTCGGTGAGGGTGAAGTCCGGTGCGCGATCGCCGGCCTGAAGCTGGGTGGGGGCCTCTGACATGTGATTCTCCTTAGATTTTCGCATGGTGGTATTCCATTACCATTATAAGGGTGTTTGGGTGTCGCGATAGGGCCCGGGGGCAAATCCTTCGGCGGAGGGATTGAAAGGCCCGACGCGCCGAGTACAGTTGCCAGTGCCCCGAACGGCCACAGCCGCCCGGGCCATCACCCGCCGACGCGACCCAGCCCCCGGTGTGGTTAGTCCAGAAAGTCACCCCTGCATGCTCCTGCGCCTGATCCTCAAGCACGCGAAACCCTATCGACCGTGGATCATCGCGGTGCTGGTCTTCCAGCTCGGAACGACCATGGCCACGTTGTTCCTGCCGAGCCTGAACGCGCGGATCATCGACGAGGGAGTGACGCAGGGCGATACCGATTTCATCTGGCGCACCGGCGCGATGATGCTGATGGTGGCCTTCATCCAGGTCCTCACCGCGATCGCCGCCGTCTACTTCGGGGCGAAGACCTCGATGGCCGTGGGCCGGGACATCCGCCGTGGCGTCTTCCACTCGGTCGCCGGGTTCTCGGCCCGGGAGGTCAACGAATTCGGCGCCCCGACCCTGATCACCCGCGGCACCAACGACGTCCAGCAGGTCCAGATGCTGGTGCTGATGGGCCTGAACTTCATGGTTTCCGCCCCGATCATGTGCGTGGGCGGGATCATCATGGCCCTGCGTGAGGATGCCGGGCTGTCCTGGCTGGTATGGGTGTCGGTCCCGCTGCTGGTGGTGATCGTCGGCTTCCTCATCCGGTTGCTGATGCCGCTGTTCCGCCTGATGCAGGAACGCATCGACTCCATCAACGGGGTGCTGCGCGAGCAGATCATCGGCATCCGCGTGGTGCGGGCCTTCGTGCGGGAACCCTACGAGACCGAGCGTTTCCGGGCCGCCAACGAACGCCTGACCGAGGTGGGGGTCCGGGTCGGACAACTGTTCGTGCTGATGTTCCCGTTGATCGGGATGATCCTGCACCTGGCCACCGCCGCGGTGCTGTGGTTCGGTGGACACCGCGTGGCCGACGGGAACATGGAGGTCGGCTCGTTGACCGCCTTCCTGCAGTACCTGCTGCAGATCCTCATGGCCGTGATGATGGGTACGTTCATGGCCATGATGATCCCGCGCGCCGCCGTCTGCGCGGAACGGATCGACGAGGTCCTGCAGGCCGAACCCTCGCTCCGCGACCCCGAGGTCACCACGGTGGACGCCCCGGCGCATGGCACCGTGGAATTCCGCCGGGTCTCCTTCGGCTATCCCGGCGCCGAGGAACCGGTGCTCAAGGATCTCCAGTTCACCGCCGAACCCGGTCGGATGACCGCGATCATCGGATCCACCGGGTCCGGTAAATCCACGCTCCTGAACCTCATCCCGCGCCTGTACGACGCCGATGCCGGGCAGGTGCTCATCGACGGGACCCCCGTGTCGGCGTTGACCCGCGAACAACTCTCCGAACGGGTGGCCGCCGTCCCGCAACGGCCCTACCTCTTTTCCGGAACCGTCGCCTCCAACCTGCGCTACGGCAACCGGGAGGCGACGGATCCCGAACTCTGGGAGGCCCTGCGGATCGCCCAGGCCCGGGATTTCGTCTCCGGGAAGGAGGGTGGACTGGAGTCGGGAATCGCCCAGGGCGGGACGAACGTCTCCGGCGGACAACGCCAGCGCCTGTGCATCGCCCGCGCCCTGGCCGCCAGGCCCAAGGTCTACCTCTTCGACGATTCGTTCTCGGCACTGGACGTCACCACCGACTCCCGGCTGCGGGCGGCGTTGAAGGAGACCACCGGTGAGGCCACGGTGATCGTCGTCGCCCAACGCGTGTCCACGATCATCGACGCCGACCAGATCCTGGTGCTGGACGACGGCGAAATCGTCGGGCGCGGCACCCATGAGGAACTGTTGGAAAGCTCGGCGACCTACCTGGAGATCGTCGAATCCCAGATCAGTGCGGAGGAGGTGTCCTAGATGGCCGAGAAGAAACCGGCCGCACAGGTCGAGGATCTCGAGGATTTCGCCGTATCCGCCGATGACGGATTCGGGGACCAGCGGCCGGTGCGCAAGGCCAAGGCGTTCTGGCCCGCGACCAAACGCCTCATGGGGCTCATGGCCCCCGAAAAGGCCGGCATCGCCGTCGTACTCTTATTTGTCGCCGTCGGCGTGGTGCTGACCGTCATCGCCCCCAAGATCCTGGGCAGGGCCATGGACGTCATCTTCTCGGGCGTCATCGGTTCACAAATGGCTCCGGGCACCTCGAAGGCGGAGGCCGTTTCCGGGCTGCGGGCCCAAGGCAAGACCAATCTGGCCGACATGCTCGAGCGGATGGACCTGGTTCCCGGGACAGGCATCGACTTCCACCAGCTCGGCGTCATCATCTCCTTCGTGTTGATGATGTACTTCGTGGCGAACGTCTTCATGTGGGCCCAGGGCTACCTGCTGAATAAACTGGTCATGCGCGTGGTCTACCGGCTGCGCAAGGACGTGGAGGACAAGCTCAACAAACTGCCGCTGAACTACTTCGACACCCGTCAGCGCGGGGACCTGCTCTCGCGGGTCACCAACGACGTGGACAACATCCAGACCGCCCTGCAGCAGGCCTTCTCGCAGCTGCTCGAATCGATCCTGACCGTGGTGGGCATCGTGATCATGATGTTCATCGTCTCCTGGCAGCTGGCACTGATCGCCTTGGTCGCCCTGCCGCTTTCGGCGGTGGCCGCGGCGCTGATCGGGACCAGGGCCCAGGGCCTGTTCGCCGAGCAGTGGAAGTCCACCGGGACGCTGAACGGGCAGATCGAGGAGTCCTTCTCCGGCCACGACCTCATGAAGGTCTTCGGCCGCGAGGAGGAATCGGTGGCCCGCTTCGACGAGCGCAACGAGGAATTGTTCAAGGCCTCCTTCGGCGCCCAATTCGTCTCGGGCACCATCTTCCCGGTCATGCAGTTCATCTCCTACCTGGCCTACGTGGGCATCGCCGTCGTCGGCGGCCTGCGGGTGGCCTCGGGGCAGATGAGCCTGGGCGATGCCACCGCATTCATCCAGTACTCCCGCGAATTCACCCAGCCGCTGGGACAGATCGCCGGAATGGCCAACCAGGTCCAGTCGGGGGTCGCCTCCGCCGAACGGACCTTCGAGCTGCTGGACGCCCAGGAGCAGGAGGCGGAAACCCCCACCGCCCGGCTGGCGGCCCGCACCGAAGGCCACGTCCAGTTCACCGACGTCACCTTCTCCTACGATCCGGCCAGGCCGCTGATCGAGGACCTGTCCTTCGAGGCGCATCCGGGCCATACGGTGGCGATCGTCGGCCCCACGGGGGCCGGGAAGACCACGCTGGTGAACCTGGTGATGCGTTTCTACGAGCTCGACGGCGGGGCCATCACCCTGGACGGGATCGACATCACGGCACTGTCCCGGGCCGAACTGCGCTCCAAGGTCGGCATGGTGCTCCAGGACGCCTGGTTGTTCAACGGGACGATCATCGAGAACATCAGGTACGGTCGGCTCGATGCCACCGACGAGGAAGTCCACGAGGCCGCCACCGCCACCTACGTCGACCGCTTCGTGAAGGCGCTGCCCGAGGGCTACGACACCATCATCGACGACGAGGGCACCAACGTCTCCGCCGGTGAGAAGCAGCTGATCACCATCGCCCGGGCCTTCCTGGCCAACCCGTCGCTGCTCATCCTGGACGAGGCGACGTCCTCGGTGGATACCCGCACCGAAGTGCTGGTCCAACATGCCATGGCCGCGCTGCGCACCGACCGGACCAGCTTCGTGATCGCCCACCGGCTGTCGACCATCCGCGACGCCGACACCATCCTGGTGATGGAAGCGGGCAGGATCGTCGAACAAGGCAGCCACGAGGTGCTGTTGGCGGCCCGCGGGGCCTACTACCGGCTGTACATGTCCCAGTTCGCCGGACCTGCCGAGGACCCAGATATCGACCCCGACGCCGGGGACGGGGCCGGAGCCGTGCCGGTTTCGGACCTCTGAGCGGGCCCCGGTAGTCTCGGCCCATGAACCGGATGCCCGCTGAACCCCGACCGCCCAGGATTCCCTCCTTCAACGCCCCGGGGAACCGTCCGCCGGGGGACCTGACGGGCTTGGACCTGGACGGACGCAGCGACGGCCTGCTGTTCGACTCCGACGACGCCGACGGGCAGGACCTCGAAGACACCGTCTTCACCGAGTGCACCTTCCGGCGGGTCTCGCTCATGGGGGCGGAACTGAACCGGGCGAGTTTCGGGAACTGCGAGTTCACCGATCTGGGGGCCGCCTCGTTGCGGGCCCCGGACAGCGGCTGGTGGAACACCAGCCTGGCCCGCACCCGCATCGGTTCCGCCGAACTGCATGGGGCCGGCCTGCGTTCGGTGCTCTTCGACGGCGGCAAACTCGATCTGGTGAACCTGCGCGGGGCGAAGCTCAAGGACGTGCTCGTCCGCTCGATGATCATCGACGAGCTCGATCTCGGGGCGGTCCAGGCCGAGAGGGTGGCGTTCCAGGATTGCCGGATCGGCATGTTGTCCCTGCATGGGGCGAAGCTCAAGGATGTGGACCTGCGCGGGGCCGCGCTGGCGGGACTGTCCGGGGTCGGCGGTTTGCGGGGTGCGACCGTCGGCGAACTGCAGCTGCAGGACCTGGCCCCGCTCCTCGCCGCCGAGGCGGGTTTGCGGGTGCTGTAAACGTGCTGACCGGCCGTCCAGAATGTGAGCAACTATGATTACTAGACATAGCGAACGCTCATAAGCGATCATAGGGGGAGATCAATGCCGAATCCCGCCAGGCGGAACCACCCCAGGAGAGTATCGATGACCACGAACGCATCACTTGGCCAGCACATGGACGAGGAGCTGCGCAGCCAGCCCGACGTCTGGCAGCGCGCCGTCACCCAGGCCGGTTCCGAGAACCTGCTGCCCGCCTCCGGGGCCCGCGTCGCCGTCGTCGGCTGCGGCACCTCCTGGTTCATGGCGGAGTCCTACGCCGCGGCCCGGGAGACCGCCGGCCACGGCGTGACCGACGCCTTCGCCGCCTCCGAGGCCCGCATCGCCGGCCGCGGCTACGACGCGGTCGTGGCCATCACCCGTTCGGGCACCACCTCCGAGGTCCTGACGCTGCTCAAGGAACTCGAACCGGGCATCACCACGATCGCCCTGGTCGGGGACACCTCCTCGCCGATCGTGGAAATGGTCGACCGGGTCGTGGAACTGCCCTACGCCGACGAGCAGTCGGTGGTGCAGACGCGCTTCGCCACCACCGCGCTGGCCTATCTGTTGAGCAGTGTCGGCATGGACCTGGGCGAGGCCATCGAACAGGCCCGCACCGCCGTCGACCAGGAAACCGGCACCGATCTGCTCGAGGCCGAGCAGTTCACCTTCCTCGGACAGGGATGGAGCGTCGGGCTCGCCCATGAGGCCGCCCTGAAGATGCGTGAAGCAGTCCAGGGCTGGACCGAGGCCTACCCGGCCATGGACTACCGCCACGGACCCATCGCCATCGCCGCCCCCGGCCGGGTCACCTGGTCCTTCGGGCCGGCTCCCGAGGGACTGGCCGCGGACGTGGAACGCACCGGGGCCCTCTATGTCGAATCCTCGCGCCACCCGTTGGCCGAGCTGGCCCGCCTGCACCGCGTCACCCTGGACCGGGCCCGCCACCGCGGCCTGGACCCGGACGCCCCGCGCAACCTCTCGCGTTCGGTGATCCTCGAGGAGCAGGCCTAGGGTCCGCCCCGGTCTGGCGCACCACACCCATGGAACCGGCTTACCTGCTCTTCGACATCGGCGGCACCGACATCAAGGCCGCCCTGGCGACCCCCGACGGCACCCTGCATACGGTCCTGAGGTCCCCGACCCCGCAGGCCGGGGACCCGGAGGCCGCCGCGGTCCTGGCCGAGCTCGACGTGCTGCGCGGCCGGTTGCTGGCCGGATCCCCGTCGCTGACCCCGGTGGCCGCCGGGGTCGTGGTGTGCGGAACCGTCGATGAGCAGGCCGGCACCGGGGTCTTCTCCTCGAACCTGGGATGGCGCAACGTGCCCTTCCGTCGGCTGTGCACCGAACGCTTCGGGATCCCCACCGGATTCGGCCACGACGTCGGAACCGCCGGGGAGGCCGAACTAGCCCTGGGCGCCGGCCGGGTGTTGGGTCGGCAGGCGGCCAACACGGCCGTCCTGGTCATCGGCACCGGCATCGCCGGGGCGCTCTTCGTCGACGGCCGCCGGCTCGAAGCCGGAGGTTTTGCCGGGGAGATCGGCCACGCCGCCGTCCCGGGGGGCCTGGACTGCCCCTGCGGCGCCCACGGCTGCCTCGAAACCGTGGGATCCGCCGCCGCCATTGCCCGGAACTACACGCGGGCCACCGGAACGGAAGTCGATGGTGCCCGCGAAGTCCTCGAACGCCGGCGTACCGGGGACACCGACGCGGCGCACTGCTGGGACGCGGCCGTCGAGGCCCTGTCCTTCTCCATCGCCCAGCTCTGTGCCTCCGTGGGCCCCGAGGCCGTCATCGTCGGCGGCGGGCTCGCCCAGGCCGGGGACGACCTGCTGGTTCCGTTGCGCGCCGCCGTGGACGCCCGGCTGTCCTTCCACCGCACACCACGGATCATCACCGCCGAACTGGGCCAGGACGCCGGATTGCGTGGGGCGTATCTGCGGGCCGAGGCCGCCCGGTCGGCCGCAACCAAGGAGACCCCGTGATCCTGACCATCACCCCCAATCCGGCCCTGGACGAAACCTACGATGTCGATCATCTCGCCGTGGGTGGGACCAACCGGGTCCCCGCCCCGGGCGTCCGCGCCGGAGGCAAGGGGCTGAATGTCGCCCGCATCCTGCACCGCCAGGGCAGTTCCGTCCACGCCATCGCCACCCGAGGTGGCGGGGCCGGGGAGACCTTCGCCACCGAACTGGACGCCTCCGGCATCGGGAACACGCTGGTCCCCGTGGCCCCCGGCACCCGACGCAGCTTCGCCTTGGTCGACCGCGGGACCGGGATGACCACGATCTTCAACGAACACGGCGGAGGCCTCGAGGCCGCCGAATGGGACGCCGTCCAGCGTGCCGTCCTGGACTCGATCCCCGGGGCCGACGTCGTCGTGGGATCGGGCTCGCTCCCCGGTGGGGCCGCCGGGCCCGGGGAGGCCGAAGCCGATCAGGAGGCCGGATACGGCTCCGGTTTCTACCCCTGGCTGGTCCGGGCCGCCCGCGCCGGAGGGGTCCCCTGCCTCATCGACACCTCGGGGGCCGGACTGCTGGCCGCGGCCAGGGCCGGGGCCGATGTGCTCAAACCCAACCATCACGAACTCCTCGAGGCCACCGGGGAATCGGAGATCGCCCGGGGCGCCGGGCTCCTGCTGGAACTGGGGGCACGGCGCGTGGTCGTCAGCGCCGGTGAAGACGGGCTGAGCCTCTTCGAGGCCGCAACCCCCGGACGGTCGATATCGGCCCGGCTACCCGAACCCCTTCACGGCAACCCCACGGGGGCCGGCGACGCCTGCGTGGCCGCCCTGGCTTCCGGGGTGGCCGAGGGGCTCGATGCCGAGGCCCTGGTCCGCCGCGCGGCCGCCTGGTCCGCCTCGGCGGTACTCATGCCGGCCGCCGGGGAACTGCACCCCAGCCATCCGGAGCTGGCCCGCCGGCTCGTGGTCACCCGGCACTAGAAACCGCAGCCACCCAGAACCACCCCTTCAACCGAAAGCCGGACCCTCCATGGCCTTGAGCACCACCCGTGAACTGATGACCGCCGCCGCCGACGCCGGGCGGGGGCAGGGCGCCTTCAACGTGATCCACCTGGAAACGGCCGAGGCCCTCGTCGCCGGGGCCGAGGAAGCGGGTCTGCCGGTGATCCTGCAGATCTCCGAGAACTGCGTGGCCTACCACGGTGCCCTGGAGCCGATCGGCCTGGCCTGCCTGGCGATCGCCCGCGGCGCGTCCGTGCCGGTCTCCGTGCACCTGGATCATGCCGAAAGCGAGGAGCTGGCCCTCCAGGCCGTGGAGCTGGGCTTCGGCTCGGTCATGTACGACGGCGCCCATCTGGATTATGACGACAATGTTGCCGCCACGGCCCGGGTGGCCCGTTACGCGCATGACCGGGGGGTCTACATCGAGGCCGAGCTGGGCAAGGTCGGGGGCAAGGGCGGGGCCCACGCGCCGGGCGTGCGCACCGATCCGGCCGAGGCCGCCGCCTTCGTCGCGGCCACCGGGGTCGACGCCCTGGCGGTCGCCGTCGGATCCTCCCATGCCATGACCAGCAGATCCGCCGAACTGGATGTGGAGCTGATCTCCCGGCTGGCGGATGCCGTGGACGTTCCCCTGGTGCTGCACGGCTCCTCGGGGGTCTCCGACGAGAACATCGTGGCCGCCATCCGTGCAGGCATGCGCAAGATCAACGTCTCCACCCATCTCAACGGATTCTTCACCGCCGGGATCCGCGAGTACCTGGCAGCCGACGAGACCGTGGTCGACTCCCGCAAATACGTCGGAGCCGGTCGGGCCCGCATGGCGAAGGAAGCCGGCCGCATGCTCGGGCTGTTTGCCCTGCAGGACGACGGAAGCGCACCGGCCTAGCCCGTTCCCGCCGCTTCGAGGGGGTCGGAACGTCGTGCCAAAGCAGTTGACAAGGGGACTTGACGACGAGACCCCAGTCACATTACTGTCATAATCATGTTCTTTATTGATCGACTTAAGGTCGATTAGAGCATTTTCAATTATGAATTGGCTTCGGATCACTCGCCGACGCACACCTTCGAGATGGGGAATCATGCAGAAACGTTCACTACGCGCAACCCTGCTGGCCGGCGTGGCTGCCGGTTCGCTGGTCCTGACCGGCTGCGGCTTCGGCGGCGGCGACGAGGGCGGGGACGCCTCCGGGGACACCACCACGCTGAGCATGCTGGTGCCCAGCTACTCCGATGGCACCAAGGCGCTGTGGCAAGACGTCATCGACGGCTTCGAGAAGGAGAACCCCGAGGTCAAGGTGGATCTGGAGATCCAGTCCTGGGAGAACATCGAAAGCGTCCTGAAGACCAAGTTGCAGGGCGACAAGGCCCCGGACATCTACGGCGGCGGCGCCTTCGCCGGCTTCGCCGAAGAGGACCTGTTGGCCCCGGCCGAGGACATCGCCTCCGCCGATACGCTGGAGAACTTCCAGACCTCCTTCGCCGACAACGAGAAGTTCGACGGCACCCAGTACGGTCTGCCGCTGATCGCCTCGGCCCGCGCACTGGCCTATAACGAAGACCTCATGAAGGAAGCCGGCGTCGACGAGGTCCCCACGACCTGGGACGAGTTGTTGACCGCCTCCAAGGCCATCAGCAAGGACACCAAGGCCGACGGCTACGGCATGCCGCTGGGGTCCGAGGAGGCCCAGGGTGAATCGCTGATCTGGTTCGCCGGCAACGGTGGGGACTTCGGTGACGAGAAGTCCATCGAGGTCGACACCCCGAAGAACGTCGAGGCCGCCGAGTTCATGCAGAAGATGGTCAAGGAAGGCGCCACGCAGAAGAACCCCGGCTCCACGCAGCGCACCCCGATGCTGAACACCTTCATCCAGGGCAAGCTAGGCTTCGCCTACGTGCTGCCGCAGACCGTCGGGCAGATCGAGGAGGAGAACCCGGACCTGAAGTACGGGATCGCCCCCGTCGCCACCAACACCGGTGACCCGGCAACGCTGGGCGTCGCGGACCGCATGCTCTCCTTCAAGAACGACGGCAGCAAGTCCGAATCCGTGAAGAAGTTCATGGACTACTTCTTTAGCGACGACGTGTACAGCAACTGGGTGCAGACCGAGGGCTTCCTGCCCACCACCACCTCGGTCTCCGAGGAGATGTCCTCCGACGAGACGCTGAAGCCGTTCCTGGAACTGCTGCCCAACGCCGTCTTCTACCCGACGACGAACCCGGCCTGGAACGCCACCGATGGCGCCTTCAAGTCGCTCATGGGCCAGATCGCCACCGGCAAGTCCGCATCCGACGTGCTCGCCGAGATCCAGAAGAAGGCCGACGCGGCCAAGTAGCCCGCGGCCGGACCCGCCGACCACGGCGGAAGGGCCCACCGACTCCGCGGCCCGCTGGCATAGCCGGCGGGCCGCGGAGCCTCGTGGGGCCCGGAACAGACGAAGACCAGGTCAGGAGACCAGTATGAGCACCACCGCACCGGCCAGGACCGGGGTGGCCGATCCCCCCGGGCCCCCGAAACCCCGGCGCTCCAAACGGCGCACGTCGGCCGAGGGCTCCTCCTTCAGATCCGCCCTGCCCTGGATCTCCCCGGCGCTGGTCCTGATCCTGGTGATCGTGGTGTTCCCCGCCGGGTACATGATCTACAACTCCACGCGCAAGATCAGCCAGATCGGCACCGATCTGGGCTCGGTGGGGCTGGCGAACTTCAGCCAGGTCTTCAGCGACCCGAACATCCCCAGGATCATGCTGAACTCGGTCCTGTGGGTCGTGGTCGTGGTGTTCTTCACCGTGCTGATCTCCCTGGGCCTGGCCCAGTTCCTGTCCAAGCCGTTCCCCGGCCGCACCCTGGTGCGCATGGCAGTGATCGTCCCCTGGGCGGCCAGCGTCGTGATGACCACCACGCTGTTCTACTACTCGATGGACCCCAACTACGGGATCTTCAACAAGTTCCTCACCGATACCGGGCTGCTGGACAGTTCCTACGGCTTCACCCAGCACGCCTCATCGGCGTTGATGGTGGCCATGGCGGTGGCCGTCTTCGTGTCCATCCCCTTCACCACCTACACGATCCTGGCCGGCATCCAGGCCATTCCCGGTGACACGCTGGAGGCGGCCAAGGTCGACGGCGCCGGACGCTGGCGGACGTACTTCCTGGTCGTGCTGCCGCAGTTGCGCGGCGCGCTGGCGGTCTCGGTACTGATCAACATCATCAACGTCTTCAACAACCTGCCGATCCTGAAGGTCATGACCGGGTCGATCCCCGGCTACGACGCCGACACCCTGATGACCTACATCTTCAAGGTCCTGCAGTTCGATCGCCAGATCGACATCGCCAGTGCCTTGTCGGTGGTCAACTTCGGCATCGTCGTCGTCATCGTGGCCATCTACGTCTGGGCCGTGAAACCCATGAAGGAGGTCTAGACCGTGGCACTTCTCACCACCGAAGACCACGCGAGCCGACGGGTC
The DNA here is from genome assembly GCF_052379645.1 of Arthrobacter sp. 179. Taxonomy (NCBI): domain Bacteria; kingdom Bacillati; phylum Actinomycetota; class Actinomycetes; order Micrococcales; family Micrococcaceae; genus Arthrobacter; species Arthrobacter sp. 179. The sequence continues at coordinate 151,937 of NZ_JBQSYU010000001.1, read as the reverse complement.
GTCGTGGGCCGGATGACGGTCGGGCTGATCGTGGCCGCCATCTTCCTGATCCCCTATGCCGTCATGTTCATCGGGTCCCTGAAGACCCGCTCGGAGATCCTCTCCGTGCCCCCGGACTACCTGCCGCGCGATGGAGCCCAGTGGTCGAACTACCTGACCATGTGGGACACCCCCGAGACCCCGGTGGCCTACAACCTGATCTCCACCGTGGTGATCGCCGTCGCGGCGACCCTGCTGGTGTTGCTGGTGGCCATGCCTGCCGCCTACTACAGCGCCCGGTTCAAGTACCGCGGAAAAATGGCCTTCATGTTCCTGGTCATCGTGACCCAGATGCTGCAGCCGGCGATCCTCACGGTCGGGCTGTTCAAGGAAATGCTGGTCTTCAACCTCTACGACACCTGGTTGGCGATGATCCTGATCAACGCCGCCTTCAACCTGGCCTTCGCCGTGTGGATCATGCACACCTTCTTCGCGGGGGTCCCCAAGGAGGTCGACGAAGCGGCCCAGCTCGACGGCGCCGGAAAGCTCCGGGTGCTGTTCACGGTCAACCTGCCGCTGGTGTGGCCGGGGATCGTCACCGCGCTGATCTTCACCTTCGTCGCCTGCTGGAACGAATTCGCCGCCTCGCTGGTCATCCTGTCCACGGCGGAGAACCAGCCGCTGTCGGTCGCGTTGACCCGCTTCGTGGGACAGTACTCCACCGCATGGCAGTACGTGTTCGGGGTCTCGATCGTCGCGATCCTGCCGGTGATCATCTTGTTCATGCTCATCGAGAAGCGTCTCATCGGCGGCCTGGCCGCCGGGGCGACGAAGTAGCGCCGGGATGACACGCAACGAGCGGCTCAGCTCCATCCTCGCCCTGCTGTCCCAGGACGGACAGGTGGAGGTCGACGAGATCGTGGACAAGCTCGGGGTCTCCCCGGCCACGGCCCGCCGGGACCTGGATTCGCTGGATTCCCAGCGGTTGCTGACCCGCACCCATGGCGGGGCCACGACCAATGCCCTGGCCTACGATCTGCCCGGAAAATACAACAGGGACCCGGCGGCCACCCGCAAACGCTGGATCGGGGCCTACGCGGCCTCGCTGGTCGAAGCAGATATGAGCATCGGGCTCTCCGGGGGCACGACCAGTTCGGCGATCGCCACCGCCCTGGGGCTGAGGGCCGACCTGCAGCAGGAGCCGGCCCGGCCGACCCTGACCGTGGTGACGAATGCGGTGAACATCGCCTCGACGCTGGCGGTGCGCAACCATGTGAAGGTCATGGTCACCGGCGGGGTGCTCAACCCGCGCTCCTACGAACTCGTGGGACCCTTCGCCGAACAGACGCTGGGCCGGGTCACCCTGGATCTGGCCTTCATCGGGGTCGGCGGCCTGCATGCGCAGGCCGGGGCCACCGTGGCCGACGAAGGGGAGGCCGCCGTGAACGAACTCATGGGCGTCCGGGCCCTGCGCAGCTATCTGGTGGTCGACTCCTCCAAGATCGGGGTGCGCTCCTTCGCCTCGGTGGACGGGGATGATCTGCGCCACGTCATCACCGACCCGGGGATCACCGCGCAGCAGCGGCAGCAGTTGGAAGAGAGCGGATACAAGGTCCTCATCGCCCCCGAAACCTGAGCCGGTCGAGACGGTCGCTGTCGGCAACAGTCGCTAGGGTGGAACCATGCATCCCACCACGCAGCCGGCCGCGCCGGGACCCTCCCCCCGTGTGCCGCGGCCCGGCAGGAACGCACGGTTCCTCCCGGGGGCCTTCCGGGTGGGGGATGCGGTCATGGTCCTGGCCTACGTGGTGCTCTTCGTCGCCGGGGCCGCCTCGCTGCTGAGGCTCATCCCGGGCTTCACGGACACCTTCAGCACCGCGGAGACGGCCTCCGCGGCCATGAACTTCATCGTCTACGCCGTGCTGTTCAGCGGGGCCATGATCATGGCCTTCCCCACGCTGAAACACTCCTTCGGCACCTTCGGATCCAACCCCTGGGCCAAGGTGTTCATGATCCCCGGGGCCTGGGTGGCGAACCTGGTGGTCACCACCATCATCATCATGTCCCTGGGCGGGGGAGTGAAGAGCGAGAACCAGCTGGCCATCGAGGGGATGACCACCACGGTCCCCTTCCCGACCATGCTGGTGATGGCGGTGGTCATGGGGCCGTTCGTGGAGGAATACATCTTCCGGCACCTGCTGATCGGCAAGCTGAGCCGCAAACTCAACGTCTGGGTATGCGTGGCCATCTCGATCATCCTGTTCGCCGGCATGCATTTCCTGGGCACGGGCTCCTTCGAGCCGATGGCAGCGGTGCCCTATCTGAGCCTGGGGGCGGTGATCAGCGTCGCCTACGTGCTGACCGGCCGTTCGCTGGCCTACTCCTACCTCATCCACCTGCTGAACAACCTGATCGCCCTGACGGTGGCCTACTACCTGCTTCCCCTGGTGCCCGGGGCATGAGCGAAACCGGCCAGTTCCCGGGGCACCAGCGCGGCTCGGCCGGCTATCGACGCATGATCCTGGCGCTCTTCGCCGCGGGGGTCGCCACGTTCTCCCAGCTGTATTCGGTCCAGGGGGTGCTCCCGGCCCTGGCCCGCTCCGAAGGGATCTCCGAAGCCCGGGCGGCACTGGGGGTCTCGGCCGCCACCCTGGGCCTGGCGGTCTCGGTCATCGGCTGGTCCGCCGTCGCGGACCGGGTCGGACGGCTCAAGGCGATGCAAGGCGCCGTGGTGGCCGCGGTCATCCTGGGCCTGCTGGTCCCGGCCTCCCCGGGCTTCCAGGCCCTGCTGGGACTGCGCTTCCTGGAAGGCGTGGCGCTGGGAGGGATCCCCGCCGTCGCCCTGGCCTACCTCAGCGAGGAAATCCATCCGCTGCATTCGGCCATCGCCGCCGGCACCTACATCTCGGGCACCACGCTGGGCGGGCTCTCGGGACGGCTGGTCGCCGGGCCGCTGAGTGAACTGGTCTCCTGGCGGGTCGGGACCCTGGCCGTGTCCCTGCTGGCTGCCGTGGCCGCGGCGGTCTTCATCGCGTTGGCCCCGAAACCCCAGGGATTCGCCCCCGTCCCGCGCCGCTCCCCGGGCACCCCCGGACTGGGGCGGAAACTATGGACGAACCTGGCCAACGTCCGGCTGCTCGCCCTCTACGCGCAGGGGCTGCTGCTGATGGGCGGCTTCGTGGCCGTCTACAACTTCCTGGGCTTCCGGCTCGAGGCCGCGCCCTTCCTGATCCCCGCCTCGCTGACCTCACTGGTGTTCCTCGCCTACCTCTCGGGGACCTGGTCCTCCCGGCAGGCCGGGCGCCTGGTCGGGAAATTCGGCCGGCTGCCCTCCCTGCTGGGGTCCATCGCCGTGATGGCGGTCGGCCTGCTGGTGACCCTGGTGCCGCATATCGCCGTCGTGCTGGTGGGCCTGGTGATCTTCACGGCAGGCTTCTTCTCGGCCCATGCCATCGCCAGTGGCTGGGTCCCGCTGATCGGACGCACGGGCCGGGCCCAATCCGCCAGCCTCTACAACCTCGCCTACTACACCGGCTCCTCCCTGTTCGGCTGGGCCGTGGGACTGGCTTTCGCCCCCCATGGCTGGGCCGGCGCGGTCCTGTTCGTGCTCCTGCTGCAGGGGGTCGCCGTCGGGGTGGCAGCCATCTTCCTTCGGGCCTCCGGGGCCCGCCGACCCATGACGGGAGCGACGGTCCATGACTGAAGACCGAGACACGACGCCGGATACCGGCACCACCGCCGAGGGCCCGGCCCGCATCCCGGCCCGGCTCGGTCGCACGATCCTGGCCCTGGCCGTTCCTGCCCTGGGCGCCCTGATCGCCGAGCCCCTGTTCCTGATGGCCGACACCGCCATCGTCGGGCATCTGGGGATCAATGAACTCGCGGGCGCCGGACTGGGAACCACGGTGTTGCAGACCGCCGTCGGACTCATGGTCTTTCTGGCCTACTCCACCACCCCCGCCGTCGCCCGCTGGCTCGGGGCCAGGCGTCTGGACCTCGCCCTGGCCGCGGGCCGGGACGGGATCTGGCTGGCCGTGGTCCTGGGGCTCGTGCTGGCCGTGGCGGGCTGGTTCGCCGGGCCCGCACTGCTGGGCGCCCTGGGCGCCGAGGGCCAGGTGTTGGGCTTCGCGCTGGACTACCTGCGCTGGTCCATGCCCGGGTTGCCGGCCATGCTGCTGGTGCTGGCCGCCACCGGGGTCCTGCGCGGGCTGCAGGACACCAGGACCCCGCTGATCGTCGCCGGGGCCGGGTTCGGGGTGAACATCGTGCTGAACTTCTCCCTGGTCTACGGGGCCGGGCTATCGGTGGCCGGTTCGGCCATCGGCACCTCCATCGCCCAATGGGGGATGGCAGTGGTGTATCTGGCGATGCTGGTCCCGCGGCTGCGGGCCGAAGGGGTTCCGTTGCGCCCGCATCCCGGCGGGGTCGTGGGTACCGGCAAGGTCGGCAGCTGGCTGATGCTGCGCACGCTGAGCCTGCGGGCCGGCATCCTGGCCACGGTCTGGGTCGCCACCTCCGACGGGGCGTTGACGTTGGCGGCCCATCAACTGGTGTTCACCATCTTCACGTTGATGGCCTTCGCGTTGGACGCCCTGGCCATCGCCGCCCAGGCGCTCATCGGCAAGGAACTCGGGGCGGGGGACCGGGCCACCGCCTCGGCACTGACCCGGCTGATGACCCGGTGGGGCCTGATCTTCGGGGTGGGCACCGGGGTGGTCCTGGCGTTGGTGGCCCCGGTGTTGGGTGCCGTCTTCACCTCCGATCCCGACGTGCAGCGGGCGGCGGCCATCGGGTTGTGGGTTTTGGCGGCCTCGCAGCCGTTGGCGGGACTGGTCTTCGTGCTCGACGGGGTCCTCATCGGTGCCGGCGACGCCCGCTATCTGGCCCTGGCCGGGGTCATCGCCCTGGTGCTCTACCTTCCCCTGCTGGCCGGTGCCGCCTGGCTGCCCCTGCTGCCGGATCTGCCGATCCTGTGGTTGTGGTGTGCCTTCGGCCTCGGGTACATGGCCCTGCGGGGCGCGACCCTGCTGTGGCGGATCCGCAATGACCGCTGGATGGCCCTGGGCGCACCGGCCTGATCCCGCGCCGTCCCGACCAGAAGCCGGGAAGCCCCCGGGGAGGTGGAGCAGGCCAGCGCCGATTCCCATTAGGATCGTAGGGTGCCTGCCATCCCCACCCCCCCTGAAGAAGCCTCCGCCGTCTGGAAACCAGTCATGTTCCGCGCCGTGGTGGCCACGGCCTTCGGAGCTCTGTCGGTCTTCTGGCAGGATCCCAGCGAAGCGGTGGTGGCCTACCTCTTTGCCGCCTTCCTGGTGCTCAGCGCGAAATCCGTATGGGACTTCGCGGTGGCCCGCATCGTGCCCTTCGCGGTCCGCGGGCTGCTCGGAGGCGCCGCGATCGCCGGGGCGTTCAGCGCGGTCTTCCTGCTCGTGTTCGCCAGCACCACCGCCGCCGTGATCGCCGGGGGACTCGGCCTGGCGGTGGCCGGCCTGCTGGAACTGACCACCTACTTCCGCCATCGGGGGGACCTGGTCCCCGTGCGGGAATTCCTGCTCACCGGTGCCGTTTCGCTGGTCACCGGCGTGCTGCTGCTGGCCTGGCCGGGCCTGGACCAGCATGGGGTCCTCGGGATCGCCGGGGGCGGTTCCATCATCGTCGCGGTCTTCCTGCTCATCGCTGCATTCGGCTACCGGCACGATGCACGCGAGGGAGCCACGGAGCGGTAGACTGGAGTCGTTCCAAATTCTTTCAGGAGGCATCCCCGTGGGTTCCAACCCGTCTCGGCCGAAGACCACATGGCAGCAGAGCATCAAATCGCCGTTGATCTTCGCGCTGGTTGCAGGCATCATCGCCGCAGCGGTCGCGTCCATCTCGGCCACCGGCGGTGGGGACAACCCCCTGCGCGTGGACATCGGACTGATCGCCTTCGGTGTGGCATTCGTCGCCAGCCTGGTGGTCATCTCCGTGCTGGCCATGGCCAGCAAGGAGAACCCGAGTGAACTCAGCGAAGGCTCGGGAGTGAACCGGGCCTCGGATCGACCGACGCAGAAGCAGCCCGGCCAGGAGTAGCCTCCCGGGCTCAGTCGGTGGTCTCCACGCCGTCCTTGCCGTTCCATTCCTCCAGGAACTGTTCGCGCGTCATCTCCGCCAGGTCCTTGCGCAGCAACGCCGCCAGACCTTCGGCCTCGTCGATGTTGTTCCCGGTCACCCGCAGGATCTCGGCATCGTTGTCGAGGCGGCGCACTACGGCGGTGGCCCCCATGACATCGGAGCCGTCGCCGCCCAGGACCGCATCCGCCAGCCCGACGAACCACCGTCCGGCCGCCTTGAACGTGCCGTCCGAGGCATGCTCGAGATCCACCTCGTAGTTCTCCGAGGCATGGTGTTCCTGGGGTTGTTCAGAGGTGTTCACAATCTCTTCCTTTCCGACGCCGGTGCCTGCGACGAGGCCGCTTGCCACCAGTCTAGGGCCGCAGGGCCGCCCGGCGCTGCCGGTAGGCGCGCACATGCTCGCGATTGGCGCAGTTCCCCGTCTGGCAGTACCGCTTCGACCGGTTCCGCGAGAGGTCCAGGACCGCTGCCTCGCAGCCCGTCCCGGCACAGATGCGCAGACGCTGCTTCTCCCCCGAGCGCAACACATCCACGATGGCCATGGCCGCCTCGACGGCCATCCGTTCGGCCAGGGGCGCCGCCGGACTGGTGGCATGCAGATGGTAGTCCCAGTGGTCGTGCTTGACCAGCTGCGGCAAGGCGCGGGCATTGCGCAGGATGTTGTTCACGATGACCACCGCCTCGTCCTCCTCGGCGATCCACAGGGCGCGCAGGGTCCCGCGCAAATGCCTGACGCTGCGTAGCTCGGCCTCGTCGTGGGCCCTGGCACCAGTGTATTCCTCCCGGGCCACGAACTCGTCCAGGTCGGCGCCGGTGCGCAGCCCATCGATCTCGGGCAGCGCCGTATTGAGGAGGTTCACGACCGTCTGCAACGACGTTTCCGTGTCAGGGGCAAACTTCATATGACTCCTTTTACCTCGCATGAACCCGGCGGCGTATAGTATGTCACTAGTATACGGAGTTTTACTCCTGATGCCGCTGAAGCCCGGAGGCCGGGCTTCGAACCCATCCGCAACGACCCCCGAGGAGCAGCATGACCGAGCAGGTCAGGACCCGGTCCGGCGCCGTGTCCCGCCCGGGGGTCCCGGGGGTGTGGATCGCGCTGTTCTCCTCGGCGGTCTTCGGGATCTCCGGCTCCTTTGCCAGCTCGCTGCTCGAGGCGGGGTGGAGCAGCGGGGCGGCCGTGGCCGCCCGGATGTTCGGTGCCTTCCTGGTCCTGCTGGTCCCGGCCGTGCTGACCCTGCGCGGGCGGTGGCGTTCGGTGCCCGCGAACTGGAAGCCCATCCTGCTCTTCGGGGTCTTCGGGGTCGGCGTCTGCCAATTCGCCTTCTTCCAGGCCGTCGGCCGCCTGAGCGTGGGGGTGGCCCTGCTGCTGGAGTTCATGGCGCCGGTGCTCATCGTCCTGGTCCTCTGGGCCAACAGCCGGCGCATGCCCAAACCGCTGACCATCATCGGGACGCTGCTGTCCCTGGGTGGGCTGATGCTGGTGCTGGATCTGGCCGGAGCGCAGACGATCGACTTCATCGGGGTGCTCTGGGGGCTCGGCGCCGCGGTCGGGCTGGCGGTGTACTTCTTCGTTACGGCCAAGGCCAATGAGTCGCTGCCGCCGCTGGTGCTGGCCACCGGGGGGCTGCTGGTGGGGGCCCTGCTGATGCTGGTCTTCGGGGTGAGCGGTCTGCTGCCGTTCACGGCGACCTTCGGCCGGGTCGGGTTCGCCGGTTTCGAAACCAGCTGGTGGGTCGCACTGGCCGGGCTGGTCCTGCTGTCCACGGTACTGGCCTATGTCTCGGGGATCATGGCCGCCCGGGCGCTGGGCTCGAAGGTCGCCTCGTTCATCTCGCTGACCGAGGTCCTCTTCGCCGTGCTGTGGGCCTGGCTGCTGTTGGGGCAGCTGCCGGCACCGGTCCAACTGCTGGGAGGCGCCGCCATTGTGGCCGGGGTCCTGCTGGTACGCGCCGACGAGCTCAAAACCCCCTGACTGGGCCCTTTGTGGCCCACGCCGGAAACTGTTCCCCGCGGCCGGGCGGAGCCGCGGCCCGGTGCGGCCAAGGACCCTTGACCCAGCCCCGATCCGGGTTCACACTGGTTGCACATGGCGCAGTGTCGCGCACCATGCGCAACAATCGACAGCAGGTCGGCGCCGGGGGGCCAGATCAGGGAGTGATCATGTCCGAGACCATTGATACCGGTGCCTTCCATTCATCCACCACGGGGTCCCTCGTCAATCCGCATCCCGCGGTGACCCTGTATACCCGGCTGCGCAAGTCGCCGTACTTCTGGAAATCCCGTGAACACGGGGTGGCCGCCTACAGCGTCTACAACCACACGTACCACCCCCGCCACTACGGGGATCCGGTCTCCGAATACTGGTCGCTGCTGACCGATGTCACGCTCTGGGACGTCGGGGTCGAACGACAGCTGGAAATCAGTGGTCCCGACGCGTTCGCCTTCACGAACTACCTGATCCCGCGCGATCTGCATCAATGCGCCGTCGGGCAGTGCAAATACGTCTTCATCACCGCGGCCGACGGCGGGATCATCAACGATCCGATACTGCTCCGGGTCGAGGAGGACAGGTTCTGGCTCTCGCTGGCCGATAGCGACGTCCACCTCTGGGCGATGGGTCTGGCCCATGCCGGCGGATGGAACGTGTCGGTGAAGGAAGTCGACGTGGCCCCGATCCAGATCCAGGGCCCCAAGGCCAAGGCCCTGATGGCCGACCTCTTCGGCGAGGACATCCTGGACCTCGGATACTACTATCTGACCCGTAGGATGCTCGGAGACCTCTCGGTCGTGGTCTCCCGCACCGGCTACACCGGGGAAACCGGATATGAGATCTATCTGGAGAACGCCAGCCGCGACGGCGGCAAGCTCTGGGATCTGGTCTGGGATGCCGGACAGGCCCACGACCTACGCGTCATCGGCCCCTGCCACATCCGCCGCATCGAGGCCGGCATGCTCGCCTATGGATGCGACATCACCCTGGACACCAACCCGTTGGAGGTCGGCTACGACTACAACTGGATGATCAACCTGGACCAGCAGGCGGATTTCGTGGGCAAGGAGGCCCTGCGCGGGATTCGTGCGGCGGGCGCCAAGCGGCTGATGGTCGGCCTGCGGATCGACGGTCCACCCATGGGCAGCTACAACGACGGTTCCATGATCGAACACTTCCCGGTGTCCGAGGCCGGGGGCGACGAACTCGGCCGGGTCACCAGCGCCTGCTTCTCCCCGCGGCTGGAGGCGAACATCGGACTGGCCATGGTCCCGATCGGCCTGAGCGCCGAGGGGACCACCATGGTGGTGCACACCCCCGAAGGCGCCCGGCAAGGGACCGTGGTGCGCAAACCCTTCATCGACCCGACCAAGGAGACGCCGAAGGCCTGATGGGCCACCGACCCGGAACCGTCAGGAGGAGCCGTGGACCAGCAGAAGCCGCCGGCACCATCGCGGCAAGCCCTGCTGGTAGCGTGAGCGCCATGACGGCACCGAGTGAACGCATCGCCAGGGGAAGCATCCAGTCCGTCGATCGGGCCGCCCTGATCCTGGAGTTCCTTGCCACCGAAGGGGCCAGCACCGTCAGCGCCGTCGGCCAGGAACTCGAGGTGCACAAGTCCACGGCCTTCAGGATCCTGAACACGCTGGCCGGGCACGGTCTGGTCGAGCAGCGCTCCGACAGCACCGAGTACCAGCTGGGCCACGGCCTGGTCCGACTGGCCCAAACCGTCCCGACGACCGCCAGCTTCAGCCCGCAGGTGCACCAGGCGTGCATCTGGCTGGCCGCGGAATGCCTGGAAACGGTCACGTTGAACGTCACGGAGGCGGGGGAATCGGTGACCATCGACCAGATCCTTCCCGCGTCCTCGGTGGTGGGGCGCAGCTGGCTGGGGCGCCGCACCCCGCTGCACTGCACGTCACCGGGGAAGGTCTCGCTGGGCTTCCAGTCCGCCTCGGATCGTGAGCGGCTGCTGCGCCGGTCGTTGAAACGCTTTACCGACTCCACGATCACCGACCGTGCGGTGCTGGCCGAGGAAATCAGAACGACGGCGCAGCGCGGCTATGCACTCTCGCTGGAGGAGTTCGAGGCGGGATTGACCTCCGTGGCGGCACCGGTCTTCGGGGCGGACGGGCTCATGGTAGCCCAGATCGGTGTCGCCGGCCCCTCCTACCGGTTGGGAGGGGACGCGCTGGAGATGACGATCGCCCTCGTCCAGGAAGCCGGCCGCCGGGCCTCCGTCTAGGGGCCTCAGGCGGTTTCGAAGGCCGGGTAGGAGACCTCGTAGCCGAGCCGTTTGAGTTCGGCAACGATCTCCACCTTATGGTCCTGGCCCTTGGTCTCGACCTTCACCCCGATCTGCACCTCGGTGGCCGCGAGCCCGCTGGTGGTGCGGTCGTGTTCGACGTTCACCACATTGCATTCGGTACGCGCCAGCACGGTCAGCAGTTCGACCAGCGACCCCGGCCGGTCCGGGACGCGGACGATCATCTGCATGAAGCGTCCCGCCGCCACGAGGCCATGCTGCAGCACCCGGTTCAGCACCAGCGTGTCGACGTTCCCGCCGGAGAGCACGACGACGACGGGCCCCTCCAGATCCCCGCCCCCTTCGAGCACGGCGGCGACGCCCGCCGCCCCCGAGGGCTCGACGACCAGTTTGGCCCGCTCGCTCAGCAGCAGCATCGCCTCGCCGATCTGCTCCTCCGTCACCGTACGGATCTCGGCGACATGATCGCGCACGATGCCCAGGGTGAGTTCGCTGGGCGAAGGCACCGCGATCCCGTCGGCAATGGTGGACATCTTGTCCAGGCGGACCGGGGCTCCTTCAAGCAGTGACGCAGGGAAGGCGGCGGCCCCTTCGGCCTGCACCCCGATGACCCGGGCCCGGGATCCCGAGAGGTGCACGGCAGTGGCGACCCCGGCCAACAGGCCCCCGCCCCCGGTGGGGACGATGATCGTCCCGACGTCGGGGACCTGCTCCAACACCTCGAGGCCCAGGGTGGCCTGGCCGGTCACGATATCGACGTGGTCGAACGGGGGGATGAAGACGCGTCCACTGGTGGCGGCCTCCGCCTGGGCGAACTCGATGGATTCGGCGAGGTCGCCACCGGCCAGGCGCACCTCGGCACCGTAGGCGCGGGTGGCCGTCACCTTGGGCAGGGCCGCCCCCACGGGCATGTAGACCAGGCAATCAATCCCCAACTCGCGGGCGGCCAGGGCCACCCCCTGGGCATGGTTGCCCGCGCTGGCGGCAATGACCCCGCGTCGGCGTTCGTCCTGGCCGAGCGCCGAGAGCCGGGTGAAGGCCCCGCGCAGTTTGAAGGAGCCGGTCCGCTGCAGATTCTCGCATTTGAGGAACACCGGCACCCCGGCGAGGTCGCTGACCGAGGAGCTGGTTTCGATCGGCGTGCAGGCTGTCACCCCGCTGAGCAGTTCCCTGGCCTGTTTGATGTCGGACAGGGCGATCGGCGAGACGCCGTCGTTGACCGGACCCGATGCGCACATGATGAAACTCCTCCACCTCGAAGAACGGAACTCCCGAAGGCCAGGGGTCGACTCGTCCGCAGGAGCGGGGGACCAGGAGGTCGGATGCTCGGATCTTCGGCACCCGCGCCCTGGCCGACGTGGATCCACCCACCTCGTTCGGGAGTAATCCCCTTCACCATAAATCAAATATTTGGGGTGCGCGAGAGCCCCGGCCCGCCGACGGCCAGCCGGCGTCCCCGGTGGGTCGTTCAACATCACACACCCCCACCCTTGATAGGGCATAAAGACGTGACTAAACTAAGTAAGGTAAACCTAATAAATAATTAGGGTTCCGTTTCAACAGTGGGGAGTGCACATGACTGAGGTACAGGAACTAGCAGCCTTCGTCCATCAAGCAGACTCGGCCAGGATGTCGGCCGCGGCGCGCGAGCAGCTGAAGATCCATGTCCTGGATACGCTCGGGGTCGCGATCGGGGCCCTCGACGCCGAACCCATCTCCTCGATCCGGGGCCTGTTGGAGGATCTGGGAGGCACCGAGCAGGCCACCATGATCGGAGGCGGGAAGTCCACTGCCGAACGGGTGGCCTTCTTCAACTCGGCACTTTCACGCTATTTGGACTTCATGGATTCGTATCTGGCCCCCAAGGAGACCAACCACCCTTCCGACAACCTGGGCGCGGCGCTCGCCGCGGCGGAAATGGCCGGGGCCAGCGGCAAGACCTTCCTGGACGCCCTGGCGGTCGCCTACCAGGTCCACACCCGCCTCTCGGATGTCGCCCCGGTCCGGGACAAGGGCTTCGACCACACGACCCAAGGGGCCTACGCGGCCGCCGCATCCGCCGCCAAGGCGATGGGCCTTACGGCGGAGCAGACGGCCAACGCCATCGCAATGGCCGGCACCGCCAACAACGCCCTGCGGGTGACCCGGACCGGGGACCTCAGCCATTGGAAGGGTCTGGCCTACCCGCACGTCGCGAAGGAAGGGACCTGGTCGGCACTGCTGGCTTCACGCGGGATCACCGGCCCGGCCCAGGTCTTCGAAGGCAATAAGGGCTTCAAGGAAACCATCGCCGGCGATTTCAGCATCGACTGGTCGGTCGAGGACCTGGAAAGCGTGCTGCGCACGATCATCAAGAAGCACAATGCCGAAATCCATTCGCAGTCCGCGCTGGAGGCCGCCCTGGACATCCGCAGCCAGGAAGGCTTCGACGCCGCCAAGGTGGGTTCGGTCCGTCTCCGGACCTTCGATGTCGCCTGGAACATCATCGGGGGTGGGGAGGAAGGCGATAAGCGCAACATCACCACCAAGGAGGAAGCCGACCATTCCCTGCCGTGGATGCTCGCCGTCGCCCTGTTGGATGGTGAGGTTACCCCCGGGCAGTACACCCCCGAGCGCATCGTCGCCCGGGACGTCCAGGATCTGATGGGCCGGGTGGAGATCAGCGAGGACCCGGAATTCTCCCGGCGTTTCCCGCAGCACATGCCGGCGGACCTGGAAGTCATCCTGGCCGATGGAACCCGCTTGCATTCGGCCCGGGATTCCTACCAGGGCTTCCACGACGACCCATTGGATTGGGAGGGGGCACGAGAGAAGTTCGATGCCCTCGCCGCACCCTTCGCCAGCCACGAGCTGCGCGACAGCATCGCCGAGACGGTGCACACCATCGACGAACACCAGGTCACGGATCTGACCGTCTTGCTGGCCCAGGTCGGCACCCGGCGGTCCAGTACACCCTCGAGCCCGAATCGGCGCGAGTTTTCTCAGGAGACAGCATGACCAACCAGATTGCCCAAGACGTTTCATTCAACTTCGTTCCCCGGGCGTACCGTCCGGCGAAGCCGCGCACCACGGGACTGACCGAGATCCGCGCCCCCTACTACTCCACCTTCGGCACCCGCCATCTGCAGGACGTCTTCGACGTGGCGGGCCCCTGGGTGGACGGCATCAAATGGGCGGGCGGCTCCTTCGCCCTGGTGCCACCCGAACAGGTCAGGAAATTCAGCGACATCGCCCACGACCACGGATCCTACGTCTCCTCCGGGGGGTGGATCGAGACCGTGCTGCGCTACGGGAACGACGCCGTGGACCAGTATCTGAAGGAGGCCAAGGACGTGGGGTTCGACACCATCGAAATCTCCACCGGCTTCATCATGCTCAACACCACCGGGCTGCTACGTCTGGTCGAAAAGGTCACCCAGGCGGGTTTGAAGGCCAAACCGGAGCTGGGCATCCAGGTCGGTTCCGGAGGGGACTCCGGGGAGGCGGAACTGGCGGCGGAGTCGATGAAGGACATCGGCGACCTGACGGACCGTGCCACCCGGTGCCTGGAGGCCGGGGCCGAGATCATCATGATCGAATCCGAGGGCATCACCGAGAACGTCGATGAATGGAACACCGGTGCCGCCGCATCCATCATCAACTCGGTGGGGCTGGAAAACGTGATGTTCGAGGCTGCCGACGGACCGGTCTTCGAGTGGTACATCAAGAACTACGGGAACGAAGTGAACCTGTTCGTGGACCACTCGCAGATCCTCCAGCTGGAGGGCCTGCGGCAGAACATCTGGGGCAACAAGTCCACCTGGGGGCGTGTCATCAACCCGGCCCCCTAGGCCCCGGAAGGAAATCAACACCGTCGGCGCATGGCCAGGCCATGCGCCGGCGGTGCTTTTTTGCCCCGGGTGATCTCCGAGACGTTCCCTGTCCGGGGAGCCGGAGCGGTGGGATCATGGGGGTAGGCCATCGATGACGATGGTTCGTTCGGCCCCGGCCTCCCGACCGGAGCCATGAAATGGAGGTACGCCATGACCGACCCGAAGTCCCTGCCCGAAAGCGATCCGCGCCGGCACACCATGCAGGTTCGTTCCCGGCTGACGGAGCTGGCCGAGCATCTACGCGAGGACGTCGACAAGGTCGACGAACCGCGCTTCAAGGCCCTCTTCGAAACATCCGCCGAAGTCCTGGCCGGTTTGGAGAAGGCCTTCGCGGGCTACGAGGAGAAGTCGGGCAACGCCTGGCGCTAGAGCCGTGATGTCTCAGGCCGGGCCGCGAGGAGTTCGCGACCCGGCCTTCGCTGTGCCAGCGGTGGTGAATTGGTCGATCAGTGTCCGGGCGTCCTCGAGCCGACCGTCGAGCTGCACCCCTGCGTCCTCGAGGGACAGGCCGTCGTAGAGGACCCGCACCCATGCGGATGAGTCGGCATCGACCCGGGCGGTCGCCACCGCGTTGACTCCCCTCCTTCCCTGCGGCCGCAGGAGCCGCCGGCGGTCTCCTACTGCGTGACGATTGCCCTGGCCGGGGTGTTCATGCTCCGCGGGGCAGCAATTAAAAAGGGCAGCGGAGCCCGTTCGGCAGGGAACGGACTCCGCTGAGCAGCGGCTGCGAGGGCGCCTGCCCCGTGGTGTCTAGTCCGCGGTCCTCAGGAATTCCACATGTTCCTCGTAGTGGTCGAGGCAGTCGTGGATCAGCTGGGTGTTGGAGAAGCCCATCACGTCGTAGTCCTGCCCGCCGGCGGACAGGTGGACCTCCAGCCGGGCGTATTGGTCCCTGCTCCCGACCATCCGGCCGCCGTAGGCCGGCACCGGAACGAGCTCGAATTGCACCCGGTAGACAAACGGGTCCGACGAGGCGTTGGTGGTCAGCTGTACTGCCGGCCTCTCGCCCTCTTCCACCGATACCCGGGCGGGCACGCCGCGCTCGTTGAGCTCTTTGGAGACCTCCTGCAAGGCAGGGAGCACCAGGTCCCGGAGATCTCGTCGAGCATCATCGGGGCTCACGAAGTTGGTGACCCTGGACAGTCGCGTCTTCCAGGTTTCGCGGCCTTCGAACCGTGCCGCCAGGATATGGGCCCGGGTGCCGGTGGTCGTATCGGCCCTGCGGCCCTCCACCCGCAACGCCTTCCACAGACTGATCATCACCAGGATCAAGACGATCGAGAACGGCAGGCCCATGATGATCGTGGCGTATTGCAGCGCGGTGATCCCGCCGACCAGAAGCATGCCCATCGTCAACAGGCCGGTGGTCCCGGCCCAGGTGATGCGCAACCAGGGGGCACAATCCTCCTGGACGCTCCGCAGGCGCGACGACAGGTTGCCCATGACCAGGGCGCCGGAGTCGGCGGAGGTGACATAGAACAGCAGGCCGACCAGGACTGCGACGGCAATGACCACCCCGGAGAGCGGGTACTGCTGCAGGAGGTTGAAGAAGCCCAGGCCGCTGCCCGATGCTGCCGTGTCGGCGAACTCCGTATCCCCGCCACGAACGCGGGACAGGGCGGCGTTTCCGAAGATCGATACCCACATCACGATGTAGCTGAAGGGAATGACCATGGTGCCGAGGACGAACTGGCGGATCGTCCGACCGCGCGAAATGCGGGCCAGGAACATGCCGACGAAGGAAGCCCAGGCGACCCACCAGGCCCAGAAGAACAACGTCCACAGCGACATCCATTCGTCGACGTCGTTGAAGGCGAAGGTCTGCAACGTCATGCCCGGGAACATGCTGATGAAGTCTCCGACGTTCATCACGATCGCATCAAGCAGGAAACGGGTGTTTCCGGTGACCAGGACCCAGCCGGCCAGCGCGATGGCCAGGATCACGTTGAGTTGGGAAAGGAAGCGAATGCCCTTGTCGACACCTGTGGTCGCCGAGATGGCTGCCATGATCACGGCCAGGACCACCAGTCCGACTTGCGCCGCCGTTCCGATGGCGATGCCGAAGATGATGTTGAGTCCGGCATTGAGCAGCACCACGCCGATGCCCAGGCTGGTCGCGACGCCGAAGATCGTCCCGAGGACGGTGGCGGTGTCCACGGCGTGACCGAGCACGCCGTTGATGCGTCGCCCGAAGAGCGGGAAGAGGGCCGAACGGACGGCGAGCGGCAGATTCAACCGGTAGGCGAAGTACCCCAGGGCCATGCCCATCAACGCGTACATGCCCCAACCGGTGATTCCGTAGTGGAACAGGGTCCAGAAGGTTCCTTCCCGCGCGGCATCAATGGTTTCGCCCTGGCCGACCGGCGGGTTCAGGTACTGCGAGACCGGCTCGGAGACGGAGAAGAACATCACGTCGGTGCCGATGCCTGCGGCGAAGAGCATCGCGGCCCAGGCGAACGTCGAATACTCGGGGCGGGAATCGTCGGGTCCCAGTCTGATGTGCCCGAACCGGGACATCCCCAGGTAGATCACGAAGACCAGGATGACGGTGGCCAGCAGGATGTAGAACCAGCCGAAACTGGTGGAGACGAAGGCGACCAGTTCACCGATGACTGCCTCGGCTTGATCCGGCGCGGACAGGGTCCAGATCGCGACGGCAAGGACCCCGACGAGCGAGGCGATGAAAACCGGCCACCTGACCGGCGCCGAACCCTTGGGCGGCTCACCACCGGATTCGCTGTCGGCCTGGTCTGCAGGTGCCGGATGTAGATCGCTCATCGCGTTTTTGGCGCTCCTCAAGTCGGGTTATTCGATGGATCACGCGCCCCATGGCCCGGAGATAGCCCGGGCCGACGCTTAGGACACGTTAACACGGGGCTTTGTCACATATCCACAAAACGGCATACGAGCGGTCCAAAACACGCCCATGCCTGCCGGGGCCGCCGGAGGCTAGACCAGCTCCAGGACGACCTTTCCTCGAGCCCGACGGGTCTGCACCTTTGCCAGGGCCTCCAGGGCCTCGTCGAACGGGTACACCCGCTCGAGTTCGAGGTGGACCCGTCCGGAGGCGATCCGGGTCATGAGTTCACCGAGCTCCGTCCGGACGTCGAGCTGGTAGGGGAGCCCGGTCAGGTGGGCCCCGCGCTCGGATACCAGCGGGTCACCGGAAATCGAGACCAGGGTCCCGCCGTCCCTGAGCACTGGCAGACTGTCCGCCGTCGTGCCGGGTTGGACTGCCATCACGGCCGAAACCCCTCCGGGCATCCAGGCCAGCACCTCTTCGCGCCATCGGGAGTCGTGGTAGTCGACGGCCTTTTCAACCCCGATCGACTGAAGGTAGCCGTGGTTGGCAGCCGATGCCGAGGCGGCGACCCGCAAGCCCCGCTGACGGGCCAGTTGGATGGCGAACGTGCCGATGGCCCCGGATCCGCCGGCGATAAAGAGTGACCCACCTGACGGGACATCGGCCACGGTGTGCAGCGCCTTCAACGCAGTGTTCCCGGCCACCGGAACAGCCGCTGCCGCAACGAAACTCATGCCCTGGGGTATCGGCAGGATCATTGATTCCGCCTTCACTGCGGTCCACTGGGCCCACGTGCCTCCGCCCGGCTGCATGGCGCTGACGAAGGACACGCGGTCGCCGACGGCATGGCTTGTGACGTCGTTGCCGACTTCCTCGACGACGCCGGCCGCCTCGATCCCGATGGGGTAGGGGTACTGGGCGTCCCCGGGCAGGAAATAGGAATCGTGGATCCCGACGCCAATGGCGTGCACACGCACCAGCAGTTCGTCGGAGCCGATCCGTGGAACCGGCACGCGGGCCGGTTCCACGGTCTGGGCATCACGATGTGGAAGGACGAAGGCCTTCATCGTGTTGATGTCCTGCATGTTCGACTCCTGTTTCTCCTCGTTCTCAGTCTTGGTGACCCGAGGATGGTGGTGTTGTGGGCGATGTCCCCGGCTGGGTCGCGCCGTCGCCCTCCAGGGTTCCGTCCTCGTCCTGACTCCTGTCGGGCACCGGGGTCTTGGGCGAGGGGTTCATGGCCACCGTGGTGCGCAACGGGGCGCCGCGCACGATGGCGATGGCGATGACAGAGACGGCGGCGATCATGGCGGCGATCATGAAGATCGGGCCGAACGCATCGGCGTAGGCATTGTGGAACACTTCCTGAACCGGTGCGGGCAACCCGCTGATATCCAGTTCGGTGTCCCCGCCTCCTGCTGACATGGCGCCGGCGGGAATGCCTAGCTTTTCGAGGCCTTCGGAGATGTTGGTGCTGACGCGGCTCGTCAACACGGCGCCAAGGATGGAGACGCCGATGGCCCCGCCCAAGGAGCGGAAGAAGGCGATGGCCGCTGAGGCCGCACCGACCTCGGTGACGTCGACCGTGTTCTGCACGGCCAGCACGACGTTCTGGACCAGAGTGCCGATGCCCAGACCCATGAGGGCCATGAAGATCGCGACGTAGAGGTAGGAGGTGTCGTGGTTGATGGTGCCCAAACCGACGAGGCCGATGAGCATGATGACGCTGCCGATCATCATCACCGGCTTCCACCGTCCGATCCGCGTGACGATGAGTCCGCCGATCATGGCTGAGAGCGTCTGGCCGAGGATCATCGGAATGGTCATCAGGCCAGCAGCTGTGGGCGTGCGCCCGTCACCGAGCTGGAAGTACTGGGTCAGGAACACGCCGGAACCGAACATGCCGACACCGGCACCGACGCTGGCGACGATCATCCACGCAGCAGTGGGGTTGCGCAGCACCCGGATGGGGATTATCGGCTCGGGGGCCCGCAACTCGACGATCACCGCCAAGACGGCGGCGATGAGGAAGGCGGCCAAGAAGACGCCGGACTCCCAGGAGATCCAGTCATACTCGCTCCCGGCGAAGGTCACCCAGAGCATCGGAATGGCGGCCGATACGGAGACCAGGATGGCGCCGAGGTAGTCGATGCTGAGGTTGGCACGCTTGATGGTCGGCAGATGGAGCTTGAGTTGAAGCAGGATCAACGCGACGACGGCCAAGGGGACGCTGACGAAGAAGGTCCAGCGCCAGTTCAGGGAATCGGTGATGACCCCACCGATCAGCGGCCCGGACACCGTGGCCACGGCCATGACGGCACCCATGTAGCCGGCGTAGCGTCCACGTTCACGAGGGGCAATGATGGAGGCCATGATCGACTGCACCAGCGCCATGAGCCCGCCCATGGCCACGCCCTGGACCGCGCGAGCGGTCATCATCAAGGTGATGGTCGTGGAGAGTCCGGCGGCGATGGAGCCTGCCACGAACATGATGATCGCGATCTGCGCCAGGGTCTTTTTGTTGAAGAGGTCCGAGAGTTTGCCCCAGATCGGGGTGGCGATTGTCATCGCCAGCAGGCTGGCGGTGATGACCCAGGTGTACTGACGCTGGGTGCCGTCCAAATCGGCCATGATGGTGGGCAGTGCTGTGGACACGATGGTGGTGGAGATCATCGCGGTGAAAAGTGCGGCGAGCAGACCGGTCATCACCTGGAGGATTTCGCGATGCGAATACTCCCGTGGTTCTTCGGTGTTGATTGCTGCGGTGGTGGAGGTGGAGGACGTCATCCCATCAACTCGCTTCCGGTGTCGGAGGTGGTTAGCTTGTCGGCCCCGTGGGGTCCATGAAGTTCGGGGTCCCTGGTGATTTCTTCCAGGTGCAGGTTCAGGCGTTGCAGGAGGTTGATGGCCTGTTCGGCGTCCTCCGTGGACCAGTCGGTCAGGGAGGCGGCGAACCGGCGTACGGCGTGCGTTTCACTGTCGGTGAGCTTCGTTCGCCCGTGGTCGGTGATGGAGATGAGCTGGGCCCGGGCGTCCTCGGGATCGGGGCGGCGCCCGACCAGTCCGTCGGCTTCCAGACAGTCCACGGCCCGCGAGGCCACGGGTGCCGAGACGAAAAGCTGGGACGCCAGCTCACCCAAACGGGCGTCACGGTGGCGCAGATGCTGCAGGAATCCGAACCTGGTCCCCGTGAAGCTCTGGTCCTTATTGCGTTGGCCGGCCAGGCGGAAAGTCCGACTGGTCTGCACCATTTCCGAGAGGATCTTGCCGGCTTCTTGGTCATTGATCACTATTGGCTCCTTGCGTTGCTACCGGACCACGATAACTTACTTGTTTAGGGTAAGCAAACAAGTTGCCGCGTCGGAAAATGCTGGCACAAAGCCCTGGAAGGGAGGGCCCCGGCTACTTCCCGAAGCCGCGCAGACGCAGGCTGTTCAGGACCACCAGCACCGAGCTGGCCGCCATGGCACCGCCGGCGATCATGGGGTTGAGCAGCCCCAGGGCGGCGACCGGGATGCCGATCGTGTTGTAGAGGAACGCCCAGAACAGGTTCGTCCTGATGATGCCCAGCGTTCTGCGGGAGAGTTCGATGGCCTGTGGAATCTGGGCCAGGTCGTTGCCCATCACGGTGATGTCCGCCGCTTCGATGGCCACGTCGGTTCCGGATCCCATGGCCAGTCCCAGGTCCGCCCGGGCCAGGGCCGGGGCGTCGTTGACGCCGTCGCCGACCATCGCCACCACGGCGCCGGTGGCCTGCATTTCGGCCACCTTGTCGACCTTGCCCGCCGGCAGGACCCCGGCGAAGACGTCGGCCGGGTCGATGCCGACCGAGGTGGCCACCTGGGCGGCCACCTCCTGGTTGTCCCCGGTCAGGAGCATGGGTCGCAAGCCGAGGAAGCGCAGGCGTTTGATCGCTGCCGGGGAGGATTCGCGGACGGTGTCGCGCAGCCCGATCACTCCGATGGCGGAGCTGTCCACGGCCACCAGCACCGCCGTCGTGCCTTGTTTCCGGGCCGAGGACAGGGCGGTGAGCGAGGCGGCGTCGGGCGCGGTCCCGTTGTCCTCCAGCCAGGCGGGTGAACCCACGACCACGACGGAGGAACCCACGGTGGCGCGGACCCCGCCTCCGGGGGAGGAGGTGAAGGCGGAGATGGTGCCGGTGGCGCGGCCGGCCGCGGTGATGGCCTGGGCGATCGGATGCTCGGACCCGGATTCGGCGGCCCCGGCGAAGGCGAGGATGGTTTCCCGGTCGACGTCGGCGGTGGCGATCACGTCGGCCAAGGCCAGCCGGCCTTCGGTGACGGTTCCCGTCTTGTCCAGCAGGACGGTATCGACCCGGCGGGTGTCCTCCAGGACCTGGGGCCCGCGGATGAGGATGCCCAGCTGTGCACCCCGTCCGGTACCCACGAGCAGGCCGATGGGGGTGGCCAGACCCAGGGCGCAGGGGCAGGCGATGACCAGGACGGATACCGCCGCGGTGAAGGCCGACTGGAGGTCCACGGACAGGGTGAACCACAGGATGAACGTGACCACGGCGATGGCCAGCACGATCGGGACGAATACCGCCGAGATCCGGTCGGCCAGCCGGGCGATCGGCGCCTTGCCGGTCTGGGCATCGGAGACCATCCGGCCCATCTGGGCCAGCGTCGTCTCCGCGCCGACCCGGGTGGCCCGGACCAGCAGCCGGCCCGAGGTGTTGATGGTGGCGCCGGTGACGGTGTCCTCGGGGCCGACGTCGGTGGGGGCGGATTCACCGGTGATCAGCGAGGTGTCGATGGCCGATTCCCCCTCGAGGATGTAGCCGTCGGTGGCGATCTTCTCCCCGGGGCGCACGACGATCTCATCGCCGGGAACCAGATCCGAGGCGGGGATGCGCACTTCGGCACCGTCGCGCAGCACGGTGGCGTCCTTGGCGCCCAGGCTCAGCAACGACTGCAGGGCATCGCCCGCGGTGGTCTTGGCGCGGGCCTCGAGCCACCGGCCCAGCAGTAGGAAGGTGGCCACGACGCCGGCCGTTTCGAAGTAGAGCTGGTGGTCGGACATGCCCATCCCGGTCTCGGCGGTCATGGCCGGGTCCAGGAGCAGCTGCCACAGGGAGAAGAGATAGGCGGCCAGCACGCCGATGGAGACCAGGGTGTCCATGGTGGAGGAGAAGTGCCGGGCGCTGACCGCCGCGGCCCGGTGGAACGGCCAGGCCGACCACCAGGTCACCGGGGTCGCCAAGACCAGGGCCACCCAGCCCCAATGGGGGAACTGCAGGGCGGGGACCATGGAGATCAGGAACAGCGGAATGGTGAAGATCGCCCCGCCGATCAGCCGCGGACGCAGGTCCTCGGCGCTTCCGCCGTGGTTCAGGTGATCGGGGCCTTCGCCGGGGTCGCCCGGGTGGTCCTGCGCAGCGGCCCCGGGGTGGTGGTGTGGATCCTGCCTGACCGAGGCGCCGTAGCCGGCGGCCTCGACCGCTGTGAGCAGGTCCGCGTCGCTGACCGAGGCCGGGGCGGTGACCCGCGCTGATTCCAGCGGCAGGTTCACGCTGGCTTCCACGCCCTCGATCTTGCCCAGCTTGCGCTCGATCCGTGAGACGCATGAGGCGCAACTCATCCCCTGGATGTCCAGGTCCAGGACCCGGGCTTCAGCGGTGGTGCGGTCGACGTGCTGTTCCATGGTGATGCTCCTGGCGGGGACGACTTAGGTGTTCGTGGGGACGAGGGCGTAGCCGGCCTCGGTGACGGCCTCCTGGAGGCTCGCTTCACCGAGCGGCCCGGTGGACTCGATGCGTGCGGTGGAGACTCCTCCGGCGACGAGATCGACCTCGACGCCGGTGATGCCCTCGATCTCCGAGAGTTCCTCGGTGACGGAGGCGACGCAGTGGGTGCAGGTCATGCCCGTGATGCTGATGGTGGTGCTCACTTATGCTCCTGTTCGGGGGTCAGCGGAGGAGGCGGCCGATAGCGGCCGAGGCCTCGCGGACCTTGTCGTTGACGATTTCCGGGTCACCGGTCTCCAGCGAATCCTGGGCGGCCCCGACGACGCAATGGCCGATGTGCTCCTCGACCAGGCCGAGGCTGACCTTGTGCAGTGCCGCGTTGATCGCCGAGATCTGGGTGAGGATATCGATGCAGTACTTTTCTTCGTCCACCATCCGTGCGATCCCGCGGACCTGCCCTTCGACGCGGCCCAGCCGCTTGAGCAGGGCCTGTTTATCGGCGGTGTAGCCGTGCTCGCGATGTTCGTCTGCTGGCTGGCCAGCGGTCGGCAAGGTGGTGTCCATGACGCCAATTTATACCCCCCTAGGGTATCTGGTCAAGTACCCCATAGGGGTATGGGGACCCGGGGTGACGGCGGTGCATGGACGCCGGGGTGTCCAGGATCGCGGTGCCGCGTCGTGCGGAGTGGGACCGCAAACGAGCCGCCAGGCATTGCTATGCTGACCTGCGTGACATCCACCCAGCTTTCGGTCCGCCAGATTCCCGCAGCCGACCACCTCGCGCACCTTGCTTCATTTCCAGAGACCAGCTTCATGCAGCTCCCGGCCTGGGCCGGGGTCAAGAGCGAATGGCGCGCCGAGTACCTCGGCTGGTTTGATCCACAGGGCGCCCTGCGGGCGTCGGTGCAGGTGCTGCACCGCCCGGTCCCGGTCCTGAAGTACACCTTGGCCTACCTGCCCGAGGGGCCCGTTGCCGATTGGTCCGTACTGGATCCGACGGATATCACCACGCCGATGCTGGCCCATTTCAAGGCCAGCCGGGTGTTCCTGGTCCGCATGGGCCCGCCGGTGATCACCCGGAGCTGGGGGACGGCCGCCGTCCGGAAGGCCCTCGCAGCCGGCGGATATTCATTGGTGACCGAGCTCGAACCTCTGCAGGTCGATGACCGGGCCGCCGCGCTCGCCGAGCAGTTGCGCGGACTGGGCTGGACCAAGCAGGAGGTCAGCGAGGACTTCACCGCCGGACAGCCCGAGTTCTCGGGACGGATCCCGTTGATCTCAGCCGACGGCCAGGCGCTGGACCTCGACGGGGTGCTGGCCCAGATGAACCAGAACTCCCGGCGGCAGGCCCGCAAGGCGGCCGCCGGTCCGCTGGAGATCCAGGTCGGGGGGATCGCCGACATCGAACGGTTCCACGCGTTGTCCCAGGAAACAGCCGAACGTGATGGTTTCACCGGGCGTCCGGCGAGCTACTTCACCACCATGATGAAGGCCCTGAACGCCCACGCGCCAGGCACCTTCACGGTCTACTTCGCCGTCCACGAGGGGCGGGACCTGGCTGCGGCCATCCGAGTCCGCACCGGACAGGGTGCCTGGTACACCTATGGGGCCTCCTCGAGCGCGGAGCGCAAACTCTATGCCCCCAAGGCGCTGATCCACCGCATGATCACCGATTCGCTGGCGGAAGGATGCACGTTCCTGGACCTCGGCGGGGTCTCTGCGACGCTGGACAACGAACACCACCTGGCCGGCCTGACGCAGTTCAAGACCACCCTGGGCTGTGATGTGGTGCAGACGCTGGGGGAGTGGGACTACCCGCTGAACAAGGCAGTGGCCGCGGCGTTCAATCTTTATATGCGCCTGCGCGACCGGGGCTGAGCCTCCGCCGCTGCCGAGGGGGTACCGCCCGCCGGAGTTCGGGCATATGGTGGCGCCATAGCGACCGAGACCTGGAGGCAGCAATGGGCGATTACCGTGCATACACCGATGCGGAGAAGGCCGCCTACGTGGCTCCGGCCTGTGATTCCTGCGGCCAGCATCGACATGTCGTCTGGGAGGACACCGGATCGGCCGAGGCGCACTGGATCCGCAGGGATGCGGGGTGCTCCAACGAGGCCTGCACCGCCTGAGCTACCCGCTCCGGGCAGCGGCTCCACCGTTCGCGGACGGTGGAATTCCTTCCGGCGGTGATCAGCCGTCGCATTCCTTGCAGATCATCATGCCGTCCTTCTCGCGGGACAGCTGAGACCGGTAGCGAACTAGGAAGCACTCACCACAGGTGAACTCGTCCTGGGCCTGTGGACGCACCTGGACGACGAGCTCCTCGTCGATGATGGCTCCGGGCAGTTCGTCGCCATCAAGGGGCTCTTCCTCGTCCAGCTCCTCGACCGCGGTCTTCTTGTTGGGCGCGTCAATCTGCTTGACCTGCTTGAGGGTTTCCTCGTCACGTTCGGCAACGTCGGGACGGACCTCATCGTATTCAACAGCCATGTGTTTCTCCTGAGCATTCAACGGATCGAAAGCGACATGGTAGGCGACGGGAAGTGGCCGACACAAGCCGGGTTTCATGGGCAGGGGTCTCGGCGGGGACGTGGGTGGTCCCCCCGGGTCCTGCCGCCGGCGGCCTGCGGTGCAGGCTGCCGGCGGCAGGATCAGACGCCTGCCGGTTCCGGGACCTTTTCGGACTCCTCGGGCGTCGCCTCGAACAGGGGGCGACGACGAATGGTCAGGGTGACGGCACCGGCGGCCACGGCGGCCAGCGCGCCGATCAGGAAGCACAGGCTGAAGGCGTCCTGCGTGGGGACCGGGGTGGTCCCCGGGGACAGCGTGACCGAATTGCTGGTCAGGACGATGGCCATCACCGCGGCGGCGCTGGTGGTGCCGATGGAGCGCATCAGGGCATTGACGCCCACCCCGGATCCGGCCTCGGCGGCCGGCAGGTTGTCCATGACGAGCATCGGCATCGCCGCGTAACCGATGCCGATGCCGGCGCAGGCGATGCAGGAGGCGAGCATGAGCTGCCAGGGGGCGTCGGTGAGCAGGAACGCGAAGCCGTAGCCGGCGGCCATGACGAAGGCCCCCAGGGCCAGCGTCGTGCGCCCGCCGAACCGCGTCATCAACCCGGCCGAGATCGGTGAGAACAGCAGCATCATCAGTCCGCCCGGTGCCATCCAGAGGCCCGCTTCCAGGACGCTCTGGCCCAGGCCGAAGCCGGTGGAGGAGGGCATCTCGAGCAGCTGCGGGATCACGATGGACTGGGCCATCATGCCGAAGCCCATCAGGACCGCGGCGATGTTCGTGAGCAGGACCGGGCGGCGGGCCGTGGAGCGTAGATCCACCAGCGGTTCGTCATGCCGGAGTTCGTAGACCCCCCCACAACGCCAGCACCAGCAGGCCGCCGACGATCGCGCCGAGGGTTCCGATGGAGAGCCAGCCCCAGTCGTTGCCCTTCGAGACGCCGACCAGGATGCCGACGATGCCTGCCGCCAGACCCAGGGCGCCGATGGCGTCGAAGGTGGCGGGGTGCTGGATGGCCCGGTGGGGCAACGCCGTGGCGGAGAGCACGGTGACCACGAGGCCCAGTCCGGCCGTCAGCCAGAAGAGGGCGTGCCAGTTGTATTCCTGCGAGATCCACGCGGCCAGGGGCAGGCCGAGGGCGCCCCCGACGCCCAGGGTCGCGCTGATCCCGGCCACCGCGGCATTCCTCATCCGGGGAGCCGAGAGTTCGCGGGCGAAGCTGATGGCCACCGGGATGTATCCCATGGCCAGTCCCTGCAGGACCCGGCCGATGACCACGAGGATGAAGGCGTTGGAAACGGCGGCCACGAGCGAGCCGAGCAGCAAGGTGAGCGCGGAGACCACCAGAACGGGTTTCCTGCCCTTGATGTCGGCCAGGCGGCCGGCCACCGGCATGGCGACGGCCCCGCCCAGGAGCGTGGCGGTGACGACCCAGGCGGCGTTGCTCCCGGAGGTGTCCAGCAAGGCGGGCAGGTCCGGCTGGATCGGGATGACCAGCGACTGTGTGAGGGCCGCACAGAGGCTTGAGAAGCCGAGCACGACGACCGCCAGCAGGGGATGCCGGGCCATGCCCGAGGATTCTTCCTGGGGGGGTGTTGACGGTGGACGTTGATTCTTCCATGTACTTCTTTCGTTGCGTGGGCCCGACCCCACCTGGGTGTGTAAGTTACATAAGCTAAGATATGTAGAATACACATGTTGGAAGAGGTGTACCTAATCGACACGATGCGGAGATGAGAATGGGTGACCGGTGGCCACTGCCCGAGGCGGGCGGCGTATCGCGGGCCCGACTGCTGGCCAGTTATCTCGCGAGCCTTGATCTGCAACGCCGGGCCCTGGAGGCCCAGCTGCATTTGAGCACCTCCGAATTGCGCATCCTGTGGCTGTTTTCCGACGGCCGGCATCGGACCCTGCGTGAGATTGCCGACAGCCTCCGGCTGGAGCAATCCACCGTGAACCGTCAGGTCAACGCGGCGCATGCCGCTGGACTGCTGGGACGTTCACGCCCGGAAGGAGGGAACGCCTACGTCTTCTTCTCGGCCCCCGCGGGAGTGGCGGCCTTCGAGGAGGACCTGGTCACGAGCCTGGGCGCCTACGAAACAGCACTGCAGCAGCTGGGACCCGACGATGCCGCCACCTTCCTGCAGACCTTGCGTCGGTTTCTCGACGTGTACCCCGAGGCGCCCGAGGACCCCGACGGGGGTTCCACGCCGTAGAGTCCCCTCGGCATCCGCGCCGCTAGACAAGGTCGGGGACGTGAACCTAGACTGTGTGTCATGGGCCACATCCGTGGTTCTGGTCCCCGGTGCCCGTGGCGAGTGCGGACCGCCGCGCACCTTCACAGTCAGGGTGGTATTGCCTCATGGCCTGGACGTCACCGGCATCGCCGGGATGGCAACGCTCCGCGGAGCGCGCCCACGCCCGGTTGTCCTCGGGGCAACCCCTGCCCGCGGGGGTGCAGGACCCCGGGTTCCCCCGGCTGCGTCCGGTCGTCCATGACTCATGGATCCGTTCGTTGGGTTTCCACGACGACCCCTCCGGGGCCGCCGCCCGCCACGGGTTGAGCGATCCTCAGCTCGCCGATGTCCGACGCAGCCACCCGCTGGTCTCGCTCATGCCCGTCTTCGACCGCCTGCTGGTCCAGCCGGCGAAGGACACGGGACTGCTCGTCGCCGTGGGGGACGACGCCGGGCACCTCCTCTGGGTCGAAGGCGACACCTCGGTGCGCAACGCCGCCGAACGGATGGACTTCGTCCCCGGAGCCGATTGGTCCGAACGCTCCGTCGGGACCTCGGCCCCCGGCACGGCCCTGGTCACCGGGACCGGCGTGCAGGTCAGCGGGGCGGAGCACTTCAGCCCGGAGGCGCACCGCTGGAGCTGCTCCGCGGTCCCCATCCATTGCCCGGTGACCGGCCGACTGCTCGGCGTGGTCGATCTGACGGGCCACGACGACGCGGTGGCCAGCCACTCGTTGACGCTGCTGCGGGCGGCGGTCGCCGCCGCCGAAGCGCAGTTGCACGTCGACGCCCTCCAGGCCGCCGCCCGCGGTCATCAACTCGTGCTGCCGTCCCCGCGGGCCTCCTCGCCCGCGACCCGGCTGCAGGTCCTGGGCTCCGCGGCCGGAACCCTCGATGGTGCGGCACCAGCCAGGGTGCTGGGCGGTCGCCACGCCGAAATCCTGACCCTGCTGGGCTGGAACCGCGGTGGGCTGGGTGCCTCCGAACTCGCCGACCTGCTGTTCGGGGACGTCGGACAACTAGTCAGTGTCCGGGCCGAAATGGCCCGACTGCGCAAGGCGTTGGGACCCGAGGCGGGACGGATCGGGTTGGAGTCGCGTCCCTACCGCATCGGCCCCGCCGTCACGGTCGATGCCCGGGACGTCCTGCGCCATCTCGGGGCGGGGCGCCATCGGCAGGCCCTGGCGGCCTACACCGGTCCGGTCCTGCCCCGCTCCGAGGCGCCCGGGATCATCGACATCCGCGGCGAGGTGGCCGGCGCCCTGCGCGAGTCGATGCTCAATGATGCCGATCCCGACACGTTGCTCGACTACCTCGAATTGCCGGAGGCCGGCACCGACGTCGAGGGCCTGCGCACCGCCCTGCAGGTCCTTCCCGCGCGCTCACCGCACCGATCGGTCGTGGTGGCCCGGCTGCAGCGGCTGGACGCGGAACTGGCCTGACCTTCGGCCGTGGCCGGTCGGCGATGCAACGTCGATGCAACCCCTGACCACGTACCGTGATCCACATCACGCGGAATCCGCCATCGCGGCTCCGGGCCGCTCGGCCCGGCAATGCCAGCGGTGGCCAACAAAGGAGTTGTCATGACCGTTTACGCCACCCCCGGAACCGATGGGGCACTACTGGATTTCAAGCCGCGCTACGAGCACTACATCGGCGGTGAATGGAAGGCCCCCGTGAAGGGCGAATACTTCGAGAACATCACCCCCATCACCGGCAAGGTCTTCTGCGAGGTCGGCCGCGGCACGTCCGAGGACATCGAGGCGGCCATCGATGCCGCCGAAGGCGCGGCACCGGCCTGGGGCAGGACCAGTGCCGCCGAGCGGGCGGGCGTACTGAACCGGATCGCCGACCGCATCGAGGAGAACCTCGAGATGCTTGCCGTCGCCGAGACCTGGGACAACGGCAAGGCCATCCGCGAGTGCCTTAATGCTGATCTGCCGTTGGCAGCCGACCACTACCGCTACTACGCTGGGGCCATCCGCGCGCAGGAGGGGCGGCTCTCGCAAATCGACGAGAACACCGTCGCCTACCACTTCAACGAGCCGCTCGGCGTGGTCGGACAGATCATTCCCTGGAACTTCCCGATCCTGATGGCTACCTGGAAACTGGCACCCGCGTTGGCCGCGGGCAACGCAGTCGTCCTCAAGCCCGCCGAGCAGACCCCGGTGTCGATTCTGGTGTTGATGGAGCTGATCGGGGACCTGCTTCCACCGGGAGTGCTCAATGTGGTCAACGGATTCGGCACCGAGGCCGGCAAGCCACTGGCGTCGAATAAGCGCATCCGCAAGATCGCGTTCACCGGTGAGACCACCACCGGCCGGCTGATCATGCAGTACGCCTCGCAGAACCTCATTCCCGTCACCCTTGAGCTGGGGGGAAAGAGCCCGAATATCTTCTTCGAGGACATTGCCGCGCAGAACGACGCGTTCTACGACAAGGCACAGGAAGGGTTCACCATGTTCGCGCTGAACCAGGGCGAGGTCTGCACCTGCCCCTCCCGCGCCCTGGTGCAGGACTCGATCTACGACCGGTTCATGGGCGACGTCACCGCACGGACAGAAGCCATCAAGCAGGGACACCCGCTGGATACGGACACGATGATGGGCGCCCAGGTCTCTAACGACCAGATGGAGAAGATCTTGTCCTACATCGACATCGGCAAGCAGGAAGGCGCCCAGATCCTCACCGGTGGAGGCCGTGCCGACCTCGGAGGCGAACTCTCCGGAGGCTACTACGTCCAACCGACGATCTTCGCCGGGGACAACTCGATGCGGATCTTCCAGGAGGAGATCTTCGGGCCAGTCGTCTCCGTGGCCCGTTTTAGTGGCTATGACGATGCGCTGAAGACCGCCAACGACACCCTCTATGGTCTCGGTGCCGGGGTGTGGACCCGCGACGGAGCCACCGGCTACCGTGCGGGGCGCGAGATCCAGGCCGGCCGGGTCTGGGTGAACAACTACCACGCCTACCCGGCCCACGCGGCGTTCGGTGGCTATAAGTCCTCGGGCATCGGGCGCGAGAACCACCTGATGATGCTGGACCACTACCAGCAGACCAAGAACCTGCTGGTCTCCTACGCGCAGGAAAAGCAGGGGTTCTTCTAAACCATTTATTGCCCCAACCGCAGTCCACGGGTTCCGGCACCGACGCCGGAACCCGCGAACCCCGAACCCCGAAAGAGCAGGAAACACCATGAGTACCATGAATGCAGCCATCGTCCACGAGTTCGGCAACGACATCGACATCACCACCGCCGAGGTCCCGGAGCCGGGCCCCGGCCAGGCATTGGTGAAGCTGATCGCCTCCGGCGTCTGTCACACCGACCTTCACGCGCTCGGTGGCGACTGGCCGGTCCAACCCAAGCTTCCGCTCATCCCGGGACACGAGGGTGTCGGCTATGTCGAGAAGATCGGCGAAGGCGTCACCGAGGTGAAGGTCGGCGACATGGTCGGCAACGCCTGGCTCGCCAACGCTTGCGGGAACTGCGAGTTCTGCCGCACTGGCTGGGAGACGCTCTGCGAATCCCAGACCAACGGTGGATACTCCGTCGACGGATCGTTCGGCGAGTACATGTTGGTTGAGGCCAAGTTCGCCACCCATATCCCGGAAGGCTCCGATCCGCACGAGATCGCCCCGGTCCTCTGCGCGGGGGTCACGGTCTACAAGGGGCTCAAGCGCTCCGAGGTCAAGCCCGGTCAGTGGGTGGTCATCTCAGGGATCGGCGGTCTCGGGCATATCGCCGTGCAGTATGCGGTTGCCATGGGCATGCGGGTCGCCGCGGTCGACGTCGCCGAGGAGAAGCTGGCCCTGGCGCGCAGCCATGGCGCCGAAGTGACGGTCAACGCCTTCGCCGCCGATCCGGTCGAAGCCATCCAGGAAGCCACCGGTGGTGCCCACGGAGTGCTGGTCACGGCCGTGCATCCGGACGCGTTCGGTCAAGCCATCGGCATGACCCGGCGCGGCGGCACGATCGTCTTCAACGGACTGCCACCGGGAGATTTCCCCGCCCCCATCTTCGACATTGTGCTCAAGGGCCTGACCATCCGGGGGTCCATCGTTGGCACCCGTCAGGACATGATAGAAGCCTTGGAGTTCTATGCGGCGGGCAAGATCAAGCCCACCTTCCACACTCGCCCGCTCGAGGACGTGAACGCGGTCTTCGACGAAATGCGCCACGCCAAGATCGATGGCCGAGTGGTCATCGACTACACGGGGACCACCGTCTAAACGGTTTCCGGGAAGGAACACTGCCGTCATGCCCCCGGTCCGGAGCCGCAATCCAGCGGTTCCGGACCGGGGTCACGGCCCCTGAGGAGAAGGAGAACGCCGTGGATACCGTGCTCGACGCCCGCCCCGACATAGAAGGTGAGGACTTCACCCGCGTCCGGCTCACCGCCGACGCCCAGGTGCTGCTGCGCAGCCTCTGGGCCCGCCATGGGCCGCTGATGTTCCACCAGTCGGGTGGATGCTGTGATGGTTCATCGCCGATGTGCTTCCCGGAAGGGGACTTCATCACCGGCGACGCCGATATCCGCTTGGGTGTCTTCGGACTGAAGGACGACGACGGCACCCCGCTGGGTGATATTGATTTCTGGATGTCGAAGGAACAGTTCGCATACTGGAAACACACCCTGCTCACCGTCGATGTCGTTGATGGAAGGGGCGGGGGCTTCTCTCTCGAGGCTCCGGAAGGCAAGCGTTTCCTGATCCGCAGCGAACTCATCGACGGCTGAGGCCCGACCTTGCAAGCCGGTGGCCGACCCGTGGCGCAGGGAGCCTGGGACCATCGGCCACCCGGTACCCGCGCTCCTTGGCGAGGACAGATCACTCGGGACAGGGAAGTCCCCGGCGGGTGGCCGGCAGGCCACAATCGCGAGATGTTTCGTCAGGCTGGTGTTCCTGCTGAGACAACCCGGCCAGTATTCTCACCTCTTCCAGTCGCCTGGGCTGGAACCAATTTCCTTGCCTCACTTACCGTCAGACCGGATCCGACGGCTGGTATACGAAGCTGCCGCCATCAACAAACTAAGGAGTTCCCATGACTTTCCCTCCCATCGCCCACGTCGCGTTGACCGTGACAGACCTGGACCGCAGCTCGGCCTGGTACGAACGGCTCCTGGGTGTTTCGCCCGTGTTGGATGAGGACGCTGGCGGTTTCTGGCACAAGGTCTATCCGTTGGACGGCGGAATGCTGCTGGGGCTGCACTTCCACCCGGTGACGGACTCCAACGACCGGTTCGACGCCCGACGAGCGGGGATGGACCATGTCGGTTTCGGATGCGCCGACTATCAAGAACTCGTGCGCTGGCGGGATCAGCTGGACACCTGGGGAATCGAGCACGGCGAAATCGTCGAAGCCCACTATGGTTCGGGGCTTTCGTTTGCGGATCCCGACGGAAACGCGCTCGAGTTCTTCGCACCCGCTTCCTGATCCGCAGCGAACTCATCGGCCACTGAGGCGACCCGGCGCGTCCTCCCCGCGGGGGCAACCATGACAGAATCGAGGTGAACACCCCCCCGCCCCGTGGTAGCCGTCAGGAGGCCCCCGACCGATGAAGGACCAGGGAACGCCCGGCGCTGCCCGGCGCCAACTGGACATCGAATCCCGGTCGATCTGGGCCGGTGTCGTCGCGGGGATCCTGGCTGTCATCGTCGGTGCCATCGAGTTTCGTGGATACCGGCCACCCTTGGCCGGGGACGGGTCGGTGGCGATCTATGCCTCGGTGGTCTCCGGGGTGATGGCCGGTGCCGGATTCGTGGCCGGATACGTCCAGAACATCCGTACCGTCCATCTGTGGCTCGGTGCGCGTCCGGTCATCCGGCAGATCCTCGACGTCGCAGCCCTGCTGGTGGTGCACGCCTCGATCGCGACGATGTCCGCCTTGGTGCTTTTCCGACTCTTCCAGCAGGCATTCTCGGGCCTGACCGTGGATCCGGTGGCCGGAACGGTGATGTTGGCTGTTTCAGCTGGTGTCGCTGGCTACTTCGGATATATCTCCGGGGCGCGTATCACCGCCATCGCCCTGTCGGTGATGCTGGCGGTCTTCATGTCCTCCGGGATGCTGGTGAGCATGCTGTATGCGGAGAACCCGCTGTGGTGGCACTCCATGTTCAGCGAGCTGGGCACCGGGCAAGCCGGATTGACGTCCTTCTGGACGTTCAACACCACCATCACGACCTCAGGGATCATCCTGACCACTCTCTCCGCGTTCATCACGCGTGACCTGAAGCAATGGGCCGACGTCGTCGCCGCCGCCAAACGCCACGACGAATCGGGTGCCCGGCGCTGGCACCGGACCCTGGGCGTTCAACGGCTCATGCGCCCCCGCCCCGGGGTGGTGCGTACCTGCCTGGTTGCCGGCGGGGTGTGCATGGTCGGCATCGGACTGTTCCCCGTCAATACATTCGAGCCGGTGCATACATTCTTTGTGCGGGTCCTCGCGGTGTTCCTGCTGGTGTTGCTGGCCGGGGTTCCGCTGTGGCTACCGGGGTTCCCCAAGGCCTTCTTTCTGCTCACCTATCTGGCGGTCGGCGCGCTCGTGGCGGCAGCGGCCCTGTGGCGTCCGCTGCAGTACTACAACCTCACGGCTCTCGAGCTCGCAGCGGCCGGAATCGTGTTCGCCTGGCTCGTGGTTTTCATCCGCAATACCACCGCCGTGGTGGCCTCTGCCGGCGTCGAGCCCGCGGTCCCCGGTCTGCCCGCAGGCCCCCTGGAGGACGAAAAACCCCGCAACGACGGCTCCGGTCATATAACGAACAGGTAACGATAGCTAGCGGGTCAAAACAACACGGGGCGCTCGGCGGCATCCCTTGGCAGCTTTGGGATGCCTCCGAATGGGGTCGGTGCGGCGAAAGTGTCCTCTCGGGCAGAATCCGTGTCAAATCGCCACACCCCGGCTTGATCGAAATCCTGAGCGCGTTAGGTTTGTAGGGATGGAAAATGAACTCGCAAACACACAGTCCGAGGCTACATTTCGCCACCCAGCCACCGAGGACGGAGCAGCCATGTGGAACATGGCCAAGGATTCCGAAGTGCTGGACTTGAACTCTTCCTACTACTACCTGCTCTGGTGCCGTGACTTCGCGCAGAGCTCGCTGATGGCCGTCATCGACGACCAGCCAGCCGGCTTCGTCATCGGCTACATGCGCCCCGACGAGCCCGGAACCCTGCTGATCTGGCAGGTCGCCGTCGGCGCCGGCTTCCAGAAGCGCGGCCTGGCCGCCAAGATGCTCGACGAGCTGGCCGAGCGCACCCATGCCGATCGTCTGGAAACGACGATCACGGCCGATAACGGCGCGTCGAACCACCTGTTCCAGCGCTTCGCCGAACGCCATGAGGCCGAATGCGAGCGTGAGCCGCTGTTCACCCCAGGCATGTACCCGGATGGCCATGACACCGAGTACCTGTACCGCATCGCCCCGCTGGGACTCGATGCCGATCTGCGCACGCTGAACCTGGCGTCCAGCAACTCCAAGGGCTGATCCCCCACCACGACTTCCGGCGCCCCGGGCTCCACCGTGATGCCCTGCGCCCTCCTGAAGCCTGTCATCGACCTATGAAAGGGAATGACCATGACTGACATCTTTGAAATCCGCGAATCAGAGGTTCGCACCTACAGCCGCAGCTGGCCGGCAGTGTTCGCGACCGCTTCCGGCGCCACGCAGACCGCCGAAGACGGCACGGAATACCTGGACTTCTTCGCCGGGGCCGGTGCCCTGAACTACGGGCACAACAACCCCGCCCTGACCCAGCCGCTCGTGGAGTACCTGACCAGCGGCGGCGTCGTGCACTCGCTGGACATGATGACCCCGGCCAAACGGGACTTCCTGCAGACCTTCCAGGACCTCATCCTCGAGCCGCGCAAGCTCGACTACAAGGTGATGTTCCCCGGCCCGACGGGTACCAACACCGTCGAAGCCGCGCTGAAGCTGGCCCGCAAGGTGACCGGACGGCAGAACGTCCTGTCCTTCACCAACGCGTTCCACGGCATGACGCTGGGCGCCCTGTCGGTGACCGGCAACTCGATGAAGCGCGCCGGGGCCGGCGTCCCGCTGGCCAACAGCTCGCGGATCCCCTTCGACGGCTACCTCGAAGGCGAACAGGCCGACTTCGTCTGGCTCGAGCACCTGCTCGAAGACAGCAGCTCGGGCGTCGACAAGCCCGCCGCCGTCATCGTGGAGACCGTCCAGGGCGAAGGTGGCCTGCGCGCCGCCCGCGCCGAATGGCTGCGCAGCCTCGCCGCGCTGCTCAAGCGCCACGACGTCCTGCTGATCGTCGACGACGTCCAGGCCGGTTGCGGCCGTACGGGCACGTTCTTCAGCTTCGAGGAAGCCGGCATCGAGCCGGACATCGTGTGCATCTCCAAGTCGATCTCCGGCTACGGCATGCCCATGGCGCTGACCTTGTTCAAGCGCGAACTCGACATCTGGGGCCCGGGCGAGCACAACGGCACCTTCCGTGGCAACAACCCGGCCTTCGTCACCGCGACCGCCGCACTGAAGAAGTACTGGGCCACCGGCGACTTCCAGAACGAGCTCGCCGGCACCGTCACCGCACTGCGTGATGGCCTGGCCGAGATCGTCGCCCTGGTCGACGGCGCGGAACTGCGCGGCCGTGGCCTGCTCTCCGGCGTCGTCTTCCCGGACCACTCCATCGCCACGAAGGTCGCCGCCGAATCCTTCGCCAACGGCCTCCTCGTGGAGACCTCCGGCTCGGAGGACGAGGTCCTGAAGATCATGCCGCCGCTGACCATCACCGCCGAAGAGCTGCAGCGCGGGCTGACCGTGCTCGGCAACGCCGTGCGCACCGTGACCGGACAGCCGGCCCTGGCCTCGGCCTAGGCTCCGCAGCACCCCGATAACCACCCCGACTTTTCCCCAACTTCCCCAGGAGGACACCAGATGAAGGTAATCAACCGCGATGACCTGAACGAAACCGAGCGCGACATCAAGTCGGAGACCTGGCGCAGCCGCCGCATGGTGCTGGCCCGCGAAGGAGTCGGCTTCTCCTTCCACGACACCGTGATCTACGCCGGAACCACCTCGACGTTCCACTACGCCAACCACATCGAAGCCGTGTACTGCGTGCAGGGCGAGGGAACGCTGACCAACGAAGTGACCGGCGAGGTCCACGACCTGGCCGACGGCACCATGTACCTGCTGGATGGCCACGAGAAGCACACCGTGCGTGCCACCACCGAGCTGCGCATGGCCTGCGTCTTCAACCCGCCGGTGACCGGCCGCGAAGTCCACGACGAGAACGGCGTCTACCCGCTGGTCGTCGAGGATCCAGCCGAGGGCTAGGTCCCGACGGATTTCCGCGAAGCGCGGTACACACTTCGGTGTGTGCCGCGCTTTTGCGTGTCCGGGACCGGCCCCACGGCAGCTCGCTGCGATACCCGGTCGGCCGGCTACGGAACCTCCCACGGTTCGATCGGGCCGGGAATCGTTGAGAAAAGGCGATGCGTCTCGGGTGGCGTGGGGACCGAACCCCTGAGCTCGACCGCGCGGACGGCCAGTTTGGCCAGCAGGTGGTCGCGCTCGTGCTCCAGCTGGCCGGCGGTCACCGTCAGCAGCGGCCCGGCCGGGACGTGCGGGACCAGGACAAGGGCACGGTTGAACCGGTAGCCGCGGGAATCGGCCTCGGCCGCCAGGCCCTCGAGGTAGGCGCCGATCAAGGAGATCGGGTCGCCACCGGCACGGAACCGCGTCAATTGGGGGTGGTTCCGATAGCCAACGGTGTCGCCGCCAAGGACCTTTTGCGCCAGCAGGGTTTCACGCCAACAGGCAACCAGACCCTTGGAATCCAGATACCGGGGGTGCAGGGACCAGAGTCGCATGAGAGTATCGTTCCACATTCCCCCCGGGGCCGCCCTCCCGGCGCACAACGCGGCCGGAACGCTTCACGCGCTGTCCCGGGTCTGGGATAGTGGGCAGCATATCCGCTGAACTGGAGGACCGTCGTGAGCACGCCACCATCCACCGGGTCCCCGCGCCGGGCCTGCCTCGTCGTCGGGGTCCCTCCACGGCCGCGGGACGAACTGATCCGGACCGCGGCGGAGGTCGCCCAGCAGTATGGGGCGTTGGCACTGTTTGCCACCGTGGATCCCAGCCGATATGCCGTTAACGGCGCCGACGGCTCGACGTGGTCCGCACCGATCGACCCGGACAGCGACGAACCAGCCGAACCCACTTTCGACCCCGAGGTGCGTCGCAGGATCGAAGGCCTCATGGGCGGGCTGGACGTGGAATGGTCCACGCGCTGCCTGGTCGGGGACACGGCGACGGCCCTGGCGGCCTTCGCCGCGGAACAAGAGGCCGCGATGATCGTCGTCGGCACGCGGGAGCCGGGCGTCAGCTCGGGCTTTCGTGAGTTCCTGGGCGGATCCGTGGCGGTGCATCTGGCCCACCGGCAGGATCGACCGGTCCTGGTGGTTCCACTGCACCCGGTGGCCACGGACGCCCGGCTGCCGTGGGAAGCTTCCTGAGCCGGGCCCCGGAGCGACGCCGCGGGGTCGGGTCGCCACGGCTACTGCACTAGGATCGTTGTTCGGCCGCGAAGCCACGGCGTGCAATCAAGGGAGTACCGGTGAATGAAGTAGGCGAGGGACTGCGTTCCCTCGACGGGACGTGGGTGTATCTCTTCGGGGCGGTGATGGTGGCCCTGTCCGCGCTGATCCCCCCGGTGCCCAGTACGACGCTGTATGTCGCGTTGGGCGCCCTGGCCGCGCAAACGGACACCCTGAACCCCCTCCTGCTCGCCGCCTCCATGCTCGTCGGCGCGATCGCCGGGGACGCGGCGATCTACGCGTTGGCCGTGCGCTTCGACGTCGTGAACTGGCGGATCCTGGCCGGACGGCGTTGGCAGGCGGCCCTGGCCGCGACGCGCAATAGGCTCAAGGACCACGATCTTCCCCTGGTGATGACCTCGCGGTTCATCCCCATGGGCCGGTTGACGATGAACATCGGCTCCGCCTTGGTTCCCCACACCTGGCGGGTCTTCCTCCAGCATTCGCTCATTGCCGGGGTCCTCTGGTCGGTGTATTCCGTCGGGGTGGGCCTGCTGTCCGGGGCCTGGGACGGTTTGTCCACCGAGGTCGCCGTGCTGTTGGCCATCGTCGTCTCGCTGGTCCTGGGTCGGGCCATCAACAACGTGATCAGTTGGTGGGAAACCCGGAACCTGCCCGCACCCACCGTCGCGGGCAAATCGAAACTCCGTCGTCGTGCCGTCAAACGGGCCGCATCCGCGCAGGAAGCACCCGCGGAAAACCCGGTCTCCGAGGCCTGAATGGGCGCCGGGTGGACGGGCATGGGAGAATGGGTGTAATGAGTACCCCTGAAGAGACCGCAGCCCCCGATTCCACCGAGCGTTCCCGCCAGTCGGAGAACCGCGCCCGGCAGGAAGGCCGCGCCCAGGTCCGTCCCACCGCAGAAGGCTGGACCCAGGCCATGGCCCCCGACGGCCGGCCGAAGCTGGAGTTCAAGTCCAAGGCGCGCGTTTCCCAGCCGCCGGTGCACCTGGCCGATCTGACGCTGGCCGAACGCCAGGCCAAGCTCGTCGAACTCGGTCTGCCGAAGTTCCGGGCCAAGCAGCTCTCCGTGCACTACTTCCAGCACTACACCACCGACCCCGAGCAGATGAGCGATCTGCCCAAGGAACGCCGCCAGGAACTGGTGGACGCCATGTTCCCGACGCTGCTCACCCAGGTGAAGCGCTTGACCACCGACAACGGGGACACGGTCAAGTTCCTGTGGCGGCTCTTCGACGGTTCCCTGGTCGAATCCGTGCTGATGCGCTATCCGGGCCGGGTGACCCTGTGCGTCTCCAGCCAATGCGGTTGCGGCATGAACTGCCCCTTCTGCGCCACCGGCCAGGCCGGACTGACCCGGAACATGTCCGCCGCGGAGATCCTGGACCAGATCGTCCAGGCCAACCGGGTCATCGCCGAGGGCGGACTCGGAGGCGGCCGCCGCGATGGAGGATACGACGCCGAACGCGTCACCAACATCGTGTTCATGGGCATGGGCGAGCCGCTGGCCAACTACAAGCGGGTCATGAACGCCGTGCACCGGATGATCAACGACGCCCCCGAGGGGCTGGGCATGAGTGCACGCAACATCACCATCTCCACCGTGGGGCTGGTCCCGGCGATCAATAAGCTGGCCGCCGAGGACATCCCGATCACCTTCGCGTTGAGCCTGCACGCCCCCGACGACGAGCTGCGTGACGAGCTCATCCCGGTGAACTCGCGGTGGAAGGCCGATGAGGCCATCGACGCCGCCTACAACTACTACAAGGCCACCGGGCGACGGGTGTCGATCGAGTACGCGCTGATCAAGGACATGAACGACCACGCCTGGCGGGCGGATCTGCTGGCCAAGAAGCTCAATAAGCGCGGCCGCGGTTGGGTGCACGTGAACCCGATCCCGCTGAACCCCACCCCGGGTTCGGTCTGGACGTCCTCGGAGCCGGAGATCACCGACGAGTTCATCAACCGTCTGATCGACGCCGGGATTCCCACCACGTTGCGCGATACCCGCGGCAAGGAGATCGACGGCGCCTGCGGCCAGCTCGCCGCCTCGGAGTAGGGCCGCGCCGGAACGAAGGAACCGGTGGCCTAATGCGGCCCCGCCATCGCGTGCCCGTGAAATGGCACTAGCATCGGTGTCATGGGGATCTTCAGTCGTGGCACCACCGGGCCACAGTCAATCGCGGACCTGGCCCCCGAATCGGTCATGCTGGCCGGGGCCGGCCGGGCCATCCTGCTGCAACTGGCCTACCCGCCGGTCGGGCACGGGGTGTCCCGTCATTCGGGATTCGTCCAGGACCCCCTGTCCCGGCTGCACGGCACCCTGACCTACATCTACGCCCTCACCAACGGCACCGACGCCCAGGCCGAGGCCGCCCGTACCTGGGTCGAGCGGGTCCACGCCCCCGTGCATTCCGAGGCCGCCGCGGACGGCAGCCACCCAGCCTACGACGCCCATGACCCGGACTCCCAGCTCTGGGTCGCCGCCACCCTCTACGACTCGGCCATGATTGTGTACGAGGCGGTCTTCGGGCCGTTACCGGGCGATACCGCCGAGAAGATCTACCGCGGGTACTCGGTGCTGGGCACCGCCTTGCGCGTCCCGGAAGGGGCCTGGCCGGCCACCCGCGCCGATTTCGCCGCCTATTGGGAGGCCATGACCGGTGAGCTGACGGTGGATCGGACCACCATGCGGGTGGGCCGTGCCCTGCTGGAGGCCCACAACGCCCCGCCCTGGATCCGGCTGGCGATGCCCGTGGCCAGGATCCTCACCGCGGGCCTGCTGACACCCGAACTGCGCCACGCCTACGGGTTGCGCTACGGGCCGGGGCACGACGCCGTCTTCCGGGCCCTGATGCGAGGGCTCGCCCTGGTCTTTCCCCGCCTTCCGGCCAGGATCCGCCACGCCCCGATGCACTACTACCTGACCCGGCTCGACGGAGCAGCCGCGGGCACCCCCGACCTCGAAGGAGCACCATGAACCAGCCCTTGACCGTTGCCTCCCGGGCCCAGGTGCCCTCCTTCCAGGTGATGGACATCCTCTCCCGGGTGGCCGACCTGCGGGCCGCCGGGCGCGACGTCATCTCCCTCTGCGCCGGTGAACCCAGCGGTGGGGCGCCATCGGACGTCTCGGCACGGGCCGCGGCCATCCACGCCTCGGCCATGCCGCTGACCTACACCCCGGCCCTGGGCATCACCGAACTCCGTCAGGCCATCGCCGGGCACTACCTGCGCTGGTACGGCCTCGAGGTCCCGGCGGCCAACGTCGCGGTGACCACCGGATCCTCCGGGGCGTTCATGCTCACCTTCCTGGCCGCCTTCAACCCCGGGGACCGGGTCGCCCTGGCCCGGCCGGGGTATCCGGCGTACCGGAACATCCTGCGCACCCTGGGCATCGAGGTCGTCGAACTCGATTGCGGTCCGGCGACCCGGTACCAGCCCACCCCCGAACAGCTCGATGCGGCCGTCGCCGAGCACGGGCCGCTCTCGGGGCTGATGCTGGCCTCCCCGGCCAACCCGACCGGAACCATGGTCTCCCGGGAGGAACTGTCGGCACTGACGCAATGGTGTGCCGCCCACGGGGCCCGGCTGGTCAGTGACGAGATCTACCACGGGATCACCTACCCCGCCGCCGGCGACCCCGACGTCCGGGGTGTGAGCGCCTGGGAACTGGAGCGCACCGGCGTGGTCATCTCCAGCTTCTCCAAATACTGGGGCATGACCGGCTGGCGCCTGGGCTGGGCGTTGGTGCCCGATGACCTGCTGCCAGCGGTCGAGGCACTCGCCGGGAACGTGGCCCTCTGCCCGCCGGCGCCGGCACAAATGGCCGCGGTGGAGGCCTTTACCGAGGAGTCCTACCGGCAGGCGGAAGCCTTCGTAGACCAGTTCGCGGCCACCCGTGCCGTCCTGCTGGACAACCTGCCCCGGCTCGGATGGGGCCAGGCCGCCCCGGCCGACGGGGCGTTCTACGTGTACGCGCACCTGGGGGAGGCCCTTGAAGGCTTCGAGGATTCGACGGCCTATTGCGCCGCGCTGCTGGAGCAGGAGGGGGTCGCCCTGGTACCGGGAGCCGATTTCGACGTCGTCGGCGGGCGCCGGGCGGTCCGGTTGAGTTTCGCCGCCGGCCCAGACGCCGTCACCGAAGCCATCGAACGGATCATCCGCTTCCAGGCGGGGCGCTGATGCGCCGTCGGGGTGGACGTCCACGCATCGGTGTGGGCGGGATGTCCATCGAAGCCTCGAACTTCTCCCCGCACCGTTCGGGGTTCGAGGCCTTCCGGTTCACGCACGACGACGAACTGCTCTCCCGCTATGCGGTCCTGCAGCCGGATGGCCCCGAACATGATCCGGCGGTCGCCGACGAGGTGGAGTGGGTGCCGCTGGTCCACGCCCGGTCCCTGCCCGGGGGCATGGTCCTTCCCGAGGTCTATGAGGCGTTGAAGACCGAACTGGTGTCCATGATCCGTGCCTGCGGCCCCTTCGACGGATTCCTGCTGGACATCCATGGCGCCATGACGGTCCTGGGACGGCAGGATGCCGAAGCCGATCTGGCCCGGGCCGTCCGCACCGCCCTCGACGACTCCAGTGCGGCCGCGGGAACGCCGCGGACACTGATCTCCGCCCCGATGGACCTGCACGGCAATGTTTCGGCGGAACTGGTGAACGCCTGCGATCTGATCACCTGTTACCGCATGGCTCCTCACGAGGACGAGCAACAAACCAAGACCCGGGCCATGGCGAACCTGCAGGCCCGGTTGCTCGAAGGCACCGGAGCCCCGGCCAAGGCCTACGTCCGGATCCCTGTGCTGCTGCCCGGGGAGAAGACCTCCACCCGACTGGAGCCGGCGCGGGGCATCTACGCGGC
Organism: Arthrobacter sp. 179; assembly: GCF_052379645.1. Lineage (NCBI taxonomy): Bacteria > Bacillati > Actinomycetota > Actinomycetes > Micrococcales > Micrococcaceae > Arthrobacter > Arthrobacter sp. 179. The sequence continues at coordinate 109,053 of NZ_JBQSYU010000001.1, read as the reverse complement.
GATCCCCGGCATCGAAGCCCTGGATGGCATCGTGGATGCCTCCCTCTGGGTCGGCTACGCCTGGGCGGACGAACCGCGGTGCTCAGCCTGCGTGGTCGTCACCGGGGACGACGCCGACCTCGCGGCAGCCCAGGCCACCGAACTGGCCCGCACATATTGGGATGCGCGGGCCGACTTCGCCTTCGTCGCCCCGGCGGCGCCCCTGGCCGACTGTCTCGACGTAGCGCTCGCCGACGGTGCGCCGCGTCCCTACGTGCTCTCCGATTCCGGGGACAACCCGACGGCCGGAGGCACGGGGGATGTGACCTGGACGCTGACCCGATTGATCGAGGATCCCAGGTTCATTGCGGGGGGCCCGCGGACCGTGGTCGCCTCCCTCTTCGATGAGGCGGCGGTGGAGGCGTGCCATCAGGCGGGGGTCGGAGCACGCCTCAGGGTTTCGGCCGGGGCCGCGGTGGACCATCTGCACGCCGGACCGGTTCTCCTGGACGGGACCGTGGTTCAGATCAGCGCGGGGGATGAGACCTCGGGCCGCGTGGCAGTGGTCCAGATCGGCTCGATCGAAGCGATCATCACCGAACGCCGCAAGCCCTACCACCGGATCTCGGACTTCGAAGCGGCCGGGCTGGATGTCTCGGAGGCGGACCTGGTGATCGTGAAGATCGGCTATCTGGACCCCGAGTTCTTCGACGTGGCCGCCGACTGGATGCTGGCACTGACCCCCGGAGGGGTGGACCAGGACCTCCTGAGACTGGGCCACCGGAACATCGAGCGACCCATGTTCCCCTTTGATCCCGACATGACCGACCCGGATCTCACCGCCACGCTCCTCCCGTCCAGCGGCACGAAGCGGGCCTGACCGGCGGAGACCGGACCATGACAACGGTCATGGTCGGAAGGTGATCGCTGCCAGAGGCGTCGGAACGGCTCAACCACAAGACTGGTCCCATGGACACCACGACAGCAGCCCTCGAACTCCAGGACCTACACAAGACCTTCTCCGTGGACGGGGGCCGGCTCAACGCCGTCGACGGCATCAGCCTGAGTGTCGCCCCGGGGGAGATCGTCGCCCTGCTCGGACCCAACGGGGCCGGCAAGACCACCGCCATCGACATGGCCCTGGGGCTGACCGACCCCACCTCCGGGACGGTCTCCATCTTCGGTGGCAAACCCCAGGAAGCCGTCCGTGCCGGCCGGGTCTCCGCCCTCCTGCAGACCGGCGGCCTGCTCCGGGACCTTTCGGTCCAGGAGACCGTACTGGCCATCGCCTCCCTCCACGGGGCCCAGGACCGGGTCCAACAGGTCATGGAGGCCACCGACATCACCCGGCTGGCCCACCGCAAGGTGGTCAAATGTTCCGGTGGCGAGCAGCAGCGGCTCAAATTCGCGTTGGCCCTGCTGCCGGACCCAGACGTGCTGATCCTCGATGAGCCGACCGCCGGCATGGATGTCAACGCCCGCCGCGCCTTCTGGGCCACCATGCGCCGGGATGCCACGGCAGGCAGGACAGTCATCTTCGCCACCCACTACCTGGAGGAGGCCGAGAGCTTCGCCCAGCGCATCGTGTTGATGAACGCCGGGAAGATCATCGCCGACGGAACCACCGCCAATGTCAGGGCCCTGGCCTCCGGCAGAACCGTCGCGGCGACCCTGCAGGAGCACGGGACCATCGATGCGGCCGACCCGCGGTTGGCCGAGTTGAAGGCCCTGGACGGGGTGACCGCGGTGGTGGTGAACGGTCCACGCATCACCGTCACGGCCAGCGATTCCGACGCCGTCGCCCTGCACCTGTTGACCCGGACGGGCGGAACCAACCTGGAAATCTCCGCCCCCAGCCTGGAGACCGCCTTCGTCCAGATGACCAACGAGCCGGCCGCCGAGACCGCCGGCGCCTGAACGCCGCCCCGCTTCGCCCCCACGCCAAAGGAACCGTCATGAATGCCACCTTCGTCCGTATCGATCTGACCCGCCAGCTGCGCGACGTCATGAACCTGATGTTCGTCCTGATCCTCCCGGCCCTGATGTATGTGATCTTCGGGCTGTCCTTCGGCTACGGCGGGGAATCCGCCGGCCACGGGAACGTGAAATTCTACATCATGGCCTCGATGGCCGCCTATGGCGCCTCGGTGGCCGCCACCGCCGTCACCGGGGTCGCCGCCGTCGAGCTGATGCAGGGGTGGGGTCGACAGATCGCCCTGACCCCGCTGCGGCCCGCAGGATTCGTGGCCGGGAAGGCGGTGGTCGCCCTGGCCATCACCGCGCTGGCCATCGCCGTGGTCTTCGTGGTCGGCGCCTTCACCGGTGCCCGCGTCGACAGTGCGTGGATGTGGCCGGTCACCTTCCTCATCGCCCTGGTCGGCTCGGTCCTGTTCTCCCTCTTCGGCTACGCCATCGCCATGCTTTTCAAAAGCGATTCAGCCATGGGGGTCGCCTCCGGAGCCCTGGTGATATTGGCCTTCCTCGGGAACGTCTTCATCCCCCTGAGCGGAACCCTGCTGCAAGTCGCACGCTTCACCCCCATGTACGGGTATGTGGGGCTGGTGCGGTGGCCGATCCTCGAGGGGGCACAGGCCCAATCGCCGGAAGTCGACCCATTGTGGGGGTTGATCGCTAATCTGGTGGCATGGCTTCTCATCTTCGGAATCGTCGCGGTCCTGGCCGTACGCCGCGGCCAGGCACGCCGTTAGGAGACGACGGGATGACCATCCCCGAGACCCGGGCCGCCGCCCGTCCGTCCGTCGCGTCGGCCGAGCCGTCGTCTGCCAGGAGCGGTTGGGAACGCCACGGCTGGCTCCTTTCGGCCATCTGGCTCATCTTCCTGGGCTATACCGTCGCCGCCGTCGTCCAGGCCGACCTCGGCCCCGGATTACTGGTCCTGGCGTTCCTGCTGATCGGCCTGTTCATCGGCGTCTACCTGACCGGTTTCATCCTGGGCAACCGGCTGGACCCGGAAGCGAAGTGGGTCCGCTGGACCCCGTTGGGCCTGGCCGCACTGGTCGCCATCCTGCTCGGGATGGGTGCCATCATCGGCCTCGACGCGATCTACATGAGCCCGTTCCTGATCGCCTACGCCTGCTTCCTGCTGTCGCGGGCCGGGGCTTGGGCGGTGGGCATCGCCAGCATCGGGTTGACCCTCCTGCTGTCGGCGCTCGCCGGAGACATCACTGATTATTTGTACATCGTGGCCATCCAGGCGGGGATCTTCGTGCTGAACATGGTCACCTTCGCCTTCATCGAGGCCGGGACGCGCAGTGACGAGATTCAGGCCGACCTCGCCGTGGTCTCCGAACGCGAACGCGTCGCCCGGGATGTGCACGATGTCCTGGGCCATACGCTCACCGTGGTGGCCGTGAAGGCCGAACTCGCCGAGCGGCTCATCACTGATGACCCCGAGCGTAGTCGCGCGGAGATCGCCGAAATCCGTTCGTTGGTGCGTGGAGCCCTCTCCGACGTCAGGACCACCGTGGGTGGACTGCTGGGCAATGACCTTCCCAATCAGCTCGAGGCGCTGCGCATCACGCTCACCGGGGCAGGGATCGACGTGGATATCGAAGGCGAGCCCGCCGGGGAGGTCCCGCAGAAGTTCCATGGGCCGCTGGGCTGGTTCCTGCGCGAGGCGGGCACGAACGTGCTGCGCCATGCCCAGGCCACCCGCTGCGTGATCCGTTTCGGCCCCAATTCACTGGTCATTGAAGACGACGGGGTCGGGTGGGGGACCAGCACGGCCGGGAACGGGGTCTGTGGAATGAGCGAGCGCATGGCCGAAGCCGGGGCGGGTTTCCGCATCGGAGCAGCAGAGCTCGGCGGAGCTCGGGTGGAGGCCAGCTGGTGAGCATCAGAATCCTCGTCGCCGACGACCAGGCGCTGGTGCGCGGTGCCCTCGTGGCACTGCTGGGACTCGAAACCGACCTGGACGTCGTGGCCGAAGCCGATAACGGGGTGGACGCCGTCGAACGGGCGGCCTCCTGCGAGATCGACGTCTGCGTCCTGGACATCCAGATGCCGGGCCTGGACGGGATCGAGGCCGCCCGCCGGATCCACCAGGAGGTACCCGGCTGCCGGACGCTGATGGTGACCACGTTTGGGCGCACCGGCTATCTCCGTGAAGCGCTCCAGGCAGGGGCCAGCGGATTCGTCGTCAAGGACACCCCGGCGGCCGAGTTGGCCGAGGCCATCCGCAAGGTCCACGCCGGGTTGCGGGTGGTGGACCCCCAGTTGGCGGCCACCTCGCTATCCGAGGGGCGGAACCCGCTGACCGAGCGGGAGCGCGAGGTTCTCGCACAGGCCCGGAACGGTCGGACCGTCGCGGCGATCTCGGCGGCCATGCATCTCTCCGCGGGGACCGTGCGGAACCACCTGTCCGCAGCCATCGGCAAGACCGGGGCGGTCAACCGGATCGAGGCCGCGGGCATCGCCGCCGAGCGCGGGTGGCTGTAGGATCACCGCACCGATAATTAGATGATGAACCCGTGGCGTTGTACATCGCTTATTAGGTTGGGGTAACCTAACTTTCGTACATTTCCGGAGTCGCGCCGGACCCCTGCGGGACCGCATCACCTAAGGATCCTCATGCCCCTTCCCTCTCTCCGCTCCTTCGGGGCGACCGTGGCCCTGACCGCCGCGTCGGCCCTCGTGTTGACCGGCTGTGCCGGCGGCGACGCTGCCGCCGGCAACGGCCAGGAAGCCTCCTCCGGTGAGACCGCCGGCTTCCCCGTGACGATCGACAGTGCCCTGGGCGAAGCAAAGATCCCCGAGAAACCGGAGCGGGTCATCACCCTGGGCCAGGGTTCCACCGAAACCTCGATCGCCCTGGGCACCATCCCCGTCGGGATGGAGGAATATGCGTGGGCCGCCGACGACACCGGCTACCTGCCGTGGATCCACGACGCAGTGGAGGACGACGGCGGGGAGCTGCCCGAACTCGTCGGGGCCGGGGAGAAGCTCGACATGGAAAAGATCGTCGATCTGGAACCGGACGTCATCCTGGCCCCCTGGTCCGGTCTGACCCAGGAGCAGTTCGACACCCTGGACGCGATTGCCCCGACCGTCGCCTACCCGGATCAGGCCTGGAGCATCGACTGGGATGAGCAGATGGACATCGTCGGGCAGGCGCTGGGAGAGGAAGCCGAGGCCCAGGACCTGGTCTCCGACCTGAAGCAGCAGCTCTCCGATGTCGCCGAGGAGCACCCCGACTATGCCGAGCACACCTTCTCCTACATCTACACCACCCCCGACACCCTGGGGGTCTTCAAACCCACCGAGCAGCGCGCCGCCATGGTCAAGGCCCTGGGCCTGAAGGTCGACGCTGCCGTGGAGGAGATGGAGGAGACCGAAGGCACCGATTCTGCGGTCATCGGCTACGAAAATGCCGACCAGCTCAACGACAGCGACCTGATCTTCACGTTCTACTCCGACGCTGCAGCCCGCAAGCAGGCCCTATCGAATAAGCTCTACGCCCAGATCCCCGCCATCAAGCAGGGCGCGGTGGTCGCCAGCGAGGACAACGCCTTCGTCACCGCCTCCTCGATGATCAACCCGCTGACGGTCCCGTATGCCGTGGACCGCTACCTCCCGATGATCGACGAGGCCATCGAGCAGGCCGGAAAGTAACCCCGCCATCAGCACCCTCGGCACCACCACCGACGGCACGCGGCAGGCCCGGACACCCCGTCCGCGCCTGCCGCGCGGGGTGCCCGTGTTCGTGGGCTGCCTGCTGGTGTTGGCCGTCGTCGTCCTGGCGAGCCTGACCCTCGGCTCCAAGCCCACCACCCTGACCCAGGTCTTCGATGCCCTCGGCGGTCATGCAGATCCCTATCTGGCCGCCGTGTTCGACGCCCGCTACCAACGCACCCTGCTCGGCGTCGCCGTCGGTGCCGCCCTGGCCGTGGCCGGGACCCTGATGCAAAGCGCCACCCGCAACCCGCTGGCCGACCCCGGCCTGCTGGGCATCAACGCCGGCGCCGCAGCGGCCATGGTCACCTGCACGGCACTCTTCGGCCTGACGTTGGGATCCCCCGCGGCGGTCTGGGTGGCCCTGGTCGGGGCCGGGATGGCAGCGATAGTCGTCTACGTCGTGGGCACCGCGGGATCCAGCAACGCCAATCTGGTGCGACTGATCCTGGCCGGTGCCGTCGTGACCGCGGTACTCACCGCCTACGTCCAGGGGATCGCGCTCAGTCTGCCCCAGACCTTCGACAACTACCGTTTCTGGGTCGTCGGCTCCCTGCACCATGGCGCCTACGCCCAGCTCTTTTCCGTCCTGCCGTTCCTGCTGCTGGGTCTCGTCATGGCGTTCGCCGTCGCCGGAGGAATGAACGCACTGGCCCTGGGGAACGACGCCGCCACCGGACTCGGCGTCCATACGGGGCTCATCCGGGCCGGAGGGCTCGGGGCCGCGACCCTGATGAGTGCCGCCGCCACCGCCGCCGTCGGGCCGATCGCCTTCATCGGGTTGGCCGTACCGCATATCGTCAGGGCCCTGGTCGGACTGGACATGCGCCGCCAACTCATCGGATCCCTCCTGGTCGGGCCCGCCGTGCTGCTCGCCGCCGACGTCATCGGCAGGGTGTTGCTGCGCCCGCAGGAACTCATGGTCGGCGTCGTCACCGCTTTCGTCGGGGCCCCGGTCCTGCTGCTGGTGGTCAGGAAACTCGGGGACCGCTCATGAGTGATCTGACTACGCGCCCGGTATCCCGGGGGGACGACGAAGAGACCACTCCCGGATCCGCGCAGGAACCGGCAGCCCGGCCACCACGGCACCGGGAACCAGAGCCAAGGCCTGCGGCGGTCGGACCCGTCCTGCGGCTGGGCCACCACGTCGCACTGCCGGTGTCCCGACGCCCGCTGGCCGTCGGGTTCCTGCTGGTGGCCGCAGTGCTGGCTGCAGGATTTGCAACCTTGACGATGGGCGGACTCGGGATCGAGCCGTCCAGACTCCTCGGGGCCCTTTTCGGCGGGGCCGAGGACGCCAAGCAGGCCTTCGTCTTGGGAACATTACGTGGCCCGCGTCTGGTCGTGGCCATCGGGGCCGGGGTGGCGTTGGGCCTCTCGGGGGCCCTGTTCCAATCGGTGACCCGCAACCCGTTGGGCAGCCCCGACGTCATCGGTGTCAGCGCCGGGGCCGGTGCGGGCGCGGCCCTATTCGGCCTGCTGCTGCCCGGTGCTGCCTCGATTCCGGTGGGCTCGGTGCTTGGTGCTGCTGCCGCTGTAGGACTCGTCGCCCTGGGCACCGGAACCGGATTCGGGAATCCACTGCGCATGATCCTGGCCGGCATCGGGGTCTCGGCGATGGCCGCCGCCTTCACCCACTATGTCGTCTATCTGGTCGCCCGTGACCAGGCGACCATGCTCTCGGCCTACCTGAACGGAAGCCTCGAAGCGCGATCCTGGGAACACGCAGCCATCGTCGGAATCGTGCTGGCCGTCTGTGCGATTCCCTTGGCGTTGTTGAGTGTCCCGCTGGCCTTGAGCGAAATGGGGGACGACGTCGCCCAGGGGCTCGGTTCCCCGGCGGTGAGTACCCGCCGTCGTGCCGTCCTGCTCAGTGTCATCCTCGCCGGCGGGGCGGTCGCCGTCGCCGGTCCAATCGCCTTCATCGCCCTGACCGCCCCGCATATAGCACGACGCCTCGCCGCCAGCGGGCGACCCCAATTGCTGCTCTCCGGGCTGACCGGCGCCGTGCTCCTGGTGGCCGCCGACCTCGTCGCCCAACAAGCCCCCTGGGCGAAGGCGTTGCCCGTCGGGATCCTGACCCTGGCCATCGGCGGGGTCTATCTGGGACTCCTGCTCGTCCACGAATTCAGAAAGGGGCAGACATGAGCCGCCCACCCGCCGAAACCGGCCACCGCGGTCCGCTCCTCTGCGCCGAAGCCATCCGTCTGGGCTACGGGAACCGCACCATCGTGGAGAACCTGGACCTGGACATCCACGCCGGGGACTTCAAGGTCATCGTGGGCCCGAACGGTTGCGGCAAGTCCACCCTGCTCAAGGCCTTCGCCCGCGTCAACCGGCCCGCCGCCGGAAGGATCACCCTGGACGGGGAACCGGTGGCCCGCCTGCGCGGGCGGACCATGGCCCGCCGGGTGTCGTTGCTGCCCCAGGGCGCCGTGGCCCCGGAGGGGATCACCGTCGGGGAGCTCGTGGCCCGCGGACGCCACCCCCATCACACGCTGCTGCGTCAATGGTCCCCGGCCGACGACGTGGCCATCTCCGCGGCCCTGGAACGCACCAGGCTCCTCGGATCGGAGCAGACGCCCGTGGCCTCCCTTTCCGGGGGCCAACGCCAGCGGGCCTGGTTGGCGATGGTGCTGGCCCAGGACACCGACATCATCCTGCTCGACGAGCCGACGACGTTTTTGGACATCGCCCACCAATACGACCTCCTGGAGCTGTTCGCCGAGCTCAACCGGGAAGGCCGGACGATCGTGGCCGTGTTGCACGATCTGAACCAGGCGGCACGCTTCGCCTCGGATCTGGTGGTGATGAAGGAGGGGGCGATCCGGGCGCACGGAACACCACGGTCGATCCTGACGTCGGAACTGGTGCATGGGATCTTCGGCCTGGGGGCCGAGATCATGGACGACCCGCAAGCGGGCACCCCCATGGTCGTCCCCCACCTCCGTGCCGGCGTGGGGGATGACTAGGAACTACCGCCCCAGGTGGTCCACCAGCTCAGCGGCAATCCCGTTGTAGGTCCCCGGGGTCAGCTCCTTCAAACGGGCCGACGCCTGTTCGCTCAACCCCAGGCTCGACACGAATTCCTTCATCCGGGTCGCGTCCACCCGGTGTCCGCGGGTGAGCTCCTTGAGCCGTTCGTACGGGTTCTCCATGCCGGGGACCCCGGCGATGGCCTCGGCCCGCATGACCATCTGGATCGCCTCGCCCAACACTTCCCAGTTGTGTTCCAGGTCGTCGGCCAGGACCTCCTCGGCCACGTCGAGGCGTTCCAGCCCCTTGGCCACATTGGAGATGGACAGCAGGGAGTGGCCGAAGGCGGTGCCGATGTTGCGCTGCGAGGAGGAGTCGGTGAGGTCGCGCTGCCAGCGGCTGGTCACCAGGGTCGCGCCGAGGGTGTCCAGCAGGCCGTTGGAGATCTCCAGGTTGGCCTCGGCGTTCTCGAAGCGGATCGGGTTGACCTTATGCGGCATCGTGGAGGACCCGGTGGCCCCGGCCACGGGGACCTGGGCGAAGTAGCCGATGGAGATGTAGCTCCACACATCGGTGCAGAAATTGTGCAGGATCCGGTTGTAGCGGGCGACGTCGGCGTAGAGCTCGGCCTGCCAGTCGTGGGATTCGATCTGGGTGGTCAGCGGGTTCCAGTCCAGGCCGAGGCCTTCGACGAACGTGCGGGAGACCTCCTGCCAGTCGGTGTCGGGGACCGAAGCGTAATGGGCGGCGTAGGTGCCGGTGGCGCCGTTGATCTTGCCCAGGTACTCGGTGCGTTCGATCCGGTCCAGCTGGCGGGTCAGCCGCCAGGCGGTGACGGCGAGCTCCTTGCCCAGTGTCGTCGGCGTGGCCGGCTGGCCATGCGTGCGCGAGAGCATCGGCACGGTGCGGGTGGTCTCGGCCATGGCGCCGATCTGCCCCACAAGGGCCCGGGCTGCGGGGAGCCACACCTGCGTGACAGCGTCCTTCACCCCGACCGCGTAGGAGAGGTTGTTGATGTCCTCGCTGGTGCACCCGAAGTGCACCAGCGGGGTCAGATCCTCGATGCCGATCCCCGGCAGGCGGCGGTTGATGTAGTACTCCACGGCCTTGACGTCGTGGACGGTGATGGCCTCGATCTCGGCGAGTTCGGAGACCGAGTCGATATCGAAGTCGGTGACGATCCGCCGCAAGGCCGTGATCTGCTCGGAGGTCAGTGGGGAGACGCCCGGAAGCGCTGACCGCGAGGTCAGGTGGATCAGCCATTCGACCTCGACGTGGACCCGGTTTCGGTTCAGGGCCGCCTCGGAAAGGTGGTCGACCAGCGGGGCCACGGCCGGACGGTACCGTCCGTCGAGGGCGCCAAGGGCCAGCGGTTCGGATGCAAGGGAGGTGCGCGCGGATTCAGCCATGGGGCCCATTGTTTCATGAGCCGTGCCCGGGGCGGGACCGGATGACCTCTCCCGCGGCGGGCCGGGCGCGCGGATATCCACAAGAACGACGGCGGGGCCTGTGCCGGTCCGGTGCTTCTCCTACCGTGGGGGTATCCGCGGCGACATGGAGACCTCGGACGGGGTCCGGAGGCGGGAGGGGTGCTGGTGGATCGTGAGGTGATGGAAACCAGGACGCGTCTGGCGCTGGGGGAGGTCTCCGAAGCCAGGGGGCAGTTGTTGGCCGCCTTGAACGTGGACTGGCGGTCCCCGGCCGGGATGGCCTACCGCCGCCGGCTCGAGTCATGCCTGGGCCAGCTCGAGGCCCTGCCGCGCGAATTGGAGGACGCCTTGGTGGCCTTCGCCAGTGAACGGGCCTCCGCGCTGGCCGGTGCCCCGTGAGCCATTCCAGCTCGGGGGGTTCTCCCAGCGCCGACTTCCAACTCGACGAATTCGAACGCGCCGCGGCACGGCTGGCCCGGGCCGGCGAGTGTCTGATCGCGGCCCGGATGCTGATCACCACCGCTCTGGCCGATGCCGGGCCCCCGGTCGCCGTCGAGGGGCGGTTCCTCCCCTCCGCGGCCGAGGCGTATCTACGCTCGGGGAACCAACTGGCGATCGGGGTCGGCGACACCGTGGAAGAGTGCCGGGCCGGGCTCGATGCCAGCCGGGCAATCTATGAGCAGGCTGAACGCAGGGCGGCCTTGAAGGCCTATGAGCAACGCTCCGCCGTGCTACCTGCCGCCGTGCAGGACCGGTTCTCCTCCAATCATGGCCATCCGGATACGCAGACCACCGAGGACCTGATCAATGCGGCTCCCGGTTACGGACTTCCCTGGTTGCTGCTCGGTGGCCGGCCCGCCTCGGATCCCTCGATGGCGGCCGCGTCCTCGGTGGTCGCCCGCCTGCTGGGGGATCGGGATCATGGGGGCCCCTTCCGCAGCGGGGTGGCCGAACGGATGGCCATCGGGCTCTCCGGGCTGGCCGCCGTGCGATGGATCTTCAATGTGCGGACCATTCGCCTCGGGGCCGTGTCGACGGCGGCACCGGAGGCCTTCGAGGGCACGGTGCCGGACCTGATGGATCTCCAACGCCGGGCGGAGGCGCAGGTCTCGGGGGAGGGGGCGGTGCTGGTCACCACCACCCGGACAGCGCGCGGGCCCGTTCATGTCCTGACGATCCCGGGGACCCAACCGGCCCGGCAGGGGCGGTACTGGGCCTCGAGGAATCCCTTCGACGAATCAGGCATCGTGGAGGGGACCGGGATGGGCAGCAGGCAGGTGGCCCAGGCCGCGGCCGAGGCGCTGGACGCGTCCGGGGCCCGCCCGGGGGACCGGCTGGTCATCACCGGATACAGCCAAGGGGGGATCCATGCGGCGAACCTGGCCGTGGATGAGGACCTGGTGGCCCGGTACGACGTCGACTACGTCGTCACCACCGGATCGCCCGTCGGCAGCACGGTGCTGCCCGAGGGCACCCGCGGGCTGCACCTGGAGCATGTCGATGACATGGTGCCGGGCCTGGATGGCCGCCCCAACCCCGAGAGCAGCAACCAGGTCACTGTGCACTTCGAGGGGTATGCCCCGGATACCGATCTGCAAGCCGGTGGGTTCGGGGCCGCGCACCAGCTGGGCAACTACACGCAGCTTTCAGGGGAACTGGCCACCAGCGACGACCCCGGCGTCGTGGAGGCCCGTTCTGCCCTGGGGACCCTGTTCGCCGGCGCCACCACGGCCACCGTGACCACGGTCAAGCTCCGTCGCGTGCCGTCGACCGGGCCACGCAAGGCCCGGATCAAACCGGTCCGCCGCCCGCCGGGGCGCCCGAGACATCGGGCCTTGGACAGCACCCCGCCGCATTAGAGGCGGCGTGGGTTCCTAGCGGTCGTGGCGGTCCGGGACGACCCAACCAATCAGTGCCGAGACGATGCTGATGATGAGCGAGCCCAGGACCGCATCCCAGAAGAACGTGTCCACATGCAGGCCGATGGGGGTGTAGCTGCTCAACCAGGAGGTCAGCAGCAGCATGGCCGCGTTGATGACGATCGCGAACAGCCCCAGGGTCAGGCAGGTGATGGGTACCGAGAGGAAGCTGATGATCGGGCGGACCACGGCGTTGACGATCCCGAAGATCAGGCCGATGAACAGGTAGGCCACCACGGTGCCCGCACTGTCGTTCCCCGTGGCTTGGCTCGCGGCCGAGGAGCCGACGGAGATCCCCGGGATGATCCAGGCGGCGGCAGCGAGGGCCACGGCGTTGACGATGACTCTGACGATGAAGCGCAGCATCCTGCCATCTTTCCATACCGCCACCCGGAGGACCGGTGTTTCGGGGGCCGGTGGATCGGCGAGCCATGCCGGGGTCCGGGCGGCGGGGGAGGCCGTGGCGACGCTAGGGTAGAGACATGAGCAATAAGAACCCCGCCACCCCCGTCAAGGTGCAACCACGTCCGGTGCTGGATCTGCTTCCGAAGTATGCCGCGGGCAAACCTCCGACCGCCGTCTCCGGCCTCACCTCTTATAAGATGTCCTCCAACGAGAACCCGCTGGGTCCCGTCCCGGCAGTCATGGAGGCCATCCGCGAGGGTGTGGACTACAACAGGTACCCGGACCCGCTGGCAACGAAGCTACGCGAATCACTGGCCGGATACCTCGACGTTCCCGCCGAAGACATCGTCACCGGCGCCGGCAGCCTCGGCGCGCTGACCCAGATCCTGCAGACCTTTGCCGGCCAGAACGACGATGACGTCGCCGATGAGGTCATCTACGCCTGGCGCTCCTTCGAGGCCTACCCGATCGTGGTCCAGACCACCGGCGCGGATGCCGTGGAGATCCCGAACCTGCCCGACGGGCGTCATGACCTCGACGCCATGGCGGCAGCCGTGAATGCCCAGACCTCCGTCGTGATGCTCTGCACCCCCAACAACCCCACCGGCCCGGCGCTGACGACCGCCGAGGTGGAGAAGTTCATCAACTCGGTCCCGGCAAACGTACTCATCGTCATCGATGAGGCCTATAACGAGTTCGTCCGCCTCGAGGATGCCGTCGACGGCATCGAGATGTACCGGAAGTACCCGAACGTCGTGGTCCTGCGAACCTTCTCCAAGGCCCACTCGCTGGCCAACCTGCGCGTCGGCTACTCCATCTCGCATCCGTCCATCACGCAGTACCTGCGCGTCATCGCCACCCCGTTCGCGGTATCCAGTCTGGCCGAGAAGGCGGCGGTCGCCTCGATCGAGAACATCGACCAGGTTGTCGAAAGGGTACAACACCTGGTCGACGAACGGACCCGTGTCGTGGAGGGTCTGCGGGCCATCGGCTGGGAGGTCCCCGACCCCCAGGGCAACTTCATCTGGCTCGACTTCGGGGCCGATACCCCCGATTTCGCCCGGGTTGCCGACGAGCAGGCACTGTCCGTGCGGGCCTTCGGTGTCGAGGGCCTGCGGGTGAGCATCGGCGAGGAGGAGGCCAATACGCGTTTCCTCGAGGTTTGTAGCAAGTATCCAAAACGACCCGCCGTTTCCTAGCCGGTAGCCGGTTCCGGCCACGGGCCCACGGGCCAGTAGGCTGGAGTGGTATTTCCGTTATATGCCTCCTGCGGAACCTATGCCGCGGGAGGCATATTTCTAAGTGAAGGGTACCCACGCGCATGACCTCAACCGCCCAGGCGGCCGCGGCACCGGAGCTGATCCAGTTGCTGACGCCGGATGGAGAACTCGTCACCGACAGCGAGTATTCGCCCTATCTGGCGGATGTGGATGCCGATGCGCTCCGCGGCTTCTACCGCGATATGGCGCTGACCCGCCGGTTCGACGAGGAAGCCACCGCCTTGCAGAGGCAGGGGCAACTGGCGCTCTGGGTGCCGTTGCGTGGCCAGGAAGCCGCGCAGATCGGTTCCGGCCGGGCCACCGAAGCCCGCGACTACCTCTTCCCGACCTATCGCGAGCATGGCGTCGCGCTGACCCGCGACGTCGATTTCCCGCAGATGCTCCGCGTCTTCCGCGGCATCTCCAACGGTGGATGGGATCCGCGGGAGAACAACTTCCACATGTACACGATGGTGCTGGCCGCCCAGATGCCCCATGCCGTCGGCTATGCGATGGGCATCCAACGCGACCAGGCCGACTGGGACGAGGAGCGTCTGGCGCAGGAGGGTACCGCCGTCGTCGCGTACTTCGGTGATGGTGCCTCCTCCGAGGGCGATACCCACGAATCGATGGTCTTCGCCGCGAGCAACCAGTCCCCGGTGGTCTTCTTCTGCCAGAACAACCAGTGGGCCATCTCGGTCCCCTTCGAGGTCCAGTCCCGGGTGCCGCTGGCCGCGCGGGCCGCCGGGTACGGCTTCCCGGGCATCCACGTGGACGGCAACGACGTCCTGGCCGTGCATGCGGTCACCCGGTGGGCCCTCGAGCACGCCCGTGGCGGCGGGGGGCCGGTGCTGATCGAAGCGCAGACCTACCGACGCAGCGCCCACACCACGGCCGACGACCCCACGAAATACCGCACGACGGACGAAGAGGAATCCTGGGATCTCAAGGACCCGCTGGCCCGGCTGGAGAAGTACCTGCGCGCCGCGGAACTGGTCGACGAGGACTTCTTCGCCCGGCTTTCGGCGGACGGGGATGAGATGGCTGCCCGGGTCCGCCGGGAGGCCATGGACTTCCCGGACCCGACCCTGGCCCAGTCCTTCGCCAACGTCTACGCCGAAGCGCACCCGCTGGTCCGCGAGGAACTGGAATTCCATCGCCGCTACGAGGCGGGCTTCACCGATGCCGACCCGGCAGCAACCCCCGGATCCGGAGGTCCCCGATGACCAGGATGACCATGGCCAAGGCCCTGTCCACCGGCCTGCGCCGCGTGCTGGAGGAGAACCCCAAATCCTTGCTGATCGGTGAGGACATCGGCCGGCTCGGCGGGGTGTATCGGGTCACCGAGGGGCTCATGGCCGATTTCGGGACCTCACGCGTCATCGATTCCCCGTTGGCCGAATCCGGGATCATCGGCACCTCGATCGGCATGAGCCTGCGCGGCTACAAGCCGATCGCCGAAATCCAATTCGACGGCTTCGTCTTCCCCGGGTTCAACCAGATCACGACCCAGCTGGCCAAGATGCGCGCCCGCTCCGAGGGCCGTTTCGGCGCCCCCGTGGTCATCCGGATCCCCTACGGCGGTGGCATCGGATCCATCGAACACCATTCGGAATCACCCGAGGCACTCTTCGCCCATACCGCGGGCCTGCGCATCATCACCCCGTCGAACCCCCACGACGCCTACTGGATGATCCAGCAAGCGGCAGCATGCCAGGACCCGGTCATCTTCTTCGAACCCAAACGCCGCTATTGGCTCAAGGGCGAGGTCGATACCGAGAATCCGGCGCAGAATGCCTTCAGCGCCCAGGTCATCCGTGAGGGGACCGACGCCACGATCGTCACCTATGGTCCGTTGGTCCCGGTGGCCCTGGCTGCCGCCGAGGCAGCCACGGAGGACGGGCGCAGCATCGAGGTGGTGGACCTGCGCTCGATCAGTCCGATCGATTTCGACACCATCACCGATTCGGTCCGCAAGACCGGCCGGCTCATCGTCACCCATGAAGCCCCCACGTTCGGAGGCATCGGCGGCGAGATCGCCGCCCGGGTCTCGGAGCGGGCCTTCCTTTCGCTGGAGGCCCCCGTGATCCGCGTGGGCGGATTCCACATGCCCTACCCCGTGGCCAAGGTCGAGGACCAGTACCTACCGGATATCGACAAGCTGCTCGATGCCGTGGATCGTTCGTTCGAGTACTAGATGCCCGGGACCCCGAACAGCATGCGCCCAAGGAGCCACCCATGAGTACCTTCAACCTGCCCGATGTCGGCGAAGGCCTGACCGAGGCCGATATCGCCTCCTGGAAGGTCAAGACCGGCGACCATGTGGAGATCAACCAGGTCTTCGTGGAGATCGAGACCGCCAAGTCCCTGGTCGAACTGCCCAGCCCGTATGCCGGGGTGGTCACCGAACTGCACGCCGCCGAAGGACAGGTCGTGGAAGTCGGCCAGCCGCTGTTCTCCGTCGACGAAATCGGGCAACAGCCCGGCGCCCCGGCCGAGCCGGAAGCCACGGCCGCCCCGGCGCCCACTGACGGCGCTGCCCCGCCGCCGGCCCCGACCCCCGGGGAAGTGGCCGAGGCGTCCGTCGAGGAGCAGGCCCCAGGCCCGCTGGTCGGCTCGGGCCCGAAGTCGGATCCCGTCCGCCGGCGCCCCCGCACCCGTCCCGGTGCCTCCGCGACCCCGCCGGGCGCCCAAGCCCGCCCCGCACCTGCCCCCGCAGGAACACCGGTGGCCGAAGCCGCCACGAAGCCTGCTCCGACCCCGGGGCCCCCGGCGCCCGAGCGGGTGCTGGCCAAGCCGCCGGTCCGCAAGATCGCCAAGGACCTGGGCATCGAACTCTCCGATGTCCGCGGAACCGGTACGCACGGGCAGATCACCCGCGAGGACCTGACCAACCACCGGCCCACCGGTGGGGCCACGGCGCAGCGGATCACCCGTGAACCGGTGCGCGGGGTGCGCAAGGCCACCGCCAAGGCCATGGTCGACTCCGTGTCCGCCGCTCCGCATGTGAGCATCTTCGTCGATGTCGACGCCACCCGGACGATGGAGTTCATCCAGCGTCTGAAGAAGTCCCGCGACTTCGAAGGCATCAAGGTCTCCCCGCTGCTGATCCTCACCAAGGCGGTCATCTGGGCCGCGGCGCGGAACCCGGGCGTCAACGCCAGCTGGGTGGATACCGGGCAGGGTGCCGAAATCCACGTCAAGCACTTCGTGAACCTCGGGATCGCAGCCGCGACCCCGCGGGGCCTGGTGGTCCCGAACCTCAAGGACGCACAGGATCTGAGCCTGAAGGAACTGGCGATGGCCCTGAACGAGCTGACCACCACCGCCAGGGAAGGGCGGACCCGGCCCGAGGACATGCGCGAGGGCACGCTGACGGTGACCAACATCGGGGTCCTGGGCGTCGACACCGGGACCCCCATCATCAATCCCGGCGAAGTCTCGATCATCGCCTTCGGCACCATCCGGCAGAAGCCGTGGGTGGTCGACGGGGACGTCGTCCCCCGCTGGATCACCACCTTGGGTGGTAGCTTCGACCATCGGGTGGTCGACGGCGATCTATCGGCCCGCTTCCTGGCCGACATCGCCGCGATCATGGAAGAGCCGGCACTGCTGCTCGATTAGCCGCATCCCGCCGGGGATGTCGGATTTCACCGAAGGACCAGGGGAGAGGAACCCATCGTGAGAACCCGGACGCCACCACCAGGGCCCGCCGAAAACGTGGTGCTGCTCGACGCCGACCACCAGGAGAACGGCAGCGCCGACAAGGCGGAAGTACATACCGGGACGACGCCGCTGCACCTGGCCTTCTCCTGCCATGTCTTCGACGCCGAAGGGCGCGTCCTGGTCACCCGCAGGTCCCTGGCCAAGAAGGCCTGGCCTGGAGTGTGGACGAATTCCGTCTGCGGGCATCCCGCACCGGGTGAACCCCGCGAGGATGCCGTGCACCGTCGGGCCGGGTTCGAGCTCGGGATGGAGCTGGGTGCCGTCGAGATGGTCCTGCCGGAGTTCGCCTACCGGGCCGAGGATGCCTCGGGGGTGGTGGAGAACGAGTTCTGCCCGGTGTATTTCGCCCGGGCCGCCTCCGGGGTCGACCCCCGGCCCAGCGAAGTCGCCGAACACCACTGGGTGGCTCCGCAGGACCTGGTCGCCGCGGTCCGCGCCACCCCCTGGGCCTTCAGTCCGTGGCTGGTGTTGCAGCTGGAGCAGCTGGACTCCCGGGAGATCCCCTACCGGGGTCCCGGCCCGGAACCCATCCGATGAGGGACGAAGGACCGTCGATGCCCGAGGCCACGCACGAGCCCGCCCTGCACGGTGATGCGGCCACCGTGGTGCTGTTGCGCGATGCGCCCCGCGGACTGGAGGTGCTGTTGCTGGAACGGCCCTCCCACCGCGGTTCCTTCGCCGGGGCCTGGGTCTTTCCCGGAGGCCACGTCGATCCGGAGGACCGGGACGAGGTCCCGCGGGATTGCCCCGATCCGCCCGCCGGGGCCGCCCGGTGTGCCGGCGTACGCGAAACCCGGGAGGAGACCGGGATGGTGATCGCCCAGGAGGATCTGGCCGCCCTGTCCATCTGGACCCCGCCGCCCAGCGTGCCGAAACGGCTGCTCACCTGGTTCTTCCTGGCGGCGGTGGACACAGAGGCCACCGGGCCGCTCCGGCTCAGTCCCGAGGAGCATGTCGATCACGCGTGGCTGACCCCGGCCGAGGCCCTGGAACGCCACGCCGGCGGGTCCATGGAACTGGTCCCGCCCACCTGGATGACGCTGAACTGGTTGAGCGGCCACCGGAGCGCGGCAGCGGCGGTGGCCGCCGCACGGGCCAGTGAACCGGCGGACTTCAAAAGCGTCGGGGCCCGCAACGACGAGGGCCACCCGATCGTGGCCTGGGCCGGCGACGAGGCCTACGACCTGGACGGGCACCCCGGACCCCCGGGGGCCCGGAACCGGATCACCCTCGATGTCCGGCCGTGGTTCCACGAACAGTCCGCAGGGCAGCGGTAACGAACCGGGGGCCTGGAGGCCCACGGAGGGATCAGGCGGCGTCGATGGCCCGGTTCAACACGACCGCCAGACGCTTGACGCCCTCGTGGATCTTCTCCGGGTCGATGGCGCTGAAGGCCAGTCGCAACCGGTTGTTCGGCTCGTCCCCGGGGGTGAAGGCCGCCCCGGGGATGAAGACGACGCCGTCGTCGATGGCCTCGGCGAGCAGCGGGTAGGTGTCGATCCCCTCCGGGAGGGTGACCCAGATGAAGAAGCCCCCGGTCGGCGTGGTCCAGCGGACCCCTTCCGGCATGAGTTCCTCGAGGGCGGAGAGCATGGCCGTGCAACGCTCGGCATACAGTCCGCGGTAGGCGGAGATCTGGCCGCGCCAGTCATGCCCGTCGAGGTAGCTGGTGATCAGCATCTGGTTCAGGGTCGGTGGGCAGAGCACCACCGCCTCGCTGGCCAGGTAGAACCTGCGGGTCAGGTGCTCGGGCAGCAACGCCCAGCCGATGCGCAGGCCGGGGGCCAGGATCTTGGAGAACGAGCCCATGTAGATCACGTCGTCCGGGTTGTCCGCCCGCAGCGTCGGGTAGGGCTCGCCGTCGAACTTCAGCAGCCCGTAGGGGTTGTCCTCGAGGACGAGGATGTTGGCCTCGCGGCAGATGTCGACGACTTCCTGACGGCGTGCGGCGGCCAGCGAGATGCCCGAGGGGTTGTTGAAGTTGGGGATCGTGTAGAGGAACTTGATCCGCTTACCGGTGGCCGTGACCTCGGCGATGCGTTCACGCAGGGCCTCGGGAACCAGCCCGTCCTCGTCCATGGCGACCGATTCGACCTGGATCTGGTGGGCCTCGAAGGTGTTCAGGGCCCCGACGTAGGTGGGGTCCTCGCACAGCACGACGTCGCCGGGGTCGCAGAAGACCTTGCAGGCTACGTCCTGGGCCGATTGTGAGCCGGCGGTGACCACGATGTTCTCGGGGTCGACATTGGTGATGCCCTCCTCGGCCATGACCTCGCAGATGTGTTGGCGCAGCTCGATGGTGCCCTTGCCACCACCGTATTGCAGGGCAGTCAGCCCCTCCTGGGCGATGAGCTGGTGGGCCATCGTCCCGATCTTCTCCAAGGGAAGCGACGAGAGGTAGGGGTTTCCCCCGGCCAGCGAGACCAGCCCCGGGCGCAGCGAGATGTCGAAGACGTCCCGGACGGCGGATTGCTTGATGTTGGCGGCGCGTTCGGAGAACAGGCTCTCGTGTCGGGTCGAGGCCTCGGCCCGCTCAAGGGCAAGCTCCGATTCGGTGGGCAACGATTCGCGGTCCTGGGCGGTGGGGTTCTCTGCTGTGTTCACCCTCACATCGTAACAACATGGGTTCACCATGAGGCAACAGTTGTTACCGAGGAGATGTTTATTCGGGGGCCTCGCCGCCCCCTTGATCCGCGGGCGGGGCCTCCACCCGCCGGGAGGCCACCCAGGCCGTGATGTCCGCGGGCTTGATCCTGCGGTGGCTGCCGCGGTACTCGACCGGGATGGTCCCCGCATCGGTGAGGTTGCGCATGTAGGTGTTGGACACCCCGGCCAGCCGGGCCGCCTGGGAAGTGTTCAGCCATCGCTCGGCGGTGCTGAGCACGACCGCTTCCCCGTCGGCCAGGCGGCCGAGCAGATCCAAGACGGCTCCGGCCGCCGCCGACGGCAGGCGCAGTGCCGTGCCGTTGACGAACACCGTCGCATCGGCGGACTCCCCCAACGCCCGGGCCAGCCGGGCGGCGTCGGGTCCCGCCAGCGCCTCATGCTGGGTGGTTCTGGTCAAGGCAGTCATCTCCTGTGGCATGAGACCATCATGCCCTGCCGGCGGGGCCCTTGGGCGGATCGGCGGGGTATGGCAACCTCGAAGACATGACGTTGAAAATCGCTCTGGCCCAGATCAACTCCACCGCCGATCTGGAGGCCAACCTCGGTCTGGTCCGTGACCAGGCGGCCCGGGCCCGGGACGCCGGTGCCGCCGTCGTGGTCTTTCCCGAAGCCACCATGTGCGCCTTCGGCAACCCGCTGGCCGAGGTGGCCCAGCCCCTGGACGGGGACTGGGCCCGACGGATCCGCGCCCTCTCGGCCGAACTGGGCATCGTCACGGTCCACGGGATGTTCACCCCCGGCGAGGACGGGCGCGTGCGCAATACGCTGCTGGCCACCGGCCCCGGGGTGGAGGCCAGCTACGACAAGATCCACCTCTACGACGCCTACGGGTTCGCCGAATCCGATGCCGTGACCGCGGGTGGATCGATCGCCACCTTCGAACTCGACGGCGTCGTCTTCGGGCTGTCGATCTGCTACGACGTGCGTTTCCCCGATCTGTTCCGGGCGAACGCGGCGGCCGGCGCCACGGTGAACCTGGTGTGTGCCTCCTGGGGCGACGGCCCGGACAAGGCCGAGCAGTGGGAGGCCCTCATCCGGGCCCGGGCACTGGATACGACGACGTTCATCGTCGCCTGCGACCAGGCCGACCCCGCGGCCAGCGGACGCCCCGCCACCGACAGCACCCCGTTGGGGGTCGGCCGCAGCGCCGTCATCTCACCGCTGGGCCGCACGCTGGCCTGCCTGCCGCAGGGCCCCGAGCTCACCGTCGTGGACCTCGACCTCGCAGAGGTCGAGCAGGCCCGCCGGAAACTGCCGGTGCTGGCCAACGCCCGACGGATCGGCCCCGACGGCCGGGTGGTCGCCCCCGGGGCCACCGAGGCCGAGGCCGGCTAGGGCCACCGTCATGGTTGGGTCGGCTCCATCGATGCCCTACTCTGGTGGATAACGGTCTAAAGAAAGTACTGACCACTGCGCCAGCGCCGCGAGCCACCACCCCGGGCCGGCCGCCGCAGAGCAGGGCAGGCTGCCCTTCGCGTGACGACCCGGTCGCCGGAGAACAGGCAGTCCGCGTTCATCCGCGCCGGGCCCGCTTCCCGAACGGCAGTCTTTCTCCAGGAGCATCCACATGTCCATCTCGACCACCCCTGAAACCACCCCCGGCCCCACGACGCCCGTGAGCAGCCGGGAGGTCTTTGCCGCCCATGAAGGCGGAAAGCTCTCCGTCCAGTCCACGATGGCCCTGGATTCGAAGCGGGCCCTGTCCATCGCCTACACCCCGGGGGTCGCCCAGGTCTCCCGCGCGATCGCCGAGGACCCGGCCCGCCACGCCACCCACACCTGGGCTTCCCGGCTGGTGGCCGTGGTCTCCGACGGGACCTCCGTGCTGGGGCTGGGCGACATCGGCGCCGCGGCGTCGTTGCCCGTCATGGAAGGGAAATGTGCCCTGTTCAAGGAATTCGGTGGGTTGAACTCCATTCCGCTGGTGCTCGAGACCACCGATGTCGAGGAGATCATCGAGACCCTGGTCCGGTTGCGTCCCAGTTTCGGGGCGATCAACCTCGAGGACGTCTCGGCACCGCGTTGCTTCGAACTGGAGGAACGCCTCATCGAGGCCCTGGACTGCCCGGTGATGCACGACGACCAGCATGGAACCGCGGTGGTGGTCCTGGCGGCACTGACCAACGCGGCCCGGGTGGTCGGCAAGGAGCTGGCCGGGCTGCGCGTGGTCGTCTCCGGCGCCGGGGCCGCAGGCATCGCGATCACCGACATCCTGGTCAATGTCGGCATCGGCGACGTCGTGCTGGTCGATTCACAGGGGGTCATCCACCGTGACCGGAACGACCTGAACCCGATCAAGGCCAGATATGCGGCCATCACCAACCGCGATTCGGTCATGGGCGGGATCCGCGAGGCCCTCGACGGGGCCGACGCCTTCATCGGGGTCTCCTCCTCGCAGGTCCCCGCGGAGGATCTGGAGGCCATGAACGACGGCGCGATCATCTTCGCGCTGTCGAATCCGGACCCCGAGGTCATGCCCGAGGTCGCGGCCCGTTTCGGGCAGGTCGTCGCCACCGGGCGCAGCGACTTCCCGAACCAGATCAACAACGTGTTGGCCTTCCCGGGGATCTTCCGCGGGGCCCTGGACGCGTCGGCACGGCGGATCACCCCACGGATGAAGATCGCTGCGGCCCGGGCCATCGCCGATCTGGTCGGTGGGGACCTGGCTGCCGACTTCATCGTCCCTTCGCCCCTGGACCCGCGGGTGGCCGCCGCGGTGGCCGCGGCCGTGCAGGAGGTCGCCTCCGGGGAGTAGGCCGGACCGGGGAGGACCCTACTCGTCCTCGGAGGAGTGGAGCCGGCGCCGGGCGCTGAGAAGGTCGATCTCGGGCCGGCCCGCGACCAGGCGTTCGACGCCGTCGAGCACCTCGATGGCGTGGCCGGCATCCGCGGCCACGACACCGGCGGCGATGCCGGCCCGCCGGTGGAGGTCCTGGTGGCTGGTTTCGGCGACGGACACCTCGAAGCGTCGCCGCAGTTCGGCCACGAGGGGGCGGACGACGGCGCGTTTGGCCTTCAGCGAGTGCACATCGCCGAGCAGCACATCGAACTCAACCCAACCGAACCACATGCCCCCATCCTGCGTCATGCCGGGGGAAGGGCCAAGGGGAGCCGGCGGCGACCGGCCGGTTCCGGTGTGCGTTTGCTCACCGATACCCCGTGCTAACATGCGCGGGCACTCTACGTCGGCCCTCCTTCTTGTTACTGTGCTGAATATGACTTCGAGCAAAACGGCCGGATCCGCCCGGTCACCGAATGCCTGGCCACCCGCCGGTGACGGCCCCCGGGACCCGACCGGACGCTGACCCACCAGTTCGCCTGCTTCGGCGCCGCCATCGGCCCCGAAGACGAAGCACCCCGCAACCCGAAGGAGCAGGCATGACCGCTACGCCGCAGACCCCGTACCCCAACCAGCACACACTGTTCATCGGCGGGCAATGGGAGGCGGCAGCCTCCGGTGAAACCCGCGAGATCATCTGCCCGGCCGATGGCACGCATGTCGCCACGGCCTCCGAGGCGGCAGCAGCCGATACCGAGCGGGCGATCGCCGCGGCCCGGGCGGCCTTCGACTCCGGGGTCTGGTCCTCGGTTCCGGCTCCCGAACGCGGGGCCTTCCTGCTCAAGGTCGCCGAGCGGTTGCGTGAACGCAAGGAGGAGTTCGCCCGCGCCGAGACCGGTGACACCGGCAAGCGCATCCTCGAATCGCGGATCGACATGGACGACATCACCAACTGCTTCGAGTACTTCGGCCGGTTGTCCGGTCAGGATGCCGGACGCGTCGTCGATGCCGGGGACAACACGGTCGTCTCCCGCATCGCCTACGAACCGGTCGGTGTGTGCGGGATGATCACCCCCTGGAACTACCCGCTGCTGCAGGCCGCCTGGAAGATGGCCCCGGCCATTGCCGCGGGGTGTTCATTCGTGCTCAAGCCCGCCGAGCTGACGCCGTCTACTTCCATCCTGATCATGGACCTCTTCGCCGAACTCGGGCTGCCCGACGGCGTCGCGAACCTGGTCACCGGTGCCGGGGCCACCGCGGGGGCCCCGCTGTCGAGCCACCCCGACATCGACATGGTCTCCTTCACCGGCGGTCTGGTCACTGGTCGGGTGATCGCCGCAGGCGCTGCAGGAACCGTGAAGAAGGTCGCGCTGGAACTGGGAGGCAAAAACCCCAACGTCGTCTTCGCCGACGCCGACTTCGACGCCGCCGTGGACAACGCCCTCAACGGTGCCTTCGTGCATTCCGGCCAGGTCTGCTCAGCCGGGGCCCGGCTGCTCGTCCACGAGTCCATCGCCGAAGCCTTCGTGGATGAACTGGTCCGCCGGGCCGAGGACATCCGCATCGGCGGCCCCTACGACGACGAGGCCGAAACCGGCCCGCTGATCTCCGCCGCCCACCTTCAGAAGGTGGACGCCTACGTGAAGAGGGGCGTCGCCGAAGGCGCCCGTCTGCGCACCGGCGGTCGGGCCGCCACCGAGGAGGACGGAACCGGGCTGGGGGCCGGGCACTACTACCTGCCGACCATCCTGGACCAGGTCAGCCGGGGCATGTCCGTCGTCACGGACGAGGCCTTCGGTCCCACGGTCACCGTCGAGACGTTCTCCACCGAGGACGAAGCCGTTGCCACCGCCAATGACACCGTCTACGGCCTGGCCGGCGCCGTCTGGACCCAGGATGCCGGACGGGCCCAGCGGGTCGCCGGACGCCTGCGTCACGGCACCATCTGGATCAACGACTTCCACCCCTACCTGCCGCAGGCCGAATGGGGCGGCATGGGCCAGTCGGGCGTCGGTCGCGAGCTCGGCCCGACCGGGCTGGGCGAGTACCAGGAAGCCAAGCACATCTACCAGAACACGGCCCCGCAAGTCACCGGCTGGTTCGCCGACCGCGCCTAGCCCGTTTCCGAGCCTGAGCCAAGGAGAGTACTTAAAATGACTGATTTCGAGACGTTGGACGGTTCGGCCTTCGACTACATCGTCGTCGGCGGCGGGTCCGCCGGTGCCGCCGTCGCCGCCCGCCTGAGCGAGGATCCCTCACTCGAGGTGGCCCTGGTCGAGGCCGGTCCCGATGACCGGGGAATCGATGAGATCCTGCAGCTGGACCGCTGGATGGAACTACTCGAATCCGGCTACGACTGGGACTACCCGATCGAGGAGCAGGAGAACGGCAACTCGTTCATGCGCCACGCCCGCGCCAAGGTGATGGGCGGCTGCTCCAGCCACAACTCCTGCATCGCCTTCTGGGCCCCGCGCGAGGACCTGGACGAATGGGAGTCGAAATACGGGGCCACCGGTTGGAACGCCGAGACCGCCTTCCGGCTGTATAAGCAGTTGGAGACCAACGAAGACGCGGGGCCCGGGGCCCCGCACCACGGAGACTCCGGGCCCGTGCACCTGATGAACGTCCCCCCGGCGGATCCCAGCGGCGTGGCGGTGCTCGACGCCGCCGAACAGGCCGGGATCCCGCGGGCGAAGTTCAACGACAACGCCACCGTCACCAACGGGGCGAACTTCTTCCAGATCAACCGCAAGGCCGACGGCACCCGCTCCTCCAGCTCGGTGTCCTACATCCACCCGATTGCCGACCGGAAGAACTTCCATCTGCTCACCGGGCTGCGAGCCAAGGTCCTGACCTTCGACGAGGCCAACAGGTGCACCGGCGTCGCGGTCGTGGACAACGGATTCGGCAAGACCCATCACCTCACCGCCCGCGAGGAGGTCATCGTTTCCACCGGGGCCATCGACTCGCCGAAGCTGTTGATGCTCTCGGGGATCGGCCCGGCAGCACAGCTGAAGGAGAACCGGGTCGAGGTCCGCGTGGATTCCCCCGGGGTGGGCGAACACCTGCAGGACCACCCCGAGGGGGTCATCCAGTGGGAAGCGAAGCAGCCGATGGTGTCCGAATCGACCCAGTGGTGGGAGATCGGGATCTTCACGCAGACCACCGAGGGCCTGGATCGTCCCGACCTGATGATGCACTACGGTTCGGTGCCCTTCGACATGCACACCCTGCGTCAGGGCTACCCGACCACGGAGAACGGCTTCTGCCTGACCCCGAACGTCACCCACGCGAAGTCACGCGGTACCGTGCGCCTGCGCAGCGGCGACTTCCGCGATAAGCCCAAGGTCGACCCGCGCTACTTCACCGACCCCGAAGGCCATGACATGCGCGTGATGATCGCCGGCATCCGCAAGGCTCGCGAGATCGTCTCCCAGCCGGCCATGGCCGAATGGGCCGGGCGCGAACTCTACCCGGGGACGGAGACCCAGTCGGACGAGGAGATCGCCGACTACATCCGGCGCACGCACAACACCGTCTACCATCCGGTCGGCACCGTGCGCATGGGGCCCATCGACGACGATCTGTCGCCGCTGGACCCCGAACTGCGGGTCAAGGGGGTCACGGGGCTGCGCGTGGCCGACGCCTCGGTGATGCCCGAGCAGGTCACCGTGAACCCGAACATCACCACCATGATGATCGGTGAGCGGTGCGCCGAACTGATCAAGCAGGCCCGCAAGGGCTGACCGGTCGCCGGCAGGGAAAAAGTCAAGGGCCGCCCCGCGGAATGCGGGGCGGCCCTTCGTCTGTGGGGACCTACTGCGTGGATTTCTTCCCGGGCTTGCCCGGCTTGACTCTTCCCTTGCGGGCGTGGCTGCGCAATTGGACGATGCGGGCGGCACCGGCAATGGCGACGATGATGCCGCCGCCGACCGCTCCAACGAAGAGCGCCAGTCCGAGTTGGACCGTCCCCTCCCAGCCGAAGTAGCGCAGCTGCACCGTATTGGTGTTCTGCGCGATGAAGATGATCAGCAGCACCAGGAACACCAACGCCAGGACGGTTGCCGTCCACATGACCCCGCTGCGGGTCACCCGCATCGGGTCCTCGGGGCGTCCGGCCCCGTCGCTGGTTCCGGGGCGGTGCTCGGGGGTCCCTCCGGCGGGTGCGCCACCCGAGGGGGTTCCGGGTGCCGGCTCCCGGGGGGTCTTCGCCGGCTTCGGGCGATCCTGCGGGTCCTTGGCCATGGCACTACCTTTCGTCGACGCGGGCCGGTTCCGTCCGTCCCCGGTTGTTTCCGGGCCCGGACTGCCGGGGGTGGGCCGGTGCGTGGATGCGTTCCGGACCCTGGGGACAGTTTACGTGCCCGCGCCGCCGGCGCCCGGATTGGTAGGGTTTGGCGTATGACCGTCCCGAAGGAGCCAACGTGATCCCGCGCCCGAAATTGCGTACTGCCGTACTGGGATACGGGCTGTCCGGCCGGGTCTTCCATACCCCCCTGATTGCCGCGGACCCCGACTATTCCCTCGACGCGATCATCACCGGCAACCCCGAACGCGCGGCTGCTGCCGCCGCGGCCCATCCCGACACGCTGATCATGCCGGACGCCGAGAGCCTCTTCGCCCGGGCCGCCGACTTCGATGTGGTGGTCATCGGGACCCCGCCAGCGACCCATGCCGCCCTGGCCCTGAGAGCGATCGGCCACGGCCTGCATGTGGTTCTCGACAAGCCCTTCGCCACTTCCGCTGCCGAGGGGCGTGAAGTCATCGAGGCGGCCCGGGCCGCCGCCGTGAAACTCTCGGTGTTCCAGAACCGTCGGTGGGACGCCGACTTCCTGACTCTCTCGCGTCTGGTCCGGGACGGGGCGCTCGGCGAGGTGCACACCTTCGAATCACGGTTCGAACGGTGGAAACCCGCGGGGTTGCGCGATTGGAAGGACAGCGCGGGGATCGCCGGCGGCGGGGGAGTCCTGTTCGATCTGGGCACCCACGTCATCGACCAGGCACTGGTCCTGTTCGGGCCGGCGGACTCGGTGTACGGGCTGACCCGGCGCCTCAGCACCGGCGGTTCCGATGCCGATGAGGATGCCTCCATCGTCATCCGGCACCACAGCGGGGTGGACTCGCATCTATCGGTCGGGCTGCACTTCGCGGTCCCGGCACCCCGCTTCCGGGTCCTGGGGACCGAGGCCGGCTTCGAAACGTGGGGAACCGACGGGCAGGAGGCGGCGCTCGACGCCGGAATGGAACCCGACGACGCCGGATATGGGCGGGTGCCCGATAACGAGTGGGGCCGCCTCGGCGTGCCGGGGGCCATGGAGACGGTGCCCTCCGACGTGGGCGCCTATCCGAAGTTCTATCGCAGCTTCGCCGCCGGGGTCCACGGCCACGGCCCGCTTCCGGTGGACCCGGCGGATGCCGTGGCCACCTTGCAGATCATCGAAGACATCCACGAGAGGAACCGGGCATGAACCCCGTAGCCAGCCACGACCAGGCGGCACCGGGGCCGGAAGCCTCGGTCCTGATCATCGGTGCCGGGCTGGCAGGATTTTCCGTGGCCCGCCAATTGCGCAGCCTGGGCCATACCGGCGGGGTGCGGATCGTGGATCCCGAGGGGCTGCCCTACGACAGGCCCCCCTTGAGCAAGGCCTATCTGCTCGGGCACACCGATCAGGCCGGCCTGCTGCTCGCCGACGCCGCGTGGTGCCGGGAGCACGAGGTCGAGATCCTCACCGGCACCGTGGCCACCGTGCGCCCGGGGGCCGGCGAAGCCGTCCTGGCCGACGGTACGGCCCTGGCCGCGGACGTGCTGGTGCTGGCCACCGGGGGGACGGCCCGCAAGCTCTCGATCCCCGGCGGCGACCTGGATACCGTGCTGGAGCTGCGCCACCGGGCCGACGCGGACCGGCTGCGCACGGTGCTGCGGCCCGGCACCCGGTTGGCGATCATCGGGGCGGGACTCATCGGGGCAGAAACCGCGTCCGCCGCCCGTGAACTCGGGGCCGTCGTCGTCCTCATCGACCCCATGGATCCGCCCCTGGTCCCGGCCGTCGGCCCGGAACTGGCCCGGCGTCTGCACGCCATGCACACCGAGAAGGGGATCACCGTGGTGACCGGCATCCCCGAAACCATCACCCGCGACGGGGAACACCACCGGATCGCGCTGGCCAGCGGGGAGCAGATCACCGCCGACGCCGTCCTGGTGGGGGTCGGGATCACCCCCAACACGGCGCTCGCCGAGTCGGCCGGGCTGGAGGTCGACGGCGGGATCATCGTGGATGAGAGGCAACGCACCAGCCACCGACGCGTCTACGCTGTGGGGGACTGCGCCCGGACCCGCACCACCGGCGGCGTGCTCAAACGCCGGGCGGAGCACTGGGAGAACGCCATGAACTCCGGACACCAGGCCGCCTCGGCCATCATCGGGGGCGACGCCCCGGCCCCACGGGCCGACTGGTTCTGGTCCGACCGCCACGGGGTCCACGTCGAGGGCGTGGGGTCGATGACCGCCCCGGGGACCACCGTGATCCGCGAGGCCGACGGCGTGCCCGTCATGGCCTTCCGGGTTGACGGCGAGGGTTATCTGCTCGGCTGTGCCGCGGTCGACGGCGGGCTGGCGGTGAAGGCGGCCCGCCGGATCATCGACCGGCGGATCCGCGTGGACCCCGCCCAATTGGCCGACCCCGCCGTCAACCTCAAGAAGCTCGCCCGCTAGCTGTCTTCGGGCTCGCGCACCGACTGGTGCCGCAAAGAGCTGCCGGCCTGGACGTCACGTTCCTCGACCAGGGCCTGCTTATCGCTGGCCTTGGTGTCGCGTGGGGGCAACTGCACCGACCGTTCGGCCTTGATGCCACCTTGGAGCTGGCGGGCCCTTTCCATCTCCGCGTCGAAGACGGCTCCCAGCAGCAACGACAGGTTCGCGATCCAGATCCACAGCAGCAGGACGATGACCCCGCCAATGGCCCCGTAGGTCGCGTTGTAGCTGCCGAAGTTGGAGACGTAGAAGAAGAATCCGACGGTGGCCACCGCCAGGACCACCAACGCGATGACCGAACCGATGCTGAGCCACCGGAACTTGGGCTGCTTCACGTTCGGGGTGCCGTAGTAGAGGATGGCGATCACGAGGATGACCAGCAGCACGGCCAGCGGCCATTTGGCGATGCCCCAGACCATGACGGCGGTGTCGCCGAAACCGATCAGGTCGCCGAGGGTCTTGGCGATGGGGCCCGAGACGATCAGCAGGACCACCACGACGACGGCGACCAACAGCATCACCAGGGTCACCAGCAGCAGCACCGGCTTGAGTTTGAAGAAGGAGCGGCCCTCGGCCACGTCGTAGATCTTGTTCATCGACCGTCCGAAGGCCCCGGTGTAGCCCGAGGCCGACCACAGGGCGCCGAGGATGCCGACGATGAGGGCCAACCCGGCCGACGGGGTGTTGGCCAGCTGTTCGATGGGCTGACGCAACGTATCGACGACCCCCTCGCTGGCGAACTGTTCGAGGAAACCGATCAGCGCCTTGGTGGTGGATTCGGCCTGGCCGACGACGCCCAGCAGGGAGACCATCGCCAGCAGGGCCGGGAAGACCGAAAGCACCGCGTGGTAGGTCAGGCCCGCCGCCATATCGGTGCACTTGTTCCGGGTGAACTCGTGCATGGACCTTTTCAACACGTATTTCCAGGAGGGGCCGCGTAGGTCGGTCGGGGCCGAGGGCTTGCGATCGTCGTCGGGCGAGGGGGCGTTGCGGCCCTTCGCGGAGGTATCGGCAGCAGTGCCGTTCTCCGGGGTGGCGTGGCGATGACCTGGCATGGAAGCCTCCGCTGACTAGTGGTTGACGTGGGTTTTCGTGGGCACTGAAAGTCAAGCATGAGGCACCGGGAGGCACAACCTCCCGGGCCGGGTGTGATGCCCGCCCCGTCCGGTGGAAGGCGGGGGCGCCAACTCGGTAGTGTGTAGGTATGTCCCTTCGTAACCGCCGCGCCGCGTCCCTGCCTGCCAAACTTTCCCGCTCGTGGTTGCTGGTCAATGCCGCGAACCCCGAATCGTTTGCCCCGGCGTTGTCCTCCGAAGCGGACTCCGTCATCTTCGACATGGAAGCCTCCGTGCCCGATGACCAGAAGGCCGAGGCCCGCGATGCCGTGGTCGAGGCGCTGAGCACCGGGATGACCGCCTGGGTGCGGGTCAACGGGATCGAAACCGAGTTCTGGGCCGAGGACCTGGCGGCGTTGTCCAAGGCCAAGGGGCTGCGCGGGGTCATGTTGGCGATGACCGAAAAGCCCGAACAGGTGACCCTGACGGCGATGCGCCTGCAGGCCGGCACCCCGGTCCTGGCCCTGATCGAATCGGCGGTCGGCATCGAAAACGCCACCCCGATCGCCTCGGCCCCCGGCACGTTCCGGCTGGCCTTCGGCGTCAACGACTTCCGCAAGGACACCGGCGTCTCCGACGACCCGCTGGCCCTGGCCTATGCCCGCGGCAAGCTGGTGGTGGCCTCCCGCGTCGGCCAGCTGCCCGGGGCCATCGACGGTCCGGCGGCCGCCGGGGCCGGCTCCGAGGCCGTACACGCCAGCTGCCGGACCACCGCCACGATGGGGATGACCGGCAAGCTGAGCCTCTCGGCCTCACAGGTCGATGACATCAACGAGGACCTCTCCCCGAGCACCGACGAGCTTTCCTGGGCCCACGAGCTGCTCGAGGCCCACGCCGCCGGCGCCTCGGTCGGCGACGGCTCCTACCTGCCGCGTCTGGCCCGCGCCCAGAAGATCGCGGATCTGGCCGACTCCTACGGACTCTGGAACGCCTGATCCCGTCTGTGGCGGCCCGGCCTAGTTGCCGGGGCGTCGACGCCAGAGGATGGCCGTCCCGGCACCGATGACGATCAGTACCGCAAGCCCGGTCGGGATGATCCACGGGGCCAGACCCTGCCCATCGGCCTCCCGGGTGGATTCGCCGGTGTCCTCGTCCGCGGCCGCCGATGGCGTGGCGGCACCTTCCGGCGCCCCGCTGGTGGTGGTGAACGTGAACGTCCCCTGGATCGGATGGCCATCGGAGGAGACCACCCGCCACTTCACGGTGTACTCGCCGGCCGGGGTCCCGTCCTGGATGGCCTGTTCGACATCGCGGTCGGTGACCTTCGCGGGGCCGGCGGCCCAGTTGGTGCCGGCGTCGTCCTCGACCCGGATCTCCGAGCCGATGGCGATGGGGGTGTTGTTGTAGGTCAGGACGATCTTCTGCGGCATGGCCTCCACGGTGGAGCCGGAGCCGGGGTCGTTGGAGATCAACTGGTCGTGGGCGCTCGCGGCGCCGATGGGCCCCAGAAGGGCCAGGAGCAGAACGGCGAGCAGGCCCGCCGCACGGGTGCCGGCCTTCCGCAACGAGAGGGTGGACCGATGCTGGTTCATGGGATTCGCTTTCAAGGAGTCGGGGCCCGGTGGCCCGCCGGAACGACGGGCCACCGGGTAGTGCTATTGGTTCCTGCGCGAACCGACGGTCCGCACCAGGGCGACGGCGCCCAGCAGGATTCCTGCGACCCCGATCCACAAGGCGGCCGTCGCCGTTCCCTCCGAGCCGGCCGCCGGGGCGTCCGCGGCCCCGGCCGTGCCGGACGGGGCCGCCGAGGCGGCCGGCTCGTCGTCGGCGGCCGCGGTGGTGGTGAAGGTGGGGGCCGGATGCTCGGGTTCGGCACCGTCCTTCGCGGATTCGTCCCACTTCACCACGGACCCGTCGGTGTAATGCTGGGAGGCGGGCAGGACCACATCGGTGCCGGCTTCCGGCAGGGTGCCCAGAGAGACGGTGAACGTCTGGAACTCATCCTGGCCGATCCGGTGGGCCCGGTCTGCCGTCCAGGTGATCGAGCTCGCCGCCTCGGTCACCGTGGAACCGTGGGATTCCACGGGCTCGTCCAGTTTGGTGCGTTTGACGGTGGCCTTCCAACCGTCGACCGGCTTGACCCTCACCGACATGAACGGGGTATCGGTCGGCAGTGAGACGGTCAGCTTGTCGGTGGTGGCCGACTCCGATTCATTGGGGACGCTGAAAGTCGCCTGGGCGTAGGAGCCCTCGGCGGTCTGGTTCGGACTGACGGTCACGTGGGCGGAGGCGGCCCCGGCACCTAGGGCCATCAGGGCGCCGGTGGCGGCGAGGGCCGCCGTGGAGGTCAGGACCCGGTGGCGGGTCGGAGCGGCGTGGGGAGAAGTCATGGGGTTTCCTTTGCAATGGGCCGTACGGGGCACGGCCTTCGGGCGGTTCACGGTGCTCCCACTCCGGTTCCCGGGGTGGGAGGGGATGCCCCGAATCCGCCGCCCCGTCGGGTCAGGGGCGCAGCGAACGCGGGAGGAGTGCCCGGGGTGGTCCGCGCAGACGTTCGGCGCGGGCGTTGGACCGGGGCCGGAGGAGCGGCAGGGCGAACATGGCCTGCTGGACGGGGCCCTTCGGTGCCAAGGGGGCCGGGCGGGGCAGCGAGGCCAGCGGGGAGAGCCAGGCCATGAGCATCCACAAGGCCGCCTCGCCGCGGGCCAACGCCACCGCGGAGAGGAAGATGGCCAGTAGATGGGCCGTGATCATCGGCAGACCCATGGACCCCCAGTGGGCTGCCGCCCCGTGGGCCAGCGGGGACGCGCTGCCGCAGATCCCGGCCACCACGGAGCCGTGGTGGCCGAAGGGGACCTCCGGTGCCCCGCCGGTGCAGTCCGGTGGTGTGGCGAACCAGGCGAAGGCATGATGCAGGGACCATTGGCCGAGCCCCAGGACGGCGGTGAGCGTGGGCAGGGACAGGCGTCGACCCGCCAGCAGCACCACGGGCAGGTTGACCAGTGCCGCGAGCAGCACCAGGACCGGCAGTCCCGGCAGCGGTCCGCCGCCGAGTACGTGCGCCCCGGCAGCGAGGGCCATCACCGTGGAGGTGACCGCGATCGAACGCCACAGGCGCAGTGGTGCCCTGGCGCTCATCGGGTCTGCTCCCGTCATGCCGGTGGCCGCAACGAACTATCGCCGGGCGGCTCAGGCCTCGACGACGATCCCGTCCTCGTCCGAATGCAGCATGGCGCCGGGCCGGAAGTCGACCCCGCCGAATGCGAGGACGACGTCGGCCTCGCCGGTGCCGTGTTTGGAGGATTTGCGCGGATTCGAGCCCATCGCCTTCACGCCCAGGTCCAGCCCGGCCAGGGCGACGCGGTCACGGATGCAGCCGTGGATGACCACACCCGACCAGCCGTTGGCCACGGCGGCTTCACCGATCATGTCCCCCATGAGCGCGGTTTCCAGCGAGCCGCCGCCGTCGACGACGAGCACGGCGCCCGCACCGGGACTGTTCAGGGTCTGTTTGAGCAGGGCGTTGTCGCGATCGCAGCGGATGGTCCGGACCGGGCCGCTGAAGCGGGTCCGACCGCCCAGGTTCTGCAGCTGGAGGGACAGGGTCTGGAGCGATTCGTCGTCGTCGAACAGGTCGCAGGTGGTGAAAGTCATGAACCCAGCATAAAACGAACCACGGACAGGATGTGGATCACAACAGTTGGTCCAGTAAACATCAGACGTCTAATGTTTTCCCATGCCTTCCTCGAGAACCACCGATCCACCGGCCGTCGTCCTGCCCCGGGGGCGGTGGATCACGGTGCTCGGGGTGCTCGCCGTGGTGCTGGTGGGGCTGAACCTGCGGGCCGGCATCACCAGTGCCGCCGCCTTGTTCCACGATCTGCAGGCCGTGCTCGGGTACGGGCCGCTGGTGGCCGCCATCCTCCCCTCCATCCCCACGGTCACCTTCGCCTTCGCCGGTGCGGCGACGGCCTGGTTGGTCCGCAGGATCGGTGTGGAACGGACCATCCTGCTGGCCCTGATCATCCTGGCCGCCGGGCTGGCGATCCGTGCGATCCCCTCGGTGGGCATGCTGCTGGTGGGCACCGTGGCCGGAATGTGCGGGATCGCGTTGTGCAACGTGGCGATGCCCTCCTTCATCCGGGAGCACTATGCCCACCGGACTTCGGCCCTGACCGGGACGTACACGATCACGATGTCCCTCGGGGCCACGGCCGCCTCGGCGCTCGGCGTCCCGCTGGCCCGGCAGCTGGGATCCCCGAGCCTGGGTTTGGCGGCCTGGTCGATCCTGGCCGCTGTCTCGGTCCTGGTCTTCCTCCCGTTGGCGATCGCCGGTCGACCGCGGCCCCGGCAGGATGCCGCCGACCCGGTGGCCCCGGCCGAATCCGGGGGATCGCTGCTGGCCGTCCTGCGGACCCGCAAGGGCCTGCTGATCACCGGGTTCTTCACGGTCCAGGCGCTGTTGGTCTATTCGCTGATCAGCTGGTTGCCGGTCATCCTGATCTCCCGGGGCATGGCCCCCGCGAACGCGGGAATCATGTTGGGGCTCATGCAGCTGGTCACGATTCCCGCAACGGTGGTGCTGCTGGCCATGGCCACCCGCCCGCACCTGCTGCGCCCGGCCTTCATGGTCTGTTGTGTCGGGATCCTGCTGGGTCTGTGCTGCCTGATCCTGCTGCCGGTCGACTTCTCCGTCCTCTCCGTGGTCCTGCTGGGCCTTGGACTGACGATCTTCCCCTTGCTGCTGGTGGTCATCAGCCGCAGTGGCCGCAATGCCGCGGAAACCACGGCGATCTCCACGGTCGCCCAGTCGGTGGGCTACCTGGTGGCCAGCGCGGGACCCTTCGGCCTCGCGCTGCTGCATACCCGGACGGGCGGCTGGACCGGACCGTTGTGGGTGTTGTTCGCCGTCGCCGTGGTCCAGTTGCTGCTGGCGCTCGCGTTGACCTCCGATGGCCCGAGCGGTCCGGGGCGCCGGGCCGGCAGGTCGCCCCGGCGCGAGGTGGCGGCATGAGCATTCCGTCGCGGACGCCCTTGGTCCAACAAGTCACCGATGCCCTGCGCCGGGCCATCAGTTCTGGTGAGTGGCCGGTCGGGGCGCGAATCCCTGCGGAGCCGGCGCTGATCGAACGCTTCGCCGTCTCCCGGGGCACGCTGCGCGAGGCCATCAAGGCACTGGCGCATGCGGGCATGCTGGAGGTCCGGCGCGGGGACGGGACCTATGTGCGCACCCGCAGCGAGATCGAAGGCGCCATCGGGCAGGTCTACCAGCGTCATTCCGACCAGGAAGTCATGCAGGTCAGATTCGCCCTGGATGCCCAGGCCGCCCGCTTGGCCGCGGCCGTCGCCGGGGACGCCGAGGTGGAGCAGCTGCGGGTGATCCTGACCGAACGTCGTCGGGCCTGGGAGGCCGAGGACATCGAGGGGTGGATCGACGCCGACTGGAAGTTCCATCTGGCGGTGGCGCGTGCCTCCGGCAATGCCCTGCTGGTCGAACTGTATGCCAGTTTCGGCGACGTCTTCCACGGGTCCAAGCTGGCCCAACGCCTCCACCGCGGTTTCGACGGGTGCCGGGCCGAAGGTCATGAGGAACTGGTCGAGGCGATCGCCGCCGCGGACCCGGATGCCGCGGATCGCAGCACGGTGGCGAACCTGCTGTATTGCCTCTCCTTCACCGAGGCCGGCTGAGCCAGGACCCAGCGACCTCCTAGCGGATCCGGTTGCGTTGGGTGCCGAGCCCGTCGATGCCTGTTTCGAGCACATCCCCGGCCTTGAGCCAGGGGTGGCGGCCCTGTTCGTTGCGACGCCCCAGGGCCACCCCTGCCGGGGTCCCGGTGAGGATCAGGTCCCCGGGGACCAACGTCACCAGGGTGGAGAGGTAGGCGACCAGGCGGGCGGGGCCGAAGACCAGATCCGCGGTCGAGTCCTCCTGCATGGTTTCGCCGTTGACGCGGGTGCGGATGCGGGCCCGGTCCGGAAACTCGTCGGCGCTGACCAGATAGGGGCCCACGGGGGTGGAGGCCTCCCAGCATTTGCCGGCCAGCCATTCGGTGGTCCGGCCCTGCCAACCGCGCATCGAAATGTCGTTGGCGACCGCGTAGCCGGCAATGTGCTTGGCGGCATCGGCTTCGGGGATCCGGCGGCCCGGGGCGCCGATGACGAGGGCCAACTCGCCCTCCCAGTCGAGCCGGTGGTCCTCCGGCGGCACGTCGATCGGGTCCATCGGGCCGGTGAGCGAGCGGGCGAACTTCGTGAACACCGTGGGGTGCTCGGGCAGTTCCTGCCCGGTCTCCAGGATGTGGTTGCGGTAGTTCAGCCCGATGCAGAAGACCTTCTCCGGGGCTCCCACCAAGGTCGCGAAGTCGGCCTCGGTCACCGGAATCCCCGGGGGCGTGGTCCGCAGGGAGGCGGCGGGATCGGCCGCCGCGACGGATTCGGCGCGGCTCTGCTCGTCGGCGGCCAAAAAGCCCCCGACGTCGGAAAAGCCCGTCAGTTCGTGGGCCGTCTCGCCGTGGATGACCGCGGCGAAGGTGGCCCCGGTCCCGGGCCTGCGGAGGGTGGCAAGTTTCATGCCACCATCCCATCACGGCGGGGCCCGCAGGGCCTAGCGTGCCGCGGCGACCGCTGCTTCGTCGGGGTAGGCCGCCTGCGTGCCCTTCTGCGTGGCAGCCAGGGCGGCGGCCACTGAGGCGAAGGCCGAGGCGTCGGCCAGGGTGTCCCCGGCCGCCAGTCGGGTCGCCACCGCGCCGGTGAAGGCATCTCCGGTCCCGGTGGTGTCCACCGCGTGGACCCGGGTGGGGGCGATCCTGGTGATCGGGGCCGCGGCGTCGGGGTGGGCATCGAGCACCACCGATCCGTGGGCACCGAGGGTGACGACCACGCGGTCCAGCCCGCGGTCGAGGAAACGGGCGAGCACCGGGTGCCAGGCGTCATCGTCGTCATCGGCCGCGGGGATGCCCGTGCCGTCCAGGAACTGGGAGGCCTCGTGGGCGTTGACCAGCAACACGGATGTCAGCTCGGCCAGTTCACGGCTGATGGGGGCGTACGGGGAGAGATTCAGGACCACGGTGGCCCCGGCGTCGTGCCCGGCCCGGGCCGCGGCCAGCACGGCCTGAGGGGCGACTTCCAGGCACAGGCACACCACCGCCGCAGCCCTGAAGAGCCCCGACGCGTCGGCGATCGTCGCCGCCGAGACGGTTCCATTGGCTCCGGCGGAGATGACGATGCTGTTCTCGCCCGCGGCATCCACGGTCACCACGGCGACGCCGGTTTCCACCGATTCCACGCGCCGTACCGCCTGGGTATCCACGCCTGCCGCGGAACAGGATTCGAGCAGCATGGTGCCGTGCGGGTCATCGCCGACGGCACCGAGCAGAGTCACGTCGGCGCCGAGCCGGCCAGCGGCGACCGCCTGGTTGGCGCTCTTGCCCCCGGGATTCACCGTGAAACCTTCCCCGTGCAGGGTTTCGCCCGGGGAGGGGAGGCGTTCGGTGTAGATGGTCAGATCGGCGTTCAGGGAACCGACGACCACCACTCGGCCTCCGCGGATCGGGGCACCGCCGGGGGTGTTCATGCCGTGGCCTCCGCTGGAGTCGAGGGGGTGGCTGACAGGTCGACGTCACCGATGCGTTCGAGGGCGTCGGTGACCAGATCCCAGAACCGTCCGTGGTCCAGATCCACCGCGACCGAGGTGTTGCACCCAGGGGGTGCCGGGGCCCGGAAGTCGGCGACCGTCATGCCCAGGGTCAGGGTTCCGCGCAGTTCGATGTCGAGGGGGACCTTCACGGTGGAGACGATGGTCGGGTCGATGACGTAGGCGACGGCGCAAGGGTCGTGCACGGGTGGGGCATCGAAGCCCTGATGGTCCTGGTAGGTCCTGGCGAAGAAATCCATCAGTTCGCGCACGAACTTCGCCGGGCTGGTGCCGATGGCTTCGATCCGGGCGATGACCTCATCGGTGGCCAATGCCTGATGGGTCAGGTCCAGTCCCACCATGACCACTGGCCAGTCCTCGTTGAAGACGATATGGGCCGCCTCGGGGTCGATGATGATGTTGAATTCGGAGACGGCACTCCAGTTGCCCACGTGGTAGCCACCGCCCATCAGCACCACTTCGCGCACCCGTTCAACGATGCGCGGTTCCTTGCGGGCGGCCATGGCGATGTTGGTCAATCCTCCGGTGGGAACCAAGGTTACCGTGCCGGGTTCGTGGGCCATGACCGTCTCGATGATCAGATCCACTGCGTGACGCCGATCCACCGTGATGGTGGGCTCCGGCTGGGCGGGTCCGTCCATGCCGGTCTCGCCGTGGATATCGCCGGCGGTCTTGAGCTGTCGGACCAACGGGCGGTCGCAACCTGCCGCGAAGGGGACCCCGGTGATCCCCGCGATGGTGCCCACCGCGAGGGCGTTTTCGGTGACCTTGGCCAAGGTCTGGTTACCGACGACGGTGGTCACGGCCAGTAGTTCGATCTGGGGGTTTCCGTGGGCCAGCAGGATCGCCACTGCGTCGTCATGTCCGGGGTCGCAGTCCAGGATGATCTTCCGGGGTCCAGCGGTGGCGGCGTGTGCGCCCATGTTCTTCTCCACGTCATCAGGGGGGTGGGGTGCCGGGCAGTGTCCGGCGTCAGTCCACCAGCCTAACCCGCGGTGTTGGAGGGCGGTTCTAGAGCAGCATGACCAGCGCGATCACCAGAACCGAGAGCGTCGTGATCATGCCGATGAGCGCCGGCCAAGGGTTCCTGGGGCCGGCTTGCGGGTCATGGGATTCCCGCAGGCCGGGTGCGCTCGGGTTTCCGCCGAGCAGCGGGGTGCTATCGGCCTGGGGAACGGTGGGGCGTGCGTCGTGCTCCATGGTGGCGGCTCCTCTCAGGGGCGTCAGGAGACCAGTTTAACCCCCGGTGTTGGTCGGTGTGCGCTTGAACAGGCGCGAGAGCCAGCCGCCGGATGCCGAGGAATCCTTGGGGGCGTTCGGATCGCAGGAACACCGGTCCGCCCGGGGGACGTTCGCCATGACCTGCTGGACGTGCTGACCGCATCCGGCCCACGTCGTCTTCTGGCATTTGCGGCATTTTACGGCTCGGCACATGGGTTTCTCCTGGTTTCGGTGACATCACGAGCAGGATTCGTCCTGCTGCAACCTACTGTGACACATACCCCCGGGGGTATCAAAGTCAGGGCATGGGGCGCCGTCCAACGAGTTAGGCCAGCGAGAGGAAGAGGCGCTCCAGTTCCTTCTTGTCCATCGAGTTGTCCTCGCTGGCCAGGCACTGCTCCAGTCCGGTGGCAATGATCGCAAAGCCGGCCCGGTCCAGTGCCTTGGAGACCGCCGAGAGCTGGGTGACGACATCCTTGCACTCCCGTCCCTCCTCGATCATCCGGGTGACGGCCGAGAGCTGGCCCTGGGCGCGCTTGAGTCGATTGATGACCGGAGTGAGTTCGGCGGTGTCGAGTTGCATGTCTGCTCCTTGTGATGATTGGCGTTGTCCCATCATACCCCCCTGGGTGTTTTTGCATACCCGGGGGGGTATATGCCAGACTGCTGGGGAACCACTGATCCGACAGGAAGAAGCAGACGTGTCCCTTGCAACACCCGCCGTCACCGATCTCGATGCGCAGACGGTCCGCAACTGGATCGATGAGCAGCAGGACGTGAAGATCATCGACGTCCGCTCCGCCGCCGAATTCGAGACCATGCACATTCGTGGCTCCTATAACGTGCCGCTTCCGTTGCTTTCCGAGCACACCGCCGAACTGGCCGAACGACTCGACGGCCGCGTGGTGCTGGTCTGCCAGTCGGGGGTCCGTGCCGACCAGGCGCGCACCCGCCTCGACGGCGTCGGGGTCGACCATGCCCAGGTGCTCGATGGCGGGGTGCCCGCTTTTGCCGCCGCCGGTGGGGACGTCGTCCGTGGCGTCCAGCGCTGGGACCTGGAGCGTCAGGTACGCCTGGTGGCCGGATCCCTGGTCGTCGCCGGCCTGCTGGCCGGGAAATTCCTCTCACCCAAGCTCCGGCTGCTTTCCGGGATGATCGGTACCGGGCTGACCGTCTCGGCGGCCACCAACACCTGCGCCATGGGCCAGGCGCTGTCCAAGATGCCGTGGAACCAGGGGGCGACCTGCCCGGCGCCTCGTGCGGTGATCGGCCAGATCCCGCGTTCGAACCACTGATTTCCACCCCTGACCCCAACGGAGCCACCATGCCTGAAACCACGATCACCGAAACCGACCAACGCCGCAGGACCGAACAGGTCCTCGATGTCCGCGAGGACTTCGAAACCGCCGAAGGAATGATCCCCGGCGCCGTGCACATCCCGATGGGACAACTGAACGAACGCGTGGGGGAGCTTGATGCCAACCGCCCCGTGATCGTGGTCTGCCGCAGCGGAAACCGCAGCGCCCAAGTGGCCGATGCGCTCAACGCCGCCGGCTACACGGCGGACACCATGGCCGGCGGCATGTCCGCCTGGCAGGGCGCCGGCCTGCCCACCGCCTAGCCCGAGGGCCCCCGCCTTCCTCCGACTTCCGATAAGGACCCTGCCATGACGCTGACCCTCCTGTTGACACTCGTCCTTTCGGTGCTGATCGGACTCTCCCTCGGCCTGCTCGGCGGGGGTGGCTCCATCCTCACCGTTCCGATCCTGACCTATGTCGCAGGAATGAATCCCAAGGAGGCCATCGCCGCCTCGTTGTTCGTGGTGGGGGCCACCTCGGCGGTCAGTGCCGTGAGTCATGCCCGCAACGGCCGGGTGAAGTGGCGCACCGGCCTGGTTTTCGGGGCCACCGGCATGGCGGGGGCCTTCGGCGGCGGACTGCTGGGCGGACATATCCCCGGAACGGTGCTCATGATCGCCTTCGCGCTGATGATGGTTGCCACGTCGATGGCCATGATCCGTGGCCGCAAGGGCGGAGGTGCGCAGGTGCACGACGGCGATCTTCCGCTGGGCAAGGTCATCCTCGAAGGCCTGGTCGTCGGCCTGTTCACCGGGCTCGTCGGTGCCGGCGGCGGATTCCTCGTCGTTCCCGCGCTGGCGCTGATGGGCGGGCTGTCCATGCCCGTGGCCGTCGGCACCTCATTGGTGGTCATCGCCCTGAAGTCCTTCGCCGGACTGGGCGGGTACCTGACCACCATCTCCCTGGACTGGGCCCTGGTGTCGGGGGTGACTGCCGCAGCGATCCTGGGTTCACTGGTCGGTTCGCGGCTGGCCGGCAGGATCCCCGAAAACGCGTTGCGCAAGGGATTTGGGGTGTTCGTCCTGGCCATGGGCGTGTTCGTCCTGGTCCAGGAGCTACCGGCCCCGGCCAACCTGGTGGTCGGCATTCTCGGGGTCGTACTGGCGGTGGCCGCGGTGGCCTGCAGGTACCTCATTCCCTCGTGCAAGGCCCGCTTCCTCGCCTCCAACGAAGAGCCCGTCATCACGACCTCCCGCTAACTATTCGACGGAACCACCGTCACCACGAAAAGGAGTCAACATGTCCACCATCGACCTGACCGAAAAGAACTTCGAGAAAACCCTGCAAGAGAACCCCATCGTCCTGGTGGACTTCTGGGCGGCCTGGTGCGGACCGTGTCGTTCGTTCGCCCCCACCTACGAGAAGTCCTCGAACAACCATGCCGACGTACTCTTTGGAAAGGTCGACACGGAGGCCGAACAAGCCCTGTCGGCGTCCGCGGGCATCAGCTCCATCCCGACACTGATGGCCTTCCGTGATGGCATCCTCGTATTCAGTCAGCCGGGTGCCCTGCCAGGGAAGGAGCTGGAAAAGGTCATCGAAGCCGTGAAGGAACTCGATATGGATACCGTCCGCTCCCAACTGGAGCAGCAGGGTCAGCAAGCCTGAAACCCGGGCCGCTGAAGCGGCTCTCGCCGAACCGCCTGACACCGACCGAAGGGAAGTCCCGCATGAAGAAAAAGTCCGGCGCGAGGATCCCCGTGTTGGGGTTGCGGGCGAATGCCCCGCAGTTCGTGCTGCTCGTGGCGGTCAACGCCCTCGTCGGTGGAATGGTGGGCCAGCAGCAAACGGTGCTGCCCCTGCTCGCCGGCGCCGAGTTCGGCCTCTCCGGGTACACGTTCATCTTTTCCTATGTCGCGGCCTTCGGCATCGCCAAGGCCGTCAGCAACTGGTTCGCCGGAACGCTCTCGGACCGTCACGGGCGCAAACCAGTACTGATGATAGGTTGGCTTTTCGCCGTCCCGGTCCCCTTGATGCTCATCCTGGCTCCCAGCTGGGGATGGGTCGTGGCCGCGAATATCCTGTTGGGCGTCAACCAGGGCCTGACCTGGTCCACCACCGTGGTGATGAAGATCGACCTGATCGGACCGAACCGGCGAGGCCTGGCGATGGGGTTCAACGAAGCGGCGGGATACGGTGCCGTGGCCATCACCTCCCTGCTGACCGGGCATCTGGCCGAACAATTCGGTTTGCGTCCCGCCCCGTTCCTCCTCGGGATCGCCTATACGGCCCTCGGGCTCGTGCTCACCGGCCTGTTCGTCCGTGAAACCAAGGGCCACTCCCGGTTGGAAGCAGAACAACAGGCGACGGCACGGTCTGCGGGCCCCACCCGGGTGGACGCGCAGCTGGATAGCCGGCGGATCGCCGAGCTGACCAGCTTCAAGGACCCCTCGCTCTCCTCGGCCAGCTGGGCGGGGTTGGTGAACAACCTGAACTTCGGGCTCTCCTGGGGCGTCTTCCCCCTACTGTTCGCCACGGCTCACCTCAGCGACGGGCGGATCGGACTCCTCTTCGCCATCTACCCGGGCGTCTGGGGCCTTGGGCAGCTAGTCACCGGAGCACTGTCCGACCGGATCGGGCGCAAACAGCTGGTGGTCTGGGGGATGGCCGTCCAAGGAGTTGCGCTCGCCGTCATCGCCGCCGGAGACGGGTTCGGCATCTGGGCGGCAGCGGCCGCGCTGCTGGGGGTCGGAACCGCGATGGTCTACCCCACGCTGCTGGCCGTTGTCGGGGACGTTGCCCATCCAGCCTGGAGGGGGAGGGCCGTGGGGGTCTACCGGGTCTGGCGTGATGCGGGCTACGCGGTGGGTGCAATCGCGGGAGGCCTGGTGGCCGACGCCCTGGGCTTGCAGGCCGCGGTCGTCATGGCAGCGATCCTGAGCGTACTCACGGCGATCGTCGTCGCCGCCCGGCTGAAGGAAACCCATCACCCCATCCCCGCCTGAAACACCCCTACGCACT
Organism: Arthrobacter sp. 179; assembly: GCF_052379645.1. Lineage (NCBI taxonomy): Bacteria > Bacillati > Actinomycetota > Actinomycetes > Micrococcales > Micrococcaceae > Arthrobacter > Arthrobacter sp. 179. The sequence continues at coordinate 65,222 of NZ_JBQSYU010000001.1, read as the reverse complement.
ACTAAAACAGTTTCGACGCCGGGGACCCATTGGTTGAGAAATACCCCCGGGTGTATTATTGTCGTCATGAAACCAATACCCCCCGGGGTATCGAATCACGCGAAGGAGATCGCATGCTACTCGAGCGCATTTACGACCAAGATCTGGCGCAGGCAAGTTACTTCATCGGCTGTCAGCGCAACGGCGAGGCCGTGGTGGTCGACGCCCGCCGGGACATCCAGACCTATTTGGACCTTGCGGCGGAAAACGGCATGCGCATCGTCGCGGTGACCGAAACCCACATCCACGCCGACTACCTCTCAGGTACCCGTGAACTGGCCGCTGCCACCGGGGCCGAAATGTATGTTTCCGGCGAAGGTGGCCCCGACTGGCAATATGACTTCGAGGCCAACCGGCTCTACGACGGCGATGACATCACCGTCGGGAACATCAAGCTCACCGCCTCCCATACCCCCGGGCATACCCCGGAGCACCTCTCGTTCCTGGTGACCGACGGGGCCTTCTCCGATCAGCCCGGCTTCATGCTCTCCGGGGACTTCGTCTTCGTCGGGGACCTCGGCCGGCCGGATCTGCTCGACGAGGCAGCCGGAGGAGTGGATACCCGGTTCGAAGGGGCCAGCCTCATCTTCACGAGCCTGCGCGAGAAGTTCCTGGCCCTACCGGATTACGTCCAGGTCCTGCCGGCCCATGGTTCGGGCAGCGCCTGCGGCAAGGCCCTCGGTGCGGTCCCGGCGACCACCGTCGGGTATGAGCGCCTCTACTCCTGGTGGGGACCGTACATTGCCGCTAATGACGAGCAGGGTTTCGTTCACGAGCTGCTCAACGGCCAGCCCGATGCCCATGCCTACTTCGGTCGGATGAAGCGGGAAAACCGAGATGGCCCGGCGATGCTGGGCGAACGCCCCGCCCTGGAGGAGCTCTCCACCGACGACGTTCGCCGCGATCTCGAACTGGACACGGTGAGCTTCGTCGATACCCGATCACACCACGAGGTGCACCAGGGCACGGTGGACCACTCGCTGAACATCCCCGCTGGTCAGAAGATTGCCAGCTATGGCGCCTGGGCGGTGGACCCGGAGACCGATGAGCGTCCACTGGTTCTGCTGGCGGACACCCAGGATCAAGCCCAGGAGATGTGGGACCACCTGGTGCGGGTCGGGATCGACCGGGTCGCCGGTTACGTCACCGGCCTGGAGGGGCTGCCGATGCATACCCCGGCGCTGCTCCAGCCAGAGGAACTCGAGGGCTTCGACGCGGCACTCGTGCTCGATGTGCGCAATAAGACCGAACACGCGGAGGGCCACATCCCCGGCTCCGAACAGCTCAGTGGCGGGCGCGTCCTGTGGCACCAGGACGAGCTGCCGACCTCGGGCACCATCGTGACCTACTGCCAGAGCGGGGTGCGTAACTCGGTCGCCGCCAGCGCCCTGCGCCGTGCCGGTCACGACGTCATCGAGCTCGACGGCAGCTATGCCGGCTGGGAGGCATGGAAGGGAGCATGCCAGGCAGTGAATGCCTAGGCTCATTCCCTGACGAAAGGAGGCGGCCCCCCACTGCGGGGCCGCCTCCTTTGCGTGCGTGCAGCGTCCGACCCTTGACTATGCTGAACCGTTGTTTAGTATCTTAAACATGCGTTCAATTGATGGTGATGTCACGACCCGGGCCAGGATCCGCGATGCCGCGATCACCCTCTTCGGTCGGCACGGCTTCTCCCGGACCACGGTGCGCGACATCGCCTCCGCCGCCGAGGTCTCCCCAGGGCTGGTCATCCACTATTTCGGCACCAAGGAGGGGCTGCGCCGGGCCTGCGATACCCACGTGTTGGAAACGGCCCATGAATCGGCCACCGCCAAGTCCCAAGACCCCGCCAAGCTGCGTGACGCACTGACCGAATATCTGGCCAACCCCGCTGCATATGAACGTGAGCTCGCCTATATCCGACGAGCGGTGGTGGAGGATTCGGAGGCAGGGGACTCCCTCTTCGACGCCTACTTCTCCCTGACTCTGCAGATCCTCCAGGACGGCGCCCGGGCCGGGACTATGCGCCAGGTCGGGGACCCCGAAGCCACTGCCGCCCTGATGGTCACCCAGTCGTTGGGCCTGCTGGTCCTGGGTCGCCATGTCGCCCGTGGTTTGGGCCAGCAGGGGTTCGGTGTGGAAGCCATCGACCGACTCGCGGTCCCCGCCGTCGACCTTTATACGCATCCGTTGTATACGGACTCCGCATTCCTTGACGCTACGCGGGAAGCCGCCACCACGCTCGAAGAAAAGGACGGTCATGGGCCACGCCATTGAAGTCACTGGACTGCACAAGAGCTACGGAAACAACGAGGTCCTGCACGGTATCGACTTCGCCGTCCCGCGCGGATCCGTGTTCGGGGTCATCGGGCCCAACGGCGCCGGAAAGACCACGCTGATGCGTTGCCTGCTGGACATCATCCGGCCCAGCGCCGGACACCTCGGTGTCCTCGGCGTCCCACCGCGCCAGGCCGGTCCGGACCTCCGACGACGCATCGGCTACCTGCCCGGGGAACTGATCCTCGAGGGCAGGACCACCGGACGGCGGCTATTGCGCCACTTCGAGGACATCAGCGGGCCCGTCGCCTCCGGCCGGGTCGAGGGGCTGGCGGAACGCCTCGGGCTCGACCTGGATCGGCAGACCCGTCGGCTGTCCAAGGGCAATAAGCAGAAGCTCGGGATCATCCAGGCCTTCATGCACGAACCCGAACTGCTCATCCTCGATGAACCCACCAGCGGACTGGACCCGCTGATGCAACAAGAATTCCTGTCCTTGGTCGCCGAAGCACGCGAAGCCGGGCAAACGGTCTTCCTCTCCTCGCACGTCATCAGCGAGATCCAACAGGCGGCAGACACCGTGGCGATCCTGCGCGAAGGAGCCATTGCCACGACCTCCACGGTCGCCGAACTACGCGAGGGAGCCACCAGCCGCCTGCGCATCCAAACCCCGCTGCCCGTCGACCAGGTGCGGGGGCTATTGGGGGCGCTGGAAGGCCTCGACGGGTTACGGCTGGAGCAGATGCAAGACGGCGACGGCCGGCCGGTGTGCCAGGCCTCGGCGACGTGGTCCGGTCCGGTGGCTGAGCTGGTGGACCTCCTGCCCCGGCTGCGGCCCGTGGACCTGGCCGTGGAGGAACCGGATCTGGAAGAGGTGGTCTTGGGGTTGTACCGGACCCCGGGAACCACCGACGGGCACCACGGCGCCGGAAGGACCACCTCATGAGCGCCACCGCCCTGCACCGCGGCCGGCAAAGCCGTCCGCGAGTCCTTCCGCTCTTCTCCAAGGCGCTCATCGATGCGAAGGCCTCGATGCTCATCTGGGCGCTGGCCATGCTGGCGGTGATGGGCCTGTATCTGCCGCTCTACCCGTCCATCGGGGGCAGCGAGCAGATGAAGCAAATGATCCAGTCCCTGCCCCCCGAACTCGTCGACGCGTTGAACTACGGCCAGATCACCAGCGGACCGGGCTACACCCAGGCGACCGTCTTCGGCCTGATCGGCTTCCTGCTGATGACGATCATGGCCGTCGGCGCCGGGGCGGCTGCCATTGGTGGGGATGAGGAATCGGGCCTGCTCGAACTCACCCTGGCCCACGGCGTGACCCGCAGCCAGCTGGTCCTCGAACGGGCCGCGGCGCTGGTCATGAGGATCCTGCTCCTGCACCTGTTCATCCTGGCCGTGCTGCTGATCCTCAAGGGGCCCTCGGAACTGGGGATCGACGCCGGCCATGCCGTGGCAGGGGTGCTGATGTTCGCCCTGCTGGTGTTCTTCAACGGCTCCTTCGCCTTATTGGGCGGGGCTATCGGGGGGCGGCGGATCCACGGGATCGGCGTCGGAGCCGTGGTGGCGGTGCTGGGATACGCCTTCAACGCCATCGGCAACCAGAATCCGGAACTGGAATGGTTGCACGGGCTGTCGCCCTACTACTGGGCCTACGGACAATCCCCGCTGGTGAGCGGGGTGGATGTCCCGGCGGCCCTCCTGCTGGCAGGGGTGGGTCTGGTGTGCATCGGGCTCTCGGTGCTGGCATTGAACCGCCGGGACATCCGTGGGGCGTGACTAGCCCCGCGTCGGATCGGTGGGCTGCCGGTGGCCCTGTGGAGGGTACTGCCCCGCGGGATCGCCGGCCGGGGCGCCGGGGTAGCCGACCGCGGAGCCTGGATGCCCGGTGGGTGCCCCGAGCATGGCCGCGCCGGCTGCCGCTCCGCCATCCGCGTCGAAACGGGCGCCGGCGGGGGGCCGAGGGCATGAGCAGGAGGATGAAGAGGAGCAGCCCCGCCGAAGAAAGGGATCAGGGTGAGCAGGTACAACAGCCCGCTGAAGTTCCCATCATGCAGCCGACGCACGCAGAGCGCGATGTTCGGGACGAAGGTCCCCAGCCAGTAGACAGTGAGCAGCAGGAGCGGGAAGGCGGCGCCGAGCCCCATCTCGCCGGTCACCGGGTCCATGCCACCGACCCCGAGAACGATGAACACGGCGAAGAGGACGAGATAGACGATGCTGTTGAAGAGGCAGAACCACCAGTACTCACTCCGGCTCGCTCGACCACTGAAGGTTGCATATTTGCCGAAGAAGCGCTTCACGGATTGATAGAAATCCGCGCCGTAGAGCGGCTGCTCCACCGGGACCTCCCCGAAGGTGACGGTGCGCCCCGAGGGGTTGCTTTACGGGGCGACGGATCCCGCGGGGCCGCCGTAGGGGTTGGGGTAACCAGCGCTCAAGGGGTTCTCCGGGGGAGTCGAGGCCAGGCGGTGTGCGCTGGCGTGCGGGGCCGATGCCCCGGCGGCGGACCGCCGGGACATCGCCGGGGCTTGGCTAGCCCTGGGTCGGGTCGGTGGGCTGCTGGTAGCCCTGTGGGGGGTTCTGGCCCGCGAAACCGCCGCCGGCAGCCGGTGCTCCCGGGTACCCGGCAGAGGTGCCAAAGGCGTTCCCGTAGGCTGCCGCGCCGCCATCGGCGTCGAAACGAGCACCTTCGGGGACGGAGGGCATGATCATGAGGACGAGGACCACGAGCCCACCGAGAATCGGCACCAGGATCAGCAGGTACAGGAATCCGCTGAAGTTGCCGTCGTGCAGGCGGCGGACGCTCAGGGCGATGGACGGGATGATGATGGCCAACCCATAGAGCCCGATCACCAAGGAGGGGATGGCCCCGCCGGCACCCATTTCACCGGTGACGGGGTCGGAGCCGGCCAGTCCGAATCCGATCGCCAAGCCGTAGAACACGGTGTAGACGATGGCGTTGAAAAGCGCGAAGAACCAGAACTCGCTGCGGCTGGCCCGACCCGAGAAGGTCGCATACTTCTTGAAGAAGCGCTTGATGGCCTGGCCGAAGCTGGCCCCGTAGAGCGGCTGGTCCAAGGGAGCCTCACCATGGGTGGGCATGGTGACCCCTCCGGGGTTGCCATAGGGGTTGGGGGTGCTGCTGCTCAAAATTTCCTCCATCGAAAGTATTTCGGGTGATCGGGAGTAGTCTTCCAGATGGAGCCTTGACATGCGATGGGGAGGACTCCCCATGTCGCGTCGTGTCTGCCCTTGGTGTGGGGTAGGCCCCCGGAGCCACCCCGACTAGCTCGAGGCCGCCGGGGCAACCGGCTACCTCTAGCTCGGTGGCATCGGAGGATTGCCCGCCTACACCTTGTGGTTCAGGGGGACCTCTGGAGGCTGCCGGCCACCGCCACTGCCCTGCTGACGGCTCCCGCCGCCGGCAGTGGCAGGCCTGGGCGCACTGGTCCTCGGGGAAGACCCCGATCCACGACAGCTCAGCGGTTTCAACTTGGCCATCACGGTGCCGGGAGCCGGACAGTTGTCACTGGACCGTCGAACTAGACAGAAGCTCACTTCATGAACATCAAGAGATCGCTGCTTCATGGATCGTGACTGGACACCAGGAGCCGCAGCCCCAGGGACAACACCGTGCAATTCGGCAGGTACAGCCGGTTCGGAGGTCCTGTTGGGAGTCGGCTGCTGGCCGCCTTCTAGGAGTTGACCCGCAGGGTCGTGGTCACCGGGGTCGGGTTCGTGAAGACGTCCAATACCGGGCAGTGGGCGTCGACGGCCGCCTGGAGTTCGGCATAGCGTTCCTCGGTGGCCGGACCCGAGACGTCCACGGTCAGCCGCACATCACCGAATCCCGGGCGGACCTTGTCCTCGATGCCGAACAGGCCGCGCACATCCAGGTCGGCGTCCGCCGAGATGTCCAGCGAGTCGATCGTGATGCCCAGCTGGTGAGCATAGAGGCGGTAGACCACCACCTGGCAGGAGATCAACGCCCCGAGGGCGTATTCGACGGGGCTGGCGGCGACGTCGTCCCCGGCCAATGCCGCCGGTTCGTCGACGGTGAATTCGTGGCGTCCGGCGCGGATGGTCGAACCGACCGAGCCCACCGGGTCGGCCGTCGCGCGGAACTGCAGCGATGCGCTGGCAGTGTTCTGACCGATCCGTTCCGCCCAGGCGGATCCCGCGGAATCGAGGCGTTCGGCGCGGTTGGAAATGCTGGTTTCTGCAAGGGTCTGGGTCATGGCGTTCCTTCGCTGTCATGGCGAGCGTGGCGCTGCGCCATACTTACGCCTCCCGGTCGGGACGGCGTCGAATCGTCACCTGGGGCACCCCACTATGGCGAAGGGGGTTGCCGTCCAACCGGCCAGGGCCTCAGGTTGGATCTCTTGATTCTTGGGTTCGATTCTGCTGGCGGGAACGCCGATCGGGCAAACGCGTCGCGTCATCCGGAGACATACGCCGGGTCATCCGCGGGTGGAGAGCCCGCCATCCCCGCAGCAGGATTCCCCTCGCCAGGGGGTATCCCAGCGGTTATCGTGGGGCCATGAGCGGATACCGGCGCCCGGAGTTCACCCCGGAGATCCATCGCGATGGACAGGGCGCCCCGATCGCCTACGGCCATCGGTGGGAAGGGATGTCTCCGCCTTCGCGCGCCTACTCCACGGTGGGCCATCGACACCGGTTCGCTCCCTTGCATGAGGTCGCTGATGCCCAGCTCGACTGGCTGTTGGACGCCTTTGACGTCGTCGCCGAACGGGACCCGGAGGTTGCTTCCGATCTGCTGTTCCCCTCGGAGGACGTCGTCCACGCGGTCCGGGTCGTCCCGTCCAACCTGCTCGCGGCCCCGCTGACCTTCGTCTTCACCGGGTTCCCGGGGATCTTCCTGCACGCTGGCGCCCTCTACGACGCCCACTATCCGGTATGCGGTTGCGATGCCTGCGATGACGATGTCCAGGAGCTGTTGGAAAACCTTGAATCCGTGGTGCGAGCCGTCGTCTCAGGCGGCTATTTTGAACGAATTAATCCCAACGACGACCAATCTGTCGATTATCGGCTGGCCGAGCCGGGCCGGTGGGAAGAAGCCGGGTGCATCCATGCCGAGGATGTGCCCGAGGGAAGGATGGAGGTGGCAGAAGCCATGCTCCCTTCCGATGGGCACTGGCGGCCGTGGCCGGAAGCGGTGCGAGACGCGGCTGGTGCGGCAGGGGGCTGACAAACCGTGTGCCCGTGGCGGTTCCGTCGTGATCTTCCATCAGGGCCGGCGGGCGTCAACACTGCGCGGGATGATGGCCACGTGCTTCCTGGCCGACATCGAAACACAAGAACCGCAGGCACTCATGGCGCGAATCACCGGCAACCATAAGCGCGGAAATGAACGCGTTGCACGGAAGCATCCGCGCAATCAGGGCCGCTAATTAGTCCACGGGCCCGGCGCTGAGATGGCGGTTCCGCTCCTCGATGAGCTTCTGCAGATAACGGGCCAGGAAGAGCTTCTCTGCCAAACGACCGAGAGGGCCGAACGGTGCGGCGAAATCGACGCGGTCAACCATGGTTGTTCCCCCCGACTCCTGGCTGAACTCATGGATATGACGAAACCAGCGGAACGGGCCCTTGACCTGTTCGTCGATGAAGGAGTGCGGTGCTTCCATCTGCATGATGCGGCTGGTCATCTTCAGGGGGACGCCAAAGTGCCAAGCCCGCCATGTCACGTTCTCACCGAGTGAGATGAGGCCGGAAGTGACACCGGCGATGGCCTCCTCCCGGGACTTCGCCAGCGATTGTTGATGGGTGTCGATGTTCCGGGCCAGATCGAATAAGTGTTCCTGAGGGATGGTGGTCCACGTCGTGCACTGGAAGGAAACGCTCATGGGCAGAGTCTCTCAGGTGTTGCCCGCCTCTCGAAAGGTCGGCGAATACGCGGTACGGTGCGCGTATGCGCTTCTCCACCCAGCAACGCCTCCTGATTGCCGCCTACTGCGCCATGATCCTCGTGGGTCTACTGCTGTTGGTCTTCGGGCTCTTCGGGGAATCCTGGTGGCTGCCCGTGATCGGCGCGCTCATCGTCGCAGGCTCCGGATTCACGCTCTCCGTATGGGTGCGGGAGTTTCGGCGTCAAGACACCCTGAAGAACCGGGCCTGAGGGTTGTTCCACGGGAGACGGTGAATCCGTAGTCTGTAGGCGTGAACAGAACAGCGACTCCCTTCCTCGTCATCGGTGGCCTCGGCATGCTGCTCGGTGGTCTCTTCTCCGCCATCAGTGCCGCCTCCCCGTCCTATTTGGCCGCCTGGGCGGTCGCCTATCTGGTGCTGGTGGTCGGTGTCGCGCAAGTGGTGCTGGGCCTGGGCCAGGCCCGGTTGGCCGTAAAAACCCCGTCGGAGGGCTTCGTTTCGGCCGAAGTCTTGACGTACAACCTCGCCAATATCGCCGTACTGGGTGGCTCGATGTTCTCCCTGACGTTGCTGACGTGGATTGGTGCGGGGCTGATCGTCGTCGCCATGGGCCTGTTCATCTGGGCGGCCCGCGGTGCTGCCTCGGAACAGCGGTGGTGGCTTTATGGATACCGGGCGATGATCGTGATCATCCTGGTATCGGCCCCCATCGGCATCATCCTGGCGAATTCGCGCATGGGCTGAAGGCGGCCGGCAACGGCCGCGCCGGCGAATGGCCGGCGCGGACACTGCGACTACTGCGCGACGGCCCGGCCCAGCGGGGCCGGGTCGACGACGTCGTGGGCCTCGAAGTAATCCAGGGCAGCGACCAGGTCGCTTTGGCCCGAGTCGGTCGCGTTTGCCCCCTCGGCCAACGTGGTGAAGTTGTCACCACCGGCGGCAAGGAACGAGTTCATAACCACCTTGAACACGTCGTCGTCGGCAATGGCCGCACCGTCGAAGGTCATCGAGGTGATGTGTGAGCCGCGGGCCGCATCCTCCGTGTAGGTGTAGTCCAGGCCTTCGGAGATCCCCAGATGCAGCTTGGGCCGGCTGGAGCCATCGGGCTGCCACTGTTCTTCCAGCACGGTCTTCAACTGAGCCCCGGTGAGGTCCTCGGTCCACAAGGTGTTGCCGAATGGTTGGACGTTGGCCACGTCCTTATATGTGACGGTCCCGTTCGTGCCATACAGCAGGTCGGCCCGCAGGCCTCCCGGGTTCATCAGGGCGATCTGTGCCGGTTCGCCGCCGAAATCCTCGTTGGAGGTCGCCCACAGTTGCATATCCGCCACGAGATTACCCATCGAGGATTCGACGCCGCGGTCGGCCCCCGGCTCGTTCCCGCCGCGCAGGATGTCGGCGCTGATCCGGCCCACCTGTTCTGCGCCGACGATCTCTGCTTGTTCGGCCGCCTTCTTCACGGCCCGTGCCACGCGCCGATCCGCTGGGAAGGCAGGAACCGTCTCGCCGGCGTGGTTCGTTTTCGTCAGCTCCACCAGTGAACCCGAGAGGGCGACCGGCTTCTTGGAACGACGGTCCACGGTGATCTTCACCCGGTCCAGAGTGGTGCCGTATTCATGGGCCTGGACCACCGGGCGCTTCATCGAGGACGACCACCCCTCCACCGGGAAAGAGCAGGCGTATTCCTGGTGGGTATGGCCGGAGAAGATGGCGTCGACGTCGGCCGATGCCCCGCGGATGAGCTCGCCATAGGCGGTGTCCTCGTCGGCGATCGCCGAGCAGTCGGTGCTGGCAGACCCCTCATGGGCCAGCAGAACGATCACGTCCGCCTCACCATTGGACTTCTTGCCGTCGGAAAGCTGGGTCGAGACCCGGTTGACGGCCTCGAGCTGGTTACCGAAGTCGAGGCCGGCCACGCCGGAGGGGGTGACCAACGATTTGGTCTGTTCGGTGACGACGCCGATGAAGCCGACCGTGACGCCCTGGACCTTGCGCAGCGCATATTCCTTCAACGCTGGCTGGTGGGTGCCCTCATGGTAGACGTTGGCGCCCAGTGCGTAGTCGGCCCCGGCGTTCCTGTTGTGCTTTCCGTAGCGCGGGATGACCCGGTTCTTCAGGTCGTCGATGCCGCGGTCGAATTCGTGGTTTCCCACAGAGGAGACATCCAGCCCGGCAGTGCGTAGTGCGTCGATGGTGGGGGTGTCGTCCTGGGAGAAGGAAGTGAACGTCGAGGCGCCAATGTTGTCGCCCGCGGAGACGAACAGTGTGTTGTGCTTCTTCTTGCCGGACAACTCCTTGACGGCTCCCGCCACCACCGCGGCGCCGGCCGAAGTGCCGCCCGCCTCGATCCGACCGTGGAAGTCATTGATGCCCAGCAACTGGATGGTGCTGGTCCGCGGCTGATGGTGACCGCCTCCATGACCTCCGCCGTGGCCCCCGCCGTGACGTCCGCCGTGGTTCCCGCCATGGCCGCCGCCGTGATGGTTTCCCGAGCTGGTGACTGTTGGGGCGGCCTGGGCCGGTGCCACCAGGGTCGTGGCGGCCAATGCGAGGCCCGCGACGATCACGCCGGCTCTCTGGATCGAATGCGTGCGTGGGTTCATGTCGAGACTCCCGAGGGTGCGATATGTGAGGTGCCACACACTCGCGGCGCGGCATACGGGCGATCCTGCCGAGCGACAGAGGCCTGTCAAGGAAAAAATGTGGTCTATTCCACAAAAATTGCAGTTGTGCAATCTTTGCATGAGTGCATAAACTGTACCTATGCAAGAAGTGCCCTTGACCCAGCGTGAGCGCAACCGCCTCGAGACCTGGAACGCGATTCATGACGCCGCAGCTGCCATGACGCTCGAAGACGGGCCGGTCTCCGTGACGATCGAGGCGGTCGCCTCCCGTGCGGGGGTCTCCAAACGAACGTTCTTCAACTATTTCCCCACCAAGGAAGATGCCATCCTGGGCACGCGGGCACCCTCGGTATCCGACGAGCTGCTCGAGAAGTTCCGGACCAGTGATGCCGATCTGCTGACCCGGATCGTCAGGATCCTTTCCGGTGTCATGGCGACCAGCCTCGGCCGGGGACATGCCTACGAGGTTAGGCGCGACATCATCACCCGGTATCCGGAACTCAAGGGTCGGATGGTCCAGCACATCAATGCCGCCGAAGGGCTGGTCGACGAGATCCTGCACGAACGCATGGACAGCGAAGCGGCCGAGGAAACGCTGAACCTGCTGCCCGATGGCCAGGATTCCGCCCGGGCGCTGCTCATGCTCGCGGGAACCATCACCCGATTCGCCTACCGTTCCGATCCACAAGGGACCGTCGCCGACATCGATCTGCATATCGACTCAACCGTCAAGATTTTCCGAGAGGTAATGCAAGCCACCCATGACAACGCTTAAAACCACCAGAGCCAAGCCGGTGCTCGGCAGCAAGAACCACATCATGCTGCTCTTCGCGGCCCTGATGATCACGATGCTGATGGCCTCGCTGAATCAGACCGTGCTCTCCGCCGCCCTGCCCACCATGGTGGGCGAGCTCAACGGCGTCGAACACATGGCGTGGATCATCACGGCGTTCATCCTGGCCTCCACCATCATGATGCCGGTCTACGGCAAGCTCGGAGATCTCTTCGGGCGCAAACCGCTGCTGATCATCGCCATCCTGATCTTCATGAGCGGGTCTGTGCTCGGCGCCCTCTCCGGCACCATGAACGGCGTCATCCTCGCCCGCGTCGTCCAGGGGCTCGGTGGTGGCGGGTTGATGATCCTCTCCCAGGCCACCATCGCCGACGTCATCCCGGCTCGTGAGCGCGGCAAATACATGGGCGTCATGGGTGGGGTCTTCGCCTTGTCCTCGGTCGCCGGACCACTGCTCGGTGGGTGGCTGACGGAGGGGCCGGGCTGGCGTTGGGCCTTCTGGCTGAACCTGCCCTTGGGCGTCCTGGCGGTGCTGGCCACCATCTTCCTGCTGCATGTGCCCCGGACGGTCAACGAGGCCCGCCCCAAGATCGACGTCGTCGGGATGATGATGATGGGGATCGCCACCACAACCCTGGTGCTCGCCTGCACCTGGGGCGGGAACACCTACGCCTGGGATTCCCCCGAGATCCTGGGACTGTTCGCGGCCACCCTGGTCTTCGCGGTGGCCTTCGTCCTGGTCGAGCGCAAGGTCTCCGAACCGGTGATCCCGCTGATGCTGTTCAAGAACCGCAACTTCGTCCTGACGACATTCGCGGCCCTGATGGTCGGCATCGCGATGTTCGGGGCCATCGGCTACATGCCCACCTACCTGCAGATGGTCACAGGCTTCGGCCCGACCCAAGCCGGCTTGCTGATGATCCCGATGATGGGCGCCCTGCTGGTGACCTCGATCGTCGTGGGGCGCCAGGTCTCGGCCTCGGGGCGCTATAAGAAGGTCATGATGGCCGGCACGCTGGGCCTGGGCCTGGGCCTCGGACTGCTTTCGACCATCCACTCCGACACGGAGGTCTACATGATCTGTGTGTTCCTGGGCGTGATCGGTCTGGGGCTGGGCATGAGCATGCAGATGCTCACCCTGGTGGCGCAGAACTCCTTCCCGCTGAAGTTCGTCGGCACGGCGACCGCCGGGCAGAACTACTTCCGCCAGGTCGGGGCCACCCTGGGCTCGGCAGTGGTCGGTTCGCTCTTCGCCAGCCGGTTGAAGGACATCCTGGCCGATAAGTTGCCCGATGGCGCCTCGTCGGGAGCCAGCACCAACTCGCTGACCCCCGAACTGGTCACCTCGCTGCCGGCCCCGATCCGCGAGGTCATCGTCTCGGCCTATAACGAGGCCCTGGTCCCGTTGTTCCTGTGGATGGTCCCGTTGGCCATCGCCGCGACCATCGCCCTGTTCTTCATGAAGGAATCGAAGCTGGCCACCCGCATCGAGCGTGAGATACCGGCGACCTCGGCGGCCGAGGGGCAGTTGGCGGCCAGCGACGTGCCCGGGCCGACGGACCACCGTGAACCGGTGTCCGTGGGAGCCAGTGGTGGCGGCAGCGAACCGTCCCGCGTGCCGTCCATGGCCCCCGTGCCGGCCGCCCAGGCCATGGAGCCGGTAGGCGATGGACCGGGGCAGCGTCCACGGGGCGCGCACCGTGCCGGCGTCGAGGGGGACTGACCGGGAACCGGGGGTCCGGGCTCGATGTCACAACGGGGGTGCTTCCCGGAGGGGGCGCCCCCGTTGTGACGGGCCACATTGCGCGGCGAACGGCGTTGGACAACACTGGAAAGACAGGGACCCGATTGGTGTCCCGCTGCACCAACCAAGGAGTGACACCGTGAGCGAACCCATCAATGTGGGACCGGTCGAAGACATCGAAGAAGGCGAGGCCAAGGTCATCGACTCCGATGACACGGGAACCGGAAACGATATTTCCATCTTCCACAGCGAAGACGGTGGTTTCTACGCGCTCGACGACGAATGCACCCATGAAACCGCGTCGCTGGCCGAAGGCTGGATCGAAGACGGCGAAGTCGAATGCCCCGTGCACTCGGCCCGTTTCTGCCTCAAGACCGGTGAGGCACTCTGCCTGCCGGCAACCGTCAACGCCCGCATCCACAAGGTCGAGGTCCGCGACGGGGACATCCTGCTCTACCCCGGAGTGTCACCGAACGCCGGCTAGGCGCTCCAGCGCCAGCGTCGTTCCCAGTTCGGGCCGGTCGGCCGGGTGCTCGAGATAGTGCACCAAGGCCGAATGCAGGACGTTCGGGTCCGCCAACAGGTACGCCACCTGCACCACCACCTCCTTGCGGGCGGTGGTGCCGTGGTCTTCCGGACCGTCGGAGGCCGTCCGGTCGCGGCCACGCAGGACCACCAACGCCGGGCCTCTCCGGCCCAGGGGGGTGCGGCCGCGGGGGTTCTCGGCGCTGATCGAGCCCATGTCCCGCCAATACATCTCGGCGAGCCCCAGGGGGCCGAAGACCACCACACGGCTCCGGGTCAGGAAGACCCCCGGTTGCTGCTCGGCGGAGGCGATGCGCAGCAACCGCAGGCCCTCGCGCAGGATCATGAATCCGGCCACGCCCAGGACGATGGCGCCGGCGATGGTCCAGAAGCGTTCGAATCCTGCGTGCCACAGCGCGAATTTCCCCACCGCAGCCAGCGCGGCGACCAGCCCGATGACCCCGAGTCCGACCGTGGCCGCGGCAAAGGCCGCCGAATTATGGCGGTAGGCGAAACGGGTGGAGGCCCGCAAACCGCTGGAGGTGTCCACTGCGCTGAGCTCGGGAAGCCGGGCGTCGGGGGTCAGCCGGAATTCGCGGAACAGTGACACGACGGTCCCGATCCCGAAGGCCACCAGGGGGACCCCGAAGAGCAGCGATTGCAGGACCAGCGCCCAGATCCCCAGCCCGATGAGGAACCCGGCCATGACGAAGGCGGGAAGCAGGTGGTGCGCCAACTTCCATTCCCGGTTGCGGGGGGCCCACTGGCCCTCGCGGCGTTCCTCTGCTGACATGGATCCATCGTATCGAGGAACCGCGGGGTTCGGAGGCCGCCGGGCGCGTCCTAGTTCAGCCGACGCAACGGGGCACCGGCCAGCCAGGCCTTCACGTTCTCGAAGGCCTGCCCGTAGAAGACCTCGTAGGTCTGCCGGGTGACGTAGCCCAGATGCGGGCTGAGCACGGTCCGCGGCGCGGCGATGACCGGGTGGTCGGCCGGGAGCGGTTCGACGTCGAAGACATCCAGTGCCGCGCCGCCCAGCCAGCCTTCATGCAGACCCCGCAGCATTGCCTCCTGGTCCACGATCGCGGCCCGTGAGGTGTTCACCAGCAGCCCGGCGGGCCCCAGCAGGCGAAGATTCGTCTCGTCGACCAGTCCGCGAGTGCGTTCCGAGAGCTGCAGGTGGACGCTCAGGACATCGGCGGAGGCGAACAGTTCCTCGCGACCCACGAGCCGGGCCCCTGCCGCGGCGGCCCGGTCCGCTTCCAGGTTCTGGCTCCAGGCGATGATGTCCATCCCGAAGGCCGCCCCGTAGGCGGCGATGCGTGAACCGATCCGGCCCAGTCCCAGGATGCCCAGGGTGCTGCCGCAGAGGCCGAAGCCGACGTCGGTACCGTTTTGCCAGGTGCCGGCCCGCAACGACGCCTGTTGGGCCGGGACATCCCGCATCCAGGCCATGAGCAGTGCCCACGTGAGCTCGGGGGTGGCGGTGGTGGACCCGGCGGTCCCGCAGACCGTGATGCCGGCCCCGGTGGCGGCGTCGAGGTCGATGGAGGCGTTGACCTTTCCGGTGGTGACCAGCAGCTTCAACCCGGGCAGGCCGGCGATGATCTCGGCATCGAAGGCCGTGCGTTCGCGCATGGCGACGATGATGTCGAATCCCGCCAGGGCCTCCACGGTGTCCCGGGCGGTGGCCAGGGTGTCGTGGAAGACGACGATCTCGACGTCCTCCAGCGTGGTCCAGGGCGCGAAATCCAAGGCGACGTCCTGATGGTCGTCGAGGATGGCCAGCCGGTGGGCCGGAGGGTTGGTGGGGGACATGGCAGGGCCTTTCGTACTGGTTCTCGTGGTCCGTGGACCCGGCGCGGTCGCCGGGGGCGGGTGCCGGTCAGTCCTGCAGGCGTTCCAACGTCCGGCGCAGCGATTGCGCCGGACGGCCCAGCAGCCGTTCGACATCCGCACTGACCGGTTCCAGCTCCCCGGAGGCGATCGCGGTGTAGGTGCTGATCCAGGCGTCCATCTGCCAGTCGGGGGCACCCAGACCGTCCCGGGAGGCCAGGGCTTCGGCCACGGTCTCGTGGAGGTAGCGGGTCTGCACCCCGGTGACCTCGGTCATCACCGCTGCCGCCTGATGGAGGTCGAACGCCTCGGGCCCGGTCAGGTCGTAGGTGTGGCCGGCATGGACCGGTTCCCGCCCGGCGGCCCAGGCCACGGCGGCTTCGGCGAGCACCACTGCCGCCACCGCGGCGACGTCGTCCCGGGCCACCGCGGAAACCCTGCCCTCGGCCGCCGGGCCGCGCAGAAGATGGTCGTCACCGGCGAAGAGCGGGAAGACGTCCTGGTAGAAGTTATCGCGCAGGATCGTATGCGGCACCCCGGAATCGGCCAGCAGCTTCTCGGTGGCAAAGTGGTCGCGGGCCAGGGTGAAGACGGCATCGGGGGCGGCGGCGAAGAACGAGGTATAGACGATTTGTCCCACCCCGGCCGCCCGTGCCGCCCGGATGAACGCGGCATGCTGGGCCAGCCGGTCGGAGGCCTCCTCCGCGGAGACCATGAGGACGACGTCGACCCCCTCCAGGGCACGGACGGCCCCCGGCTGATCGGCGAAGTCCAGGGCCGCCGCGGAAGCCTCGGCGGCCGCCGTCGTGCGGGGCAGCGCGCGGGCCGCGGCCTCGGCCCGTTCGACGTCACGGGAGAACAGCCGCAACCGCACCGTTCCGGCCAGGCGGCGGGCCACCCGGGAACCGACCTTGCCGGTGGCGCCGGTGATGGCGATCAAGGGGGTGTTGGGGGAAACGTCGTCGGTCATGACCCCCACGGTACGCCGGGGGCGACGTGGAATGGGCGGAGGGGGCGGTTGCGAATACGATGGCGACATCATGAAAAAAACTCGTTCCCTCGCCAAGCCCCTGACGTGGCTGTTGATCATCGCCCTGGTAGGAACCGTAGGAGCCGGTGCGCTGCAAGGCGTCCTGTGAACGGGGGAGTCGTGAACGAGGACGCCACCGGGGCCGGGACCGCCGCCTCCCCCGCGGAAGCACTGATCGAGCCGACCCGACGCGTCGGAGCCCGCTGGGTGACCGGGGCGATCATGGTCAACCTGGTCATCAACGTCGCGTTCTTCGCGCCCATCAACATCCTGATCGGGTTGCAGGCCACGGCGATCGACGCCGGGAACAAGGAAGCCATCCTCACCCTGGTGACCGCCTGCGGTGCCGCCGTCGCGCTGGTCGCCAACCCCGTCACCGGGGCCCTGTCGGACCGGACCACCTCCAGATGGGGCCGGCGCTCGCCGTGGATCCTCGCCGGAGCGGTGCTGGGCACCGCGGCGATGCTCTTCCTTTCCGGGGCCACCACGGTCGCCGCCCTGGTGATCGGCTGGGCGTTGGTCCAGGCCGGCTGCAACGCCATGTACTCGACCATCACCGCTGCGGTCCCGGACCGGGTGCCGGTCGCCCAGCGGGCTTCCGTGGGCGGGCTGGCGGCCATGGGCCAGACCCTGGGCATCCTCGGGGGATCCGTCGTCGGATTCGTCATCTCCGGCAACATTGCCGTCGGATACTGGATCTGCGCGGCGGCCATCGCCGTCGGGGTGATCCCCTACCTGACCCATCGTGATGATCCGGTCCTTCCTCCGGGGCACCATCCGCCGTTCCGGCTCGGCCGGTTCCTGCGCTCCTTCTGGATCAACCCCGTGAAGCATCCGGACTTCGGCTGGGCCTGGCTGACCCGTTTCCTCATGTTCGTGGGCAACCAGCTGGTCATCGTCTACCTGCTGTTCTTCCTCACCGATGTGATCCACCATCCGGATCCCGCCGCCGGGGTGCTGGTGCTGACCGGGCTCTACGCGGTCATGGTGGTCATCACCAGCGTGCTGGCCGGGCGGTGGAGCGACCGGGTGGGACAGCGCAAGGTCTTCGTCGCCGGGGCCTCGGCGGTGATCGCCTGCGCCGCGCTGATCATGGCGTTCTTCCAGGTCTGGCCGGCGGCGATGGTCGGCGCGGCGGTCCTGGGCATCGGCTTCGGGGCCTATCTCGCGGTCGACTTCGCGCTGTTGACCCAGGTGCTGCCCTCGGCAGCGGCCCGTGGCAAGGACATGGGGGTGGTCAATGTCGCGGCCGCGCTGCCCCAGGTGGTCGCCCCGGCGCTGGCGTTGCTGGCGGTGAAGTTCCTCGGCGGCTACATGGCCCTGTTCGTCTTGGCGGCGATCATCGGTCTGGCGGCGGCCGCCCTGGTGTATCGGATCAAATCCGTTCCCTAAGGGTCCGGCCGTGGTCGGGACGCCCTGGATTCGGCGGTATTCTGGGTGAATGGATTGGTTACGCGAGGCTCCCTTCGGCTGGGCGTACCTCTTCCTCTTCCTGCTCTCCATGGCGCGGGCGAACACGACCTACTGGGTGGGTCGCGGGGTCGCCGCGGGGGTGAGCCATTCCCGCTTCGAATACGTCCTGGAAGGCCCGATCTACCGCCGGGCCCAGCGCTTCGTCGCCCGCTGGGGGATCCTGGCGGTTCCGCTGTCCTTCCTCACCATCGGGATCCAGACCGCGGTGAACGCCAGCGCGGGGATGTCCCGGATGCCGTTGTCGCGCTACCTGCCCGCCGTGATCGTCGGCTGCCTGATGTGGGCGTTGATCTACGCCACGGTGGGGATGGCGGTGGTCTACGCGGCCATCGCGGTCGGCTGGCAGTGGATCGCGTTGGCCGGGGTCGTGGTGGTGGCCGGGGCCGTCCTGTGGATCAGGTACCGGCGCCGGAACGGCTAGAGCATGGGGCTTGCCCCTAGTCGGAGGGGACCGCCATGAACGAGGCCGGGACCAGATCCGCGCCCGTGACGCCTTCGAGCATCCGCGGTTCGATCAGGACCCCCGAACGCAGGATGCTGATCTGCCCGGTGGACTCCAGGATCACGCAGGCGACCTCGGTGCGGTGGCGGATGCCTGCCTGGCGCAGCCGGGCCACCAGTTCCCGCTCGGAGACGTGGGTCCGCCGCAGGTTGGCCTGGATGACCTCGTCCCCGGCCATGAGTATGAACGCGCGGTTGTTGATCATTCCCGAGACCCGCCGGAACCGACGCAGCTGACCGGTAACCGCCTGCAGCGCCAGCAGGGTGACCAGTCCCAGGGCGCCGGCGACCACCGTCGGGGTGTAGCCGAGGATCGCCCGCCCGACGACGGCGCCGAGGGCTACGGCGGCTGCCAGGTCGAAGCTGGACAGGCTCGCCATCGTGCGCTGGCCCATGACCCTGATCAGCCCCAGCACCACGAGGTAGAGCGCAATGGCGGATACCACCACCCGTGCCGCATCAACCCACGTCAGTCCATATTCTTCCCACATCTTTTTCCTTTCCGCCAGCCTCAAGCCTAGACCGGTAGGCGGCTGGGGCCCGACGGGGAGCAGCGGCGGAGGGGCCTACGCGTGGTTCGTTGCTGCGGCGAGAACCTCTGCGGTCGGGGTGTGGGCCAGCCCCAGGGCCTCGGCCACGGGGGCGAAGGTGACGTGGCCGTCGTGCACGGTCAAGCCGTTGGCGAGCCCGTCGTCGTCCTGTAGTGCCTGCTGCCAGCCCTTGGAGGCGATCCGTAGCGCGTAGGGCAAGGTCGCGTTGGTCAGCGCCACCGTCGAGGTCTGCGGGACGGCGCCGGGCATGTTCCCCACGCAGTAGTAGACGGCGTCGTGCACCGTATAGGTGGGGTCGACATGCGTGGTGGCATGCGATCCCTCGAAGCAGCCACCCTGGTCGATCGCGATGTCCACCAACACCGATCCCGGACGCATATGCGAGACCATCTCCGTGGTGACCAGCTTCGGGGCCGCGGCCCCGGGGATCAGCACCGAACCGATGACCAGATCCGCCGCGGCGACCTCGCCGGCGATCGTGAACTTCGTGGAGGCCAGCGTCTTGATCCGACCGTTGTAGGCGACATCGATTTCCTTCAACCGGGCCAGGCTGATGTCGATGATCGTCACGTCGGCGCCCATGCCGGAGGTGATCGCCGCCGCATTTTCACCGGCGACACCACCACCGATGACCACGACCTTGGCCGGGCGGGTGCCGGGCACGCCGCCCATCAGGATGCCCGAGCCGCCGGTGGGCTGTTGGAGCTGGAAGGCCCCGATCTGTGCGGCGAGCCGACCGGCGACTTCGGACATGGGCGCCAGCAGCGGCAGGGTCCGGCCGGCGGTGACCGTCTCGTAGGCGATCGCCGTGGCGCCGGCGTCGATGATGGCCCGGGCGCACTCGCTCGAGGCGGCCAGATGCAGGTAGGCGAAGAGGATCTGGCCGGCACGGATGCGGTGGTATTCCTCGGCGACGGGTTCCTTGACCTTGAGCACCATGTCGGCGTCGGCCCAGGCCCCGTCGGCGTCCGAGGCGATCGTCGCCCCTGCGTCGACGTAGAGTTCGTCGGGGATGCCCGAGCCGAGGCCCGCGCCGGTCTCGACGAGGACCTCGTGACCCTGGGCGACGAATTCGGAGACCCCTGCCGGGGTGATGGCGACGCGGAACTCGTTGTTCTTGATTTCACGGGGGACGCCGATGATCATGAGGACTCCTTGGTGGGTCTGTACGCCGTGACGGACCCTCGGATTTCCTCTCCAGGGGTCGACGGCTGGCGGTACGAAACAGTGGTGGCTTTCCTGCGGTTCTTCGGGTGTGACGCAGATTTTATTTCGGTACAATCGAGAATATCCGTAATTTCCATCCGCCCGAAAGAGTGTGACGTGGCCACAGCGAAGAATGTTCGGACCAGTCGGCATTACGAGCTCGATGATATCGACCGTGGTCTGTTGCGGATGCTCACCGAGAACTCGCGGCGGACCAACAACTCCTTGGCCGAGGAGCTCGGGATCGCCCCCTCGACCTGCCTGGCCCGCATGAACGCGCTGCGTGAGACGGGGGTCATCCGCAAATTCACCTTGGATCTGGATCCGGAGGTCCTCGGGCATGCGCTCGAGGCGCTGATCTTCGTGCGGATCCGCCCCGGGGCACGGCACCTGATGTCCAGTTTCGCCGAGGAGATCCGCAGCAAGGCCGGGGTGATGCAGCTGTTCTTCCTGGGAGGAACGGATGACTTCGTGATCCACGTGGCGGTCAAGGATTCCAACGATGTGCGCCAGTTCGTCCTGGACAACCTCTCGGCCAATCCGGCGGTGGCCTCCACGCAGACCTCACTGGTCTTCGAACATACCCGCGGCGAAGTTCCCTGGCTCTAGGGCGTGCGGCGGCGCAGGGTGATCGAACCCAGGACGATGGAACCGACGATCCACGCCCCGATGAACAGGGTCCGCACCACGATGTAGCCGGAGTCCTCGTCACCGGTGGCCACGGCGGTCAGGGCGTCCATGGCGTGGGAGAGCGGCAGCCAGTCCCCGATCGTTTCCAGCACGTCCGGGAGCTGGGCGCGGGGCAGGAAGAGTCCCCCAGGAGGATCTGCGGGAAGACGAAGGCAGGCATGAACTGCACGACCTGGAACTCGGTGCGGGCAAAGGCACTGGCCAGCAGGCCCAGGGCGGTGCCCAGCAGGGCATCGGCCACCGCGACCAGGAAGAGCAGCCAGAGCCGGCCGTTGATCTCCAGACCGCAGACCCAGATCGAGAATGCCACGGCGATCGCCGTCTGCGCCACCGCGAGCAGACCGAAGGCCAACGCGTAGCCGAGCACGAAGGACCCCTTGCCCAGGGGCATGGTCAACAGCCGTTCAAGGGTCCCGGAACGACGTTCGCGCAGCGTGCTGATGCTCGCCACCAGGAACATG
This sequence comes from Arthrobacter sp. 179, assembly GCF_052379645.1. NCBI lineage: Bacteria > Bacillati > Actinomycetota > Actinomycetes > Micrococcales > Micrococcaceae > Arthrobacter > Arthrobacter sp. 179. The sequence goes on along the minus strand of NZ_JBQSYU010000001.1, from coordinate 43,601 downwards.
ACGATGAACGGGAACATCGCGATGAGGGCCGGCCCGATGGTGCTGAAGACGTCGGTCTCGGAGAAGATCCAGGCCACCAGGCCGATCAGGAGGCTCGGGACGACCAGCAGGAGGGCGATCGTGCGTGGATCATGAAGGATCTGCGCCAGGACGCGTCCGGCGGTCGCCCAGGTGCCCGAGGGGCTCACCGGTTGCCTCCCGGGGCCTGACCGGCCGGGGCCCGGCGATGCCGTCCGCGGGTCCGCGGGGTGGCCGTGGCCGGCGGGTCGTTGGCGGCGATCAGGGTCAGGAAGGCCTCCTCGGTGGTCCCGGTTCCCGTGCTCCGCAGCAGTCCGGCGGGGGAATCGTCGGCAATGAACCTGCCCTCGCGCATCAGCAGCAACCGGTCGCACCGGGTCGCCTCATCCATCACATGGCTGGAGATCAGCAGGGTGGCCCCGTCCGCGGCCAATTGCCGGAAGAGGGACCAGAGGTCCGCCCGCAGCACGGGATCGAGTCCGACGGTGGGCTCATCCAGGATCATCACCTCGGGGTCCCCGAGCAGGGCCACCGCCAGCGAAACCCGGCTGCGCTGGCCACCCGAGAGGTTTTCGGTGACCTCATGGGCCGAACCGGCCAGATCCGTCAGCTCCAGCACCCGGTCGGTGTCCCCGCCGGGGGCGACGAGGACCTTGCGGAAGTATTCGAGGTTCTGCCGCACCGTGAGATCGTCATAGATGCTCAGCGATTGGGTCATGTAGCTGACCCGGCGGCGGAGCTGCCGGGAACCGGCCGGCTCGCCGAGGACCCGGACACTCCCGCCGTGGACCAGCTGGGTTCCGACGATGCTGCGCAGCAGGGTCGACTTCCCGCAGCCGCTGGGGCCAAGCAACCCCACCACGTCCCCGGAACCGACCGAGAACCCCAGTCCGTCCAGGACCACGGTCCGGCCGCGACGGACCACCAGGTCGTCGACTTCGATGGCTGGTGCCTCAGTGCCCATGGAACCCATGAGATCCCTGCCGGGGCCACGGGTCAAGCCCGTGGGCCCGCATCCGGCCGGCGGCCCGGAGCGGGTGGCTACCAGGAGGTTTCGCGGGGACGGCCTTCCTCATAGCCGGCGCTGGACTGCACGCCGACGACGGCACGTTCGCGGAACCTGGCGATCGACTCGGCTCCCGCGTAGGTGAAGGAGGAACGGACGCCGGAAATGATCGAATCAACCAGGTCCTCCACCCCGGGACGCGCCGGGTCGAGGTACATCCGCGAATGCGAGATGCCTTCCTCAAATAGTCCCGAACGGGCCCGGTCGAAGGCCGACTGCCTCTTGGTACGGTTCTGCACGGCACGGGCGGAGGCCATCCCGAAGCTTTCCTTATAGGAGCGGCCGTGGGGGTCCACCACCAGGTCGCCCGCGGATTCGTGGGTTCCGGCGAACCAGGAGCCGATCATGACGCTGGCGGCGCCCGCGGCCAGGGCCAGGGCGACGTCGCGCGGGTACTTCACCCCGCCGTCGGCCCAGACTTCGGCCCCCGATTCGTGGGCAGCCTGCGCGCATTCGAGCACGGCCGAGAACTGGGGGCGTCCCACCCCGGTCATCATGCGGGTGGTGCACATGGCCCCCGGGCCGACGCCGACCTTCAGGATGTCCGCCCCGGCGGAGACCAGATCGGTCACCCCCTCGGCGGCCACGACGTTCCCGGCCACGACCTTCAGCCGACGGCCGGTGCGTTCGGCGAATTCATCCCGGGCGGCGGTGACCTGCGGCAGCGCCTCGATCATCTTCTCCTGGTGGCCGTGGGCGGTGTCCACGACGAGGACGTCGACGCCGGATTCGAGCAGGCTGGTGGTCTTGGCCCCCACGTCCCCGTTGATGCCCACGGCGCCACCGACCATGAGCCGGCCCTGCGGGTCGACGGCGGGGGAGTAGATGGTCGAGCGCAGGATGCCCTTGCGGGTCAGCACCCCGGCCAGCCGGCCGTCCTCGAGCATGGGAACCATGGACAGATGGCGTTCGGCGATCGTATCGAAGACGGCGCGCGGGTCCTCGTCGACCGAAGCGGTGACGATGTTCTCGCTCATCACCTCGGAGATGCGGGCAAAGCGGTCGACCTCCTGGCAGTCGCCCAGGGTGACGATGCCCACCGGCTCGTGGCCGTTGAGGACGACGGCGGCCCCGTGGGACCGCTTCCCCAGCAGGGACAGGGCGGTCGAGACGGAATCGGTGGTCTGGACGGTGATCGGGGTTTCGAAGACGGTATGGGCGCCCTTGACCTGGCCGACCATGTCGTCGACCGCCTCCCGGCTGATGTCCTGGGGCAGGATCGCGATGCCTCCGCGACGGGCCACGGTTTCCGCCATGCGCCGTCCGGCGACGGCGGTCATGTTGGACACCACCAACGGGATCGAGGTTCCGATGCCGTCGGGGGTGGTCAGGTCCACGCTCGTGCGTGAGGCGATGGCCGAACGCGAGGGCACCATGAAGGTGTCGTTATAGGTCAGGTCATGGGACGGGTTGACGTCATTGAGAAACTTCACATGCTCGAGGGTACCGTTCAAATGAGTCCACGCGACACCACCGCCGGGGTCGTGGGGCATGTCCGGTGCCTCGCCGCGCCATGCGTGGCGAGGCACCCGGGGCTAGTCCTCGCGCGGGTCTCCCAGTCCGTAGATTGCGTCGTGTTCGACCGCTCCATACCGGTGATCGTACTGCGGCTTCTGGTAGGCCAACTCGCCGCCTTGCCGACCGCCATGGGGGCGACCATGGTCGGCATATTCCTCGCGGACGAAGACCAGCCGCCAGGGGCCGATGCCGATGCGGGCGCCGGTACGCAACGTGTAGGAGCCACCCTCCGGCAACCGGGTGCTGCCGGTCACCGGTGAGGTGGCCGTGAGGATGTACTCATCATCCGTGGAGTGGGTGATGGTGGCATGGGCATCGCTGGTCTGCGGTAGCCGGAGTTCGGCCTCGGCGTTGCCGCCGATCACCGTGGTTTCTACGCTCAGGTCGAAGACCTGCGCCGGGCGCCCGTCCCAGGCTTCGCCGTCCTTCACGAAGATCAACCGTGGGCGGCCGCCACCATAGGTGTAGTGGGTCGTCGTCGGTCGCATCCGGTAGTTGCGCTGGAACGTGGGCGAGAGCGGGAAGGGTGTTCCCGGGGGAACCAGGCTCTGTGCGGGATCGCCCGGGGAACCGCGGAGCAGCGCGGACCAAGTCCCGTCCTTTCCCGGCCGGATGTGGGCCGATCTGGTGAGTAGCCGCTGTGCGGCATTGGCCTTGACGGCTCCCAGCGACACGATGGTCCCTTCGGGTGAAGCCAGTGAAACACTCAGGCCCCACTCGCTGAGCTCCTTGGCGAATCCCCTGACCGAGCGCAGATCGGCACGCGGACCGATCCGGTACAGATCGGGGGTGTCGGTGCTGATGACCACCTCGGTCCCGTTGGCCTTCATGGTTCCGTTCACCGTGGACTCCGGCTCGGTATCGGTCGCCGGGACGGTGACTGAGAAGGCGAGGTCCATATCCAGTCTCATCGGATCATCACCGATCCCGGTGGGGGTCCGAGCCGACGGCCTGATCATCGCTGGTGGTGACCCGCAGCGTGCCGTCGAACTTCCAGGTCGCACGAGGTGCGTCCGGACCGATGTCCCGGGGGACTTCGACGGTCATGTCAACGAGCGTGTAGTTCACGGCTGCGCCGCGTCCGGTGAGATAGGACCACAACTGCTGGCCCAGATCCGACCAGTCGCTGACCTGGTTTGCTCCGGATTCCTGTGGCGTGCTGGCTTCCTGTGACATCGCAAAACTTCCTCTTCGGTCGCGGACGAAATTTCGGTGCCTGCTCCGGGTGAGTCAGGTCTGGTGTGGGACTGCGTTCGTCTCAAGTAGTACGATATTCTAGTTATCAATTATTTGATAGACCTATTTATTTCGTATTGGCGTGACCGGCACTGCGCGATGGCGGACCTCCGGATCGGGGGCCCGGGCCTCGATGCGGGCCAGGATTTCCCCCTCGGCGGCATCGAGGCCATCGCGCAGCATCCGGGCCGCCTCCTCCGGCCGGCCGGCCCGCAGGCAGGCCACGAGGCCGATATTGCGTTCCACGTAGTGCGGATGGAAATCCGGCGTCGTGGACATGGTGTGGAAGACCAGTCTCATCCGGGCCAGCACCCGGTCCATGAGCACCTGGAGCGTCTGGCTTCCGGTCAGGGCGATGACCGCTTGATGCAGGGCCTGGTTCGCGTCAGCCATCCCGGGCACCGACCCGGCGTCCCGGGCCTCCGCGGCCCGGCGGACGATGGCGTCCATGGCTTCCAGTTCCCGTTCCGCAGGGGTGCCCCACAGGACGGCGGAGGGTTCGATCACCCGGCGCACCCGGTAGATCTCCCGGACGTCCTCGGCTCCGGGGGAGGCCACGAAGACCCCGCGGTTGGGGATCCGCACCACCACCGATTCGGCGACGAGTGTCCCGAAGGCTTCCCGCAGGGTGTTGCGCGAGACACCGAGCTCCACCGAGAGCTTCTGCTCGGAGAGCTTCGACCCCGGGGTCAGCAGGCCCGCTGCGATCCGCCGGCGAAGGACCGCGGCGATCCACGCCCCCGTGTGGGCGTGACGGGAGCCAGCGCCGTCGTGCTCATGAACTGGAGGCGTCATGGCTCCCGGCTCCTGGCTGGTGGTCGGGGCAGCAGGGTGTCGGGGTCCACCACGGTGAAGCGGATGGACGTACCCGGGGGAACCTGGGCTGCGGCCGGCAGGTCCTCGGGGACGACGACGGCGATCACCGGGTACCCGCCGGTGACGGGATGGTCGGTGAGGAAGAGGACGGGCAGCCCCGAGGGGGGAACCTGCAGGGAGCCGGTGGCCGTGCCTTCGCTGGACAGCTCGCCGGTCCGGATGCGTTCCACGGGGGTTTGCCGGTCGCCGGTCTCCAGGCGGAGCCCGACCCGGTTCGACTGGCTTCCGGCGGACCATGGGTGGCGGCAGAGGGCATCGATGGCGTCAGGGGCGAACCAGTCGGCCCGGGGGCCGGAGGTGATGCGCAGATTTACGGTGCCCTCCCGGGGCCGGGGCAGGACGGAGGGTTCGGGGTGGGTGACGATATGCCCGCGGGCCACGGAAGCGACCGGCACCGAGGTGCCGGACACCAGTGGTGCCGGGCCGAGGCCCGATAACGTGTCCGCCGAACGGCTGCCCAGCACCGCCTCGGCCACCAGCCCGCCGCGGACCGCGAGGTAGCTGCGTAATCCGCTGGTCGGGGCCTGCACCGTGAGGACCTCGTGATCGTGGAGGGCGAAGGGTGCGCGGGCCGCCACGGGCCGTCGGCCGTGGGGTCCGGAGACCGTCGCCGTCTCGGCGGCACCGGTCAAGGACAGCGTCAGCTCGCCGCAGGCCTGGATCCGCAGTCCTCCCACCAGGGTTTCGACCACCGCCGCGTGGGCAGGGTTTCCCACCAGCCGGTTGGCCTGCCGGGCCGAGGCGGTATCGGCGGCACCTGCCGCCGGAACCCCGAGATCGCCCAGCCCCGGGCGGCCCAGATCCTGGATCAGGGACTGCGGTCCCGGGGAAAGAACAAGAAGGGAGGTGTCGGAGGCCTCGGCGCCTCCGGTGTCTTCGGCCCGTGGGGTGGGGGTGCCGGCCGTCGGGTGGAGCTCAACGAGTTCACGGACGGCACGGTAGCGGACCCGGTCCCCGGGCCGGACCAGCGCCGGAGGGTCCCGGTCCAGATCCCACATCACGGCCTGCGTGCGGCCGATCAGCTGCCACCCACCCGGGGACCGGGCCGGGTAGATGGCCGAGAACCTCCCCGCCACGGCCACCGATCCGGCCGGCACGGCCGTGCGTGGGGACTGCCGACGCGGCACCTCCAAGGACGCGTCGTCCCCGTGGAGGTAGGCGAAACCCGGCGCGAAACCACCGAAGGCGGCCGTCCAGAGCTGGGCCGTGTGGGCGGCGATGACCCCGTCGGCGCCCAGTCCGGTCATCCGGGCGACCTCGGCGAGGTCATCGCCGTCGTACACCACGTCCACGGTGATCTCGCGTCCGCCCACCGTGGTCGACGGCCCGTCATCCAACCGGTCCAGGGCGGCGGGGGCCGCCAGGGCGTGGGCGCGGGTGTCGAAGGCGAGCATCACGGTGGATGCCGCGGCGAGCACCTCGATCTGTCCGGGCAACGGAGCATCGGTCAACCGGCGGTGGAGGGCCACGACGTCCTCCAGCGTGCCGACTTCGACCAGGAGGGTGCGCGTGCCGGCCCAACGCAGCGCCGTCGTCCTCATGCGAACGGCCGGATGTCCACGCCTGCCTCCTCCAGTCCCCGGCGGACCGCGCCCGCGAGTTCGACGGCTCCGGTGGTGTCGCCGTGCAGGCAGATGCTCTCGGCGGGGATCGACAACGTCGAGCCGTCCCGGGCCGTCAGGGTGCCCCGGGTGGCCAGCCGGACCATGTTGGTGCTGATGGCTGCCGCATCGTGGAGCACGGCCCCTTCTTCGCGGCGCGGGACCAGCGACCCGTCGGAATCATAGGCACGGTCCGCGAAGGCCTCGATGACCGGACGCAATCCGGCGGATTCGGCGCGTTCCAGTGCCACGGATCCGGGCAGCAGGAGCAGGGGCAGATCGTTGCCGAAGGCCTTGACCGCGTCGACGACGGCCTCGGCGTGCTCACGGTGGTGGACGATGGCGTTGTAGAGGGCGCCATGGGGTTTGACGTAGCTGATGGAACCACCGGCCGCACGGGCCACCGCATCGAGGGCCCCGAGCTGGTACAGGATGTCGTCGGCCAGTTGGACGGGGGAGCAGTCCACGAAGCGGCGGCCGAAGCCGGCCAGGTCCTGATAGGAGACATGGGCCCCGATGCCTACTCCGGCAGCCACGGCATCGCGGCACGTCCGGCCCATGGTGGAGGGGTCGCCGGCATGGAAGCCGCAGGCGACATTGGCGCTGGTGACGGAGCGGAACATGGCGGCATCGTCGCCCTTGCTCCACTCGCCGAAGGATTCGCCGACGTCGCTGTTCAGGTCGATGGTGGGCACCGTGGTCTCCGTCCGGTTGCTGGTCCGACCAGCATGCACCAGAGACAATGATTGTTCAACAATCCGATGGTTGCGGGCTGGTTCCGCCGTCGGCGAGGAGCAGCCACGGCGGAGAACCGGCCCCGCCCGGAGGGGCCGGAAGTTGGCCCAGAGCATAAATCTGCCGTGGAGGGGGCGATCTTCAGTGGACGTTCAGGTCGCATTGCTAGCCTCGACAAGATTCAAAATCCTCAGGAGGTAGCACGTGAACAAGAAGAAGATGCTGGCCGCACTGGCACTGGTGGGGTCGCTTTCCCTGGTCACTGCCTGCGGTAGCGGCGGCAATGAAGAAGCCGATGGCTCGTCCGCGGCACCCTCCTCGCAGTCCAGTGAGCAGGCGGCCGCCCCCTCGCCGGACCTGAAGGGCATTCCCGATGTCGTGGCCACGGTGAATGACAAGGACATCTCCAAGAAGGAGTTCACCCGTGTCTACGAGAGCCAGTTCCAGCAGGCGGCCATGCAGGCACAGATGTCCGGCCAGGACCTCTCCGACCAGACGGAGATGAAGAAGCAGGTCGCCGACGGCATGGTCGGCACCGAACTGCTGATCCAGAAGGCCAGGACAGCCGGCGTGAAAGCCACCGAAAGGCAGATGGACAAGGCGCTGACCGAAGCGGCGAAGTCCCAGCAGATGGATAAGAAGGAGTTCCTGGCCGCCCTGAAGAAGCAGGGCATGGAGCGCAAGACCGTTGATAAGCAGATCAAGCAGCAGGTCGAGGTCGAAGGCTACATCGAGAAGGAAGCCGGTCCCTTCGAACCCAGCGAAAAGGAGCTGAAGGCCGCCTATAAGAAGGCCGAGGACGCCCAGAAGCAGCAGGGCAAATCCGGTGAGGACGCCCCGGAGATGCCCAAGTACAAGGACGCCAAGTCCCAGCTGAAGCAGCAGCTCGTCCAGCAGAAGGAGAACGAAGCCACCCAGACACTGGTGAAGAAGCTGCGTAAGGACGCCGACGTCAAGATCAACCTCTAGGATCGAGACGTTTCCGGGCCGGTGATGCTGGCAGACTAGGACCGTGGATACACAGGTCCTGGTCACCATCATCGCCGGCCTTTTGCTGGTCTTTTCCGTCGCAGGAACGATCTATCCCGTGTTGCCGGGAAGCCTGCTGACGATCCTCACGCTCTTGGGATGGGCCCTGTTCATCGGCGGCCCGGCGGCGTGGACCTGCGCGGTGGTGGGCATGGTCCTGGCCCTGGCCGGCTGGTCGGCGTCGATGGTCCTGACCGGGCGCAGCCTCAAAAGCCAACAGATCCCCCGGGGAACGATCCTGTTCGCCGTGGCCGCAGGCATTGCCGGGATGTTCCTGATCCCCATCGTCGGGCTCTTCCTGGGGTTCGGTGTCGGGCTGCTCCTGGCCGAATATGCCCGGAGGCGGAACCTGGGATCCGCGATGCGCGCCAGCGTGAGGACACTGAAGTCCACGGGGATCGGAATACTCATCGAATTCGGTTGCGCCGCGCTCGCCGGTTCGGTCTGGACCATCGGGGTCATCTGGCATTTTTCCGCTCGGTGAACGTGGGCGCTCCCCGCGGGGCGGCGCGCCCCACACCCCCTTGTGAGTTTGCTCGCCTTCCAACGCCCTTCACCGTGTCGGCGCGGATTTGCGGCGTACTTTGATAGTACGAAGAATTTCACGGAGTGTCGATTCACTCGGAGGGAGCATGGTCATGAGCGTCGCACCGGATCGTCAGCAGCGTGCAACGGGCAGGACGATGCATCTCGGCGAGGACATCCTGCTGGCCCGCCATGGTGATCGCATCATCCAGCTCCGTCAGGATCGCAAGCACGATCTGACCATCGCCCGCCTGCAGGGCGGACGCACCGACTGGGCCGCCAACACGCTGGCCGGGCTCACCGAACGCGTCCCCGAATCCCCGGCGATGCGGATGGGGCGTCTGGCCGATGATTTCAAGACGGACAAACTCCCCATGCCGAGCGACGAGGTCCGCTTCCTGGCCAAGCTCGGGGTCATCTGGGGCGGCCTTTCGCTGGCCTTGAGCGCCGGGATCCTCTGGCTGACCTACCAGTCCGCCAACCCCGATCTGATGCAGTCGATGATGGGCGCCACCGGCTCCTAGCCCTGGTGCTGGCCGCAGAGCAGCCCTTTCAACAGCGCTCCAGCTGCGGCCGAAGAGCCTGCGACCTGCCGCGGGGTGTCACCGACGTCGAAGGCGCTCTTCAAGACCGCGGTCGACTCGATGGACCCCGAGTACGGATCGGGAAGCAACATCGCCGGGCTCGGGATGGTGTTCATCCTGGGTATCGCGGTGCTTGCCCTGGGTGTGGTCGTCATGTTCTACATGCGGTGGCGCTACCCGGCCTTCTTCCAGGGGCCACCTTGCGCCGAGCCAAATAGCCCGATGCATGCTAGACTTCTTGATCCGGTCGTAATCCGCCAACGCCCGCCGACGGGACTCGGAGAGGTCCTCGAGGGGCTCGGGATAGTCGGGAAGTGCTGCGTCCGGGACCCAGCGGGAGACATACCGGCCATTCGCGTCGAAGCGCTTGGCTTGGGTTTGCGGGTTGAAGATCCGGAAGAACGGTGAAGCATCGGCGCCGGAACCGGCCACCCATTGCCAGTTCGCCGGGTTGGACGCCTGATCGGCATCCACCAGGGTCTCCCAGAACCATTGTTCCCCGACCTGCCAATGCACCCCCATGTTCTTGGTCAGGAAGCTGGCGACCAGCATCCGCACGCGGTTGTGCATCCACCCGGTTTCCCACAGCTGACGCATGCCCGCGTCGACCATGGGCAGCCCGGTGCACCCCGCCTTCCAGGCGTCCACGGGTTCCTCCGAGACGGCCTGCTCGGTGGTCGCCGTCGGGCTGCGGATACCGCGCAGCCGGGCCGGTGTGGCCGACCCGGGTTCCGTCGGCCATCTCCAGTCGAAGCCGTCGAAGACCCGCCGTAGGTTCGCTTGGGCCAATTCCGGGTGGTGGAAGAGCTGATGCCAGCAGAACTCGCGCCATCCCACCTGCCGCAGAAAGGCCGCAGCGCCAGCCGTGCTCGGGCCGGGAGCCTCGGAGAGGGCATGCCAGAGTTGGAAGGGGCTGATGTGTCCCCAGCGAAGATACGGCGACAGTCGACTGGTGCCGGCGATGCCCGGGAAATCATGCCCCTCTTCGTAGTCGGCCACGGCCTCCTCGCTGAACTCCTCCAGCAAGCGCCAGGCGGCGGCCTCTCCGGGGCTCCAATGGGTCGCGAGTTTTTCCGGCCAGGTGGAACCGGCAGGAACCAGTGTCCAGGTAGCCAGATCGTCCGAACCGATTGCGGGGATCTCCTTTCCCGGCCGCGGATCACGTGGGTTGGCGCCAACTGACGGGGCTTCCATCGGGTGTCGGAAGTCCAGTTTCTTGAGCTGGTTCCAAAACGGCGTGAAGACCCGGTACTGCCCGCCCTGACCGGTGGTGACCTTCCACGGTTCGTGAAGGAGCGAGGCCTGGAAGCTCTCGGCATGGACTCCGGCGACCCGACTGTTCTCCTTGACCGCCGTATCCACTACCCGTTCTGGTTCCCAGTACCTGCGGTTCCAATAGATGCTCTCCGGGTTCAGCTCCTGCACCAGAGCCGACATGACCGTGGCCGCCGGGCCACGGCGCAACACCAATTGGATGCCCCGGTCCGCGAGATCGCTGTGCAGACCGGTCAAGGCCTGATGCAGCCACCAGCGGGCGGCCCCACCCAGTGGGTGCAGCCCCTCCGATTCCTCGTCGAGGATGTAAACGGCCACGACCCCGCCGTCGTCGGTGGCCGCCAGGAGGGCGGGGTTGTCGGCGAGGCGTAGGTCGTCGCGAAACCACATGATCGAACTCATCGGATCCCCACATACCAGATCAGCAGCATGGTCACGCAGAACCCTGTGAAGTAGTTCAACCACAAAAAGCGGCGCCATCCCCGGTTGGCGACCCCCGATCCGGCATCGTCAACACGCAGGAACTGCAGGACGTTGGCCGCATACGGCAAGGCCAACAGCCCGGCCAGGGGCCCGGGCCAAGCACTGGCTAGCATCAACAGTCCGGCGGCAACATAGGCAGCGGCAGCGGCGACGACGGTCGGGCGGGCGCCGAGCACGGTGCCCACCGAGCCCAGGCCCGCCTCACGGTCCGGGACGATGTCCTGCACCGACCCGAAGGCATGACTGGCCATCCCCCAAAGGAAGTAGGCCGCCAAAAGACACCACAGCCCGGGGGTGAAGGTGGCCCCGGCCAGGACCAGCCCGTACAGGGCAGGGGAGACGAAGTGGATGCTGGAGGTGGCCGAATCCAGGAAGGGGCGTTCCTTGAACCGGAACACCGGGGCGCTGTACGCATAGACGGCGAACAAGGACACCAGCAGGACCAGGTTGGCGGGCCAACCGCCCTGCGTGGCCAGGGCAAGGACGAAGGGCAGCGCGAACAACGCCGAGGCCCACAGGATCGTCCGGTGCCGGGTTCGATCCACGACCGCCCCTTCGGCCCCGCCCTTGCGGGGGTTCAGCAGGTCCGATTCGTAGTCGAAGACGTCGTTGATCCCATACATCGCCAGGTTGTACGGCAGCAGGAAGAACAGTGTCCCCACCACCAGGATCCAGTCGATGCCACCCGTGGCCAGCAGGTAGGCAGCCGCGAACGGGTAGGCGGTGTTGACCCACGAGACGGGGCGGGAGGTGGCAATGAGGTCCTTCATGGGTCCTTTCGGGGACGGGGATCCAACAGCAACCAAGCCGAAGGCAGCAGGATGGCGGCCCCCAGAGGATAGGCGAAGTCCTCCAACGGAGCCAGACCGACCCTCGGCCCGGCCAGCGTCTCGGAGGAGTAGTCGAAAAGCCCTGAGCCGATCATGACGTTGTCGAAGACTGCCGTCAGGATCAACAGGGCGAAGACACCGACCAACATCGCCGTCATCCGACGGCGATCCAGCCGACGGGCCAGGGAGGCCCCGAGCAGTGTCAGCAGGGACAGCCCCAGAAAGAAGTAGTTCAGTGCCAGATAGCTCACGAGCCCACCGGTCCTTCCTGCACGGTGGCCCGGTGGCCTGTCTTGTCCCGGGCCAGGTGGCGAAGCCAGAGAATGCATCCGGTGAACGCGATCATGGTCTGGTAGCTCAGGAACAGCAGGAAGACCGGCTCCTCCAAGGGAAGCTGGTCGGCCAGCATGATGCCGGTCATCAAGGGGGAGTCGCGGTGCAGGAAGATGCCCGCAGCGATGGCCCATAGATCCCAACTCAGGAAATAGACGATGCCCAGGGCCAGGACGAGCGCCGCCTTCCAAGGGCGTGACCAGAAGAACAGGCCGAAGCGGGCATCGAGCAGCGTCATGCAGCCGAGCAGAAACAACAGGATCAGCAGATAGGTCATGCCGTTCTCGCCGGGGATTCGGCATTCGCCCTGGTCGTTCGAGGCCCGGGCACCGGCAACGCGCCCCGGAACGTCTGCCCGCGGATGGCCTTGAGGACCAGTTCGGCGCTGATCATGCACATGGGGACCCCGATGCCGGGGCGGACGGAACTTCCGGCGTAGAACAGACCGTCTACCTTGGCGCTGCGGATCCCCGGCCGCAGGAAGGCGCTCTGGCGCAAGGTATGGGCAGCACCCAGTGCACTGCCCTTCCAGGCATTGAAGTTCTCCACGAAATCCCCGGGACCGTAGCTGCGCCGCACGACGATCCGCTCACGCAGGTCGGGGATCTCCGCCCATTCGGCGAGCTGGTCGAGGGCGGCGTCGGCCACCCGTTCCACCATGGGCGCCCCGGTGCCGTCGGCGCCACCGGCACCCCAGGCCTCAACGGGCGGGGAAGGGACGAGGATGAAAAGGTTCTCGTGCCCGGCCGGGGCAACACCGGCATCGGTTTCACTGGGTTTGCAGACGTAGATTGATGTCTGCGAGGCCAGGTCCTCCCCGGCGTCGATCCGGCCGAAGTTCTCCCGCCAGTCGGCGGTGAAGAGCAGGTTGTGGTGGACCAATTCATCGAGGTTTCCACGGATCCCCAGACAGACCAGTACCGCACTGGGGCCCGGGTCGCGCCGCCGCCACATCCGTTCGGGGTGGCTCTGCCTTCCGGGCGGAAGCAGCGTGGTCTCGACATGGTGCAAATCGGTGGCGGCCACCACGTCGGTGGCCTGGATTACCTGCCGGGCCCCGGCGGCATCGGAGTATTCCACGGTATCGACCACGGCACGCCGGCGGGACCCGTCACGGGTGGTGATCCGTTGCGCGGTGGCGTCGGTGATGATCGTGACGCCTGCGGCGCGTGCAATGGCTTCCATGGCATCGACGAGGGCGGCGAATCCGCCCTTGGGGTAGAGGACGCCGTCGGCGAGATCCAGGTGGCTCATCAGGTGATACATCGCCGGCGCCTTGAAGGGGGTGGTCCCCAGGAAGACCGCGGGGTATCCGAGCAACTGGCGTTGGCGCGGGTCGCGGAACCTTGCGCTGATGAAGGCGTTGAGGTTCGTGGCCAGCAGCCGGGCCATGTCCACCCCATGGCGGAGCACCATGGGGTGGGCCAGCCCCGCCAAGGTGCGGAAGTCGTCGTAGAGGAAGTGCTTCTTGGCCAGCGAGTAGGTCAGTTCCGCTGACTCGAGATAGGACCGCAGCTTCTGCCCGGACCCGGGATCCATGGAATCGAAAAGTGCCTCGACGTCGGCTCGGCCGGTGCGCACGTCCACCGGCTCCTGGTACGCCTCGAAGAAGGTGCGGTAGGCGGGGGCGAGCTTCACGAGGTCGAGTTGCTCGTCGGCACTGGTTCCCATGAGCCGGAACCAGTGGTCGATGACCTCGGGCATGAGGTACCAGGAGGGGCCGGTATCGAAGGTGAAGCCGTCGACCGCATGGCGTCCGGCCCGTCCTCCGAGTTGTTCCCCGCGTTCCAAAAGCGTGACGTCGTGACCGTCGCGGGCCAATAGGCCAGCGGTGGCCAGCCCCGCGATGCCGCCGCCGATGACCACGATCCTGCGGGTTGCTTGGCCCGTCGGGGACGAAGGGCCGGTGGTGGGGGCCGAGCCGGTGGGACCGCGCCTGTTTCGTCGTGCGGCCCGGGCGGCGGGGTCGTAGTAGCGTCGTGCGGCACGACGTCGGAATGAAGTCCAGCTCATCAAACTGCCTTTGCCTTGCGCGGGGACCGTGCTGCGATGGCACGCAGCGCGATCGAAGCTTTCTCGGCTCCCGGGACCCGGATCCTGCGTTGGAGCAGGTGCTCTGCGGGAGCTGCGTCAAGCCGATCGACCAGGGCCACGAACAGCCCGTGGGCCAAGCCAACGGCCCGCCGGGCGCCGGGGGCCAAAAGGGGAAGGCCCGCCTGCGCTTCGATGAGTTCCGAGCGGATCTGGGCGATCAAATGGTCCTTGGCCGCCTCGTCGAGGGGCGCGGTGCCGGAGGCGGCAACGTAGTTGCGTCCCAGTTCCTCGCCGTCGGCCGCCAGATCGCGCAGGAAGTTGACTTTCTGGAAGGCTGATCCGAGGCTGCGTGCCGCCCGTTCCAGTTCCTGGTCGTGGCCCTTGCTGGCTCCGGGCATGGTCTGGAAGACGCGCAGGCACATCAGTCCCACCACCTCGGCGGAACCATAGATGTATTCCTCCAATGAGTCGGCATCATGCCGGGTGACCGTCAGGTCGGCTCGCATCGACGCAAAGAACGGTTGTGTCAGGCTTGCCTGGATCCCGCAGTCCCGGGCCGTGCCGGCGAAGGCGTGGACCACCAGGTTGGTGCTGTACCCCGACAGCATCGCCAGCTCGGTCTCCTGTTCGAGGCGGTTCAATTGCTCGCCCACGGCGACGACATCCAGACCGGCGGCAGCCGCTGCGCCGTCCACCACTTCGTCGGCGACACGAACCAACGCATAGATGTTCTCGATGTCCCGGCGGGCCCGGGGGCCCAGCATCCGGCAGGCGAGACCGAACGAGGAGGAATAGCGGGAAATCACGACGCCGGCACTTCGGCCGGCCGCGTCGGAGTATTTGGAGAGGTCCTCGATGCTCATGACTACTTCTTCCGATTCAGGACATGTTCGCCGATCGTGGCGAGCTCGTCGAGGATCGCCGGAGTCAGCTCGAGACCCCGTGCCTCGTTCAAGGCGGAGGTGACCAACTTCGACGCGAGGGCCCGGGCTCGGGGTTCGGCGCCGCTATCGGCCAACGCCGAACGCACCTCCTCGATGCCGGCACGACCGGCAGCGTAGGCATCCCGGGCGTAGCGGAACCCGTGGTGGCCTTCCGCCTGGGCCGTCAGCACGGTGCGTTTGCCCGAGCGTAGGTCCGAGTCGATGGACTTGCCGGTCTCCTGGGGGTTCCCGAAGGTCCCCAGGACGTCGTCGATGATCTGGTAGGCGGTTCCCAGGTTCCGGCCCAACCCGCCCAACCGTGCCGCCAGACGTGGCGGCGCGCCAGCGAGCAACGCCCCGGCTTGCAGCGGGGCTTCGAAGGAGTAGATGGCGGTCTTGAGCCGTTCCATGTTCAGCACATCGGATTCAGGTGTCCTGGCCGGGGAGAGGGAGAACACCAGGTCATCGAGTTCCCCGGCGGCTGAAGCCAGGAGCGCGGAATGCACCACGTCGAGGATGGTGCGGGCGTTCGGGGAGCCGGCCGAGGCCAAGGCCGCCAGGCGAATGGAACCAGCCAGCAGGATGTCGCCGGCGATGATGGAGGCTGAATGTCCTGCATGTTCGGCGGTCCCCGAGGCATGTCCATGGGCCAGTGCATCGTCGCGATACCCGGCTCCCAGGGTCGGGACACCGCGACGGACGAAATCACGGTCGATGACGTCGTCGTGCATCAGCAAGGCGGCGTGAAGCATTTCGAATCCGGCACCGAGTGTGGCTGCTGCCTCGAGATCCCGGCCTCCAAAGGCCCGGAAGGCGACGTGGACCAGGTGGGGTCGCGTCCGCTTGCCGCCGTGCAGGGTGGCTTCCAGTCGCCGGCACAAGGCGTCGTAGTTCCGTGAGTTCAACCCCGGTGCCGCACGGTCCGCCCGTTGCTCCGCATCGAGTATTCGTTGCACCATCTCGTCGAAGGAGGGGGAGGCCTCCTGGGGCGAAGGCGCCATGCCGGTTGATTCAGGAGGCGGCCTCGTGCACACGCTTCCGGATGAGCCTGCGTGTTTCCACTCATGGAGTTCGGTACTCATGTCCCATCCTCCGTCTTCTTCGCCTTTGCGGTGGGGCCGGCGGTGGTGGGTCCGCCGGTTTCCTCCGACTGCTCCTGGTGTTCCTGGGCCATCGCGTCGATCCGTTCCTGTACGGCATCCGCTGCTCCCTGCAGATAGCGGGTGACGGCCTGCTGTTCCTTGTCGTCCATCTCCCGCACCAGGGAGTCGGTTTTCAGGATCATCGGCATGAGTTGCGCCATGGCCTCGCGTACCGAGGAGTCGGTGGGTTTGACCAGGACCCCGCGGCGGTCGGTGGGGTGGGGGACGCGTTCGGCATGGCCCGCTTTTTCCAGCCGGTCGATGACGCTGGTGATGGCCGCCGTGGTCAGGTGGAGGGCCCCAGCCAATTTCGAGGGTGTCAGCGGCCCCAGCTGCATGAGTTGTTGCATGGCCTGGAAATCGGTGTCGTTTGTTTTCAGGTGCATCCGCATGCGGTATTCCATGACGTCATTGAGCACCAGGATCCTGCGCAGGTGCACTGATGCCGGGTGCATTCGGCTCGCCGGGGAGGTGGGTTGCTCATTCTCTGCCATGGGTCCAGCCTTACTTGATAATAAGAAAATCTAGCTACATACTTGTGCATGAATCACCATTTGTCGAGTGCGACTCCTCTGGAGACGATGAAGCAGGAGCGAAGAATGCCGACCACGACAGCACGCTCGGGCACCCTGGCCCCATTGCTGACGGCTGCCGCCATGGCCTTGGCCATCGCCGGGGCCTTCCTCGGAAGCGGCGCCGTGGTCGGGACGTCGGTGCAGGATGTGGCGGACGGCTGGCTGTCAGCGGATGGCACCATCCTGGCACCGGGGTCGGGTGCCTTTTCGATCTGGAGCATCATCTATCTCGGCCTCCTGCTCTACGCCGTGGTCCAGTTCCTGCCCTCCCGGCGGGATGATGCCCTTCACCGCAAGCTCCGAGGATGGGCGGCGGCGTCCGGCCTGCTCAACGCCCTGTGGCTCGGGGTGGTCCAACTGGGATGGTTGGGGGTCAGCGTGGTGGTGATCTTCGCCCTTTTGGCCACGCTGTGCGTCATCCTGGTGATCCTGCGGCGCACCCCGGAGTCCAATCTGCTGGACCGGGTTGTTCTCGGTGGCACGTTTGGCCTCTATCTGGGGTGGGTGTCGGTGGCCGCAGTGGCCAACGTCTCGGCCTTGCTGGCCTCCTCCGGGTTCACGGGTTTCGGGCTTCCGGTGCCGGTCATCGCCGGTGCCGTCCTACTGGTGGTCGCAGCGATCGGCGTGGGAACCGCGGTGTACTCGCGCGGTCGGCTGGGACCCGGTGTGGCGCTGGCGTGGGGATTGGTCTGGATCACCGTCGGCCGCAGCGACGGCGGGCTGGAATCCACCCCCGTGGCCGTCACTGCGGCCAGTGCCGCAGCCCTCGTCCTGGTAGCCGTCGTGGCGGCACGACTGGTCACGCACGGGCCGGCAGCCGAGGTCGCGCGGTCGTGACAGCTGTTCGTTGAACCACCAGTTTTCAAGAGCACCACCGACGAAGGAGAAGCAGATGAGCCGCATTGCCGTGGCCGGAGCCACCGGATACGTCGGGGGCCGGTTGGTTCCGCTATTGCTGGAACGGGGGCACACCGTGCGGGTGCTGACCCGCAATCCCGCCAAGCTCCGCGATATTCCGTGGGCCCATCAGGTGGAAGTCGTCGAAGGGGCCCTCGAGGACGCCCGGGCCGCGCAGCAGCTGGTCGAGGGGGTCGACGTCATGATGTATCTGGTGCACTCCATGGGTGGGGACGCCTCCTTCGAACGAATCGAGCGTAGCTGTGCGCTCAACGTGGCCCAGGCCGCGCGCGAAGCTGGTCTGAAGCGGATTGTCTACCTCTCCGGGCTCCACCCCGAAGGTGAGCTCAGCCGCCATCTGGCCTCCCGCAAGGAGGTGGGTGAGATCCTCTCCACCTCGGGAACCCCAACGGTGGTCTTGCAAGCCGGACTACTGATCGGCTCAGGATCCGCCAGCTTCGAAATGGTCAGGCACCTCACCGACGTCCTGCCGGTCATGCCCGCGCCCCGCTGGGTGAGGAACCGGGTCCAACCCATCGCCGTCCGGGACGCGCTCTACTATCTGGTCAATGCCGCCGAGTTGCCCGAAGGGGCCGCCGGAACCTTCGATATCGGCGGGCCCGACGCCCCGACCTATTCGGAGATGATGCGCGGTTATGCCAAGGTCGCGGGTCTGCGCCAACCCTGGGTGATTGCGCTGCCCGTGCTCACCCCGTGGCTCGCCGGCCAGTGGGTCAATCTGGTCACGCCCATTCCCCGCGCACTGGCCATCCCGCTGGTGGAGTCGTTGCAGCATGACTGCGTGGTGAAGGACCGGCGCATCGATGATCTGATTTCTCCTCCCGAGGGCGGCCTGACCGGCTATGAGCGGTCGGTGGAGTTGGCTCTGATCAAGATCGAGGCGGGGGCCGTGGAGACGTCCTGGGCCAATGCCGAAGTACTGGCGGAGCCGGCCGAACCCTTGCCGAGTGACCCGGAATGGGCCCGGCGGACCGTTTTCACCGACGACCGGGAACGGGCCTCCGACGCTTCCCCCGAGCAGGTGTGGAAGGTCATCGAGGGCATCGGTGGCGATAACGGCTGGTACTCCATGCCCCTGGCCTGGTCGGTCCGTGGCTGGATGGACAAGCTGGCCGGTGGTGTCGGGCTGCGTCGTGGGCGCAGGAGTCAAACGAACCTCATGCTCAATGACGTCGTTGATTGGTGGCGCGTCGAGGCCATCGAGCCCGGGAAGTCACTGCTGTTGCGCGCCGAGATGAAGGTGCCCGGTGGCGCCTGGCTGGAGTTGAGGGTCGAGCCGGCGCCCGGGGGCGGAAGCATGTACCGTCAGCGGGCGATCTTCTTCCCCCGCGGCTTATGGGGTCGGCTCTATTGGCTGGGGGTTCTGCCCTTCCATGGGGTCATCTTCAAGAGCATGGTGGACCGCGTGGTCCGCGCAGCGCATCAACGCTCCGGGGCCTGAAACCCACTGCCTTTCGACGGATCAGGGTTCGTGGAGCAGGCCGGTGGTGCGGTAGGGGATGACCTCACGCAGGAACATCGACGTCGAGGTGCGCGTGATGCCCGGGCAGAAACGGATGACCTCACTGACCCGGTACAGGTCATCCGGGTCCGAGGCCACGACCCGGATGAGCAGGTCGGTGTCACCGGCCGGCGCGAAGCATTCGAGCACCTCGGGAATGTCCCGCAACGCAGCGATCGCCTCGTCCAGCTTGGACTGGTCCAATTCCGCGGAGACGGAGGCGGAGACCCCGCGGCCCAGGGCGGCAGGGGTGACGCGACTGCTGTTGGGACGCAAGGCACCCGAGGCTGCCAGCTTCTCGAGGCGGGATTGTACGGTCCCACGAGCCAGGCCCAGCCGCTGGGCCAGCATCATGATCGGGATGCGCGGGTCCTGGTCCATGGCGGCCAGGATGCGGCGATCCGTGGTGTCGAGTTGATATCGCTCGGGTGTCACCCGGTGCTCCTTTGCTGGGGTGCTGCGGATGGCCTCGGCCGGATGCCGGTCAAAATGACCAACGTTCTCCGCGAACGGAATCCAAGAGTAGTCATATTGATCAATCAAAATCAATACTGTTGCGCGGTCTGACCGGCGAATGGTCTATTGATGAGAGGAACTGGGCAATGCCACAAGCATTCGAAGGTCAGGTTGACGGTTCGGCGGCACCACCAGCGCTTCCGGAACGGTACGGCCCAAGAAGCCCCGCAACCAATAGTCCACTACGAGTATGGCCCGCGAGATTCCCCCAGAGGGAATCCTGCGGGCCTACGTGACGTGACCCCTGATTGTCCCCACGTGCTCCTAATGACTGGAAACGACGTCAAACACGGGCTAACTTCGAGATATGAGATTCATGCGTCTGGAAGACGTCGCCGAGGAGTTGAGCGTGAACATGCCCCAGGTTCGTTCGCTGGTCCGTAGCGGCGAGCTCCCCGCCATCAAGGTCGGCGGGCGGGGCGTCTGGCGCGTGGAGCGCAGCGAACTCGAGGCCTATATCGAGCGTCAATATGTCGCCACCCGCGAAGGGCTCAAACAGGACGGTGGCATCACCAGTGATGGAAGCCGCTAGGGGCAGCAAGCTCCCCGCCGTCGTCCCCTCGACGCTGCAGACCCCCGAGGTCCTGATCGACCTCGATATCCTTCGCCGGAACATCGACGCGCTGGGGCGGGCCGTTTCCGCACGGGGACAGCGACTGCGTCCCCATGCCAAAACCCATAAGATCCTGCAGATCGCGGCCATGCAGCGGGCCGCCGGAGCAACCGGACTCACCGTAGCGACCCTCGGGGAGGCCGAGGTCTTCGCCGACGCCGGCGTGGAGGACCTGTTCATCGCCTATCCGCTCTGGGTGGGCGAGCCGATGGCACCCCGATTGGCGGCACTGGCCCGACGGACCCGGTTGCGCGTCGGCGTCGATTCCCTCGAAGGAGCACGGAACCTGGCCTCCCGACTGGGCGAGGAAGCAGCTACGGCCGGCATCATGATCGAACTCGACAGCGGACACCACCGCAGCGGCGCGGATCCGCAGGAGGCCGCGTCCGTTGCCGTGGCGGCCCGCGAGGCCGGGCTGCGCATCGTGGGCTTGTTCACCTTCCCCGGGCACAGCTATGGCCCCGGCGCCTCCGCGGGCGCCGTGGACGACGAATCCCGGGTTCTGCGTCAGGCCGCCGGTTCGCTGCGGGCCGCCGGCTTCGAAGGGTTGGAGCTCAGTGGCGGTTCAACCCCGACGGCCTATGCCTCGGAGCCCGGCGCGGCCACCGAGGTCAGGCCCGGGGTCTATGTGTTCAACGATGCCCAGCAGCTGGAAATGGGCCACTGCGACGTCGGGGACATCGCGTTGACGGTCGCGGCAACGGTCGTCTCCCGGCGGGACCGCCCCGAGGGCGGTGGGCAGGTGGTGCTCGATGCCGGGTCGAAGGTCCTCGGAGGGGACCGCCCCGCCTGGGCCACCGGATTCGGGCGGATCCTGGGTGCCCCACGGGCGCATGTCTCGGCACTATCGGAGCACCACGGGACCGTGGAGTACCCGGCGGGAAGTCGGCTTCCGGGCCATGGGGAGGTCCTGCAGGTCATCCCGAACCACGTGTGCCTCGTGCCGAATCTCGTGGATGCGGTGACGGTGGTCCGGCGGAAGGACGGCAGGACCGGTCCGGAGGCCGGTTACGACATAGTCGACCGCTGGATCGTGGCTGCGCGCGGCCGCAATAGCTGAGCCGGGGCCGGCATGTTTTGTGTTGACCCCTTGGAGTGCGTTAAGCTGACGGACGTGGTATCAGCGTGTGATTTCATGCGCGCGGGGCTTTAGCTCAGTTGGTAGAGCGTTTCGTTCGCAATGAAAAGGTCGGGGGTTCGATTCCCCCAAGCTCCACCACAGCGGAGTCCAGCCGGGTGTCACCCCGACTGGACTCTTTTTCTGCCCTTCGGCCGACCGGGTCCCGGGCTTCCAATGAGTTCACCTGCGGCTCCTGCCAGCTGGTTCGCCGCCGCCCACGGCTGGCCCGTGGGAAGGACGGCCAGGCATAATGCCTCGCCCGCGAAGTCGCAGGCAGCACCGCAGAAGATCCGGGCCATGGTTTCCCTGCCGCCGACCGGTGAAGCACCCGACCCTGCCCCCGTGGAGCCGAACCGCCTACGATGGAACCACCGTGCGATGTTGCACGCAGGACGGATGCGCTGAAGGGAGCCGAGCTGGCATGAGCAGCGAAGCCTATATCTATGACGCCGTGCGCACCCCGCGCGGTCGCGGTCGCCAGGGGGCCCTGCACGGGACCAAACCGATTTCGCTGGTCACCGGTCTGATCGATGCCCTGCGTGAACGCAATCCGGGGCTGGATGAATCACGCATCGACGATCTCATCCTCGGGGTGGTCACCCCGATCGGCGACCAGGGGGCCGACATCGCCCGGATCGCGGCCATCGCCGCCGGACTTCCGGACACCGTCGGCGGATTCCAACTCAACCGGTTTTGTGCCTCCGGACTGGAGGCCGCCAATCTTGCCGCCGCGAAGGTCCGCTCCGGCTGGGAACATCTGGTCATCGCCGGCGGCGTCGAATCCATGTCCAGGGTCCCCATCGGCTCCGACGGCGGGGCCTGGGCCTTCGACCCGGCCACCAGCTTCGACACCTCCTACGTCCCGCAGGGGATCAGCGCCGACCTCATCGCCACGATCGAAGGCTTCGACCGCAGGACCGTGGACGCCTTCGCCGCCAGATCACAGCAACGGGCTGCCGCGGCGTGGGACCACGGGTACTTCGAGCGGTCGATCGTGCCGGTGAAGGACCAGAACGGGGTGGCCGTCCTGGACCACGACGAGCATCTGCGCCGCGGGACCACCGTGGACACGCTGGCCTCGATCCGTCCCGCCTTCGCCCGGATGGGCACCGATGGCGGCTTCGATGCCGTCGCGCTGGAAAAATACCATTGGGTCCCGGAGATCGACCACGTCCATACCGGGGGCAACTCCTCGGGCATCGTCGACGGGGCCGGTCTGGTCCTGATCGGCTCCGAAACCGTGGGCGAGGACCTGGGGCTGACCCCGCGGGCGCGTATCACCGCAGCCGCGGTCTCCGGAGCGGATCCGACGGTCATGCTCACCGGCCCCACCCCCGCCACCCGCAAGCTGTTGGCCACCGCGGGGTTGGGCCCCGAGGACATCGACCTGTGGGAGATCAACGAGGCCTTCGCCGCCGTCGCACTCAAATACCAGCGTGACTTCGCCATCGCCGACGACCGGCTCAACGTCCACGGTGGCGCCATCGCGATGGGCCACCCCCTCGGTGCCACGGGGGCGATGATCCTGGGCACCATGGTCGATGAACTCGAACGCACCGGGCTCCGCCGTGCGGTGGTCACGTTGTGCATCGGCGGCGGCATGGGCGTCGCCACCCTGATCGAACGCAGCTGAACCGGAGGATGGACATGGAAGAGCAAGAGGCCATTCGCGAGCAGGAGGACGACGCCGGGATCCTCACCTGGATCCTCGATGCCCCCGGACGGACGGTGAACCTGCTCGATGCTGCCTTCATCGCCTCGATGACCCGACGGCTGGATGCCCTCGACGAACGCCGGGCCGCGGACCCCGCCTCCGTCGCCGGAATCATCCTCACCTCGGCGAAGAGCAGTTTCTGCGCCAGCGCCGATCTGGAGGCGATGGCCGCGGCGACCGCCGCGGATGCCCGGACGGTGGATGAGCTGGCCCGGGGGTGGGGCCGGTTGCTGCGCCGCCTGGAAACGACCGGGGTCCCCGTCGTGGCCGCACTGAACGGGGCGGCCATCGGCGGCGGCCTGGGGCTGGCCTTGGCCACCCACCACCGCATCGCCGTGGACGCCCCCGGCAACAGGTTCGGTCTGCCCGAAGTCGATTTCGGGATCTGCCCGGGCGCCGGAGGCGTCCTGCGCACCACCCGGCTGCTCGGCATCGAACGCGCCCTGGACGAACTGCTGCTCAGCGGAACCATCGTGGGCGCCCGGGACGGGCTCCAACTGGGCATCATCGACGAGTCGCTCGAGACCGAGGAACACCTGCTGCCGGCAGCACGACGGTGGATCCGGGAGCATCCCGTGGCGCGCCAGCCCTGGGACGCCGAGGGCTACGTCTTTCCCGACGGGGCACCGCAGGTTCCCACCGGACCCGGCCGGAACGCGTTGACCGAGATCCTGCAGTTCCTGCCCGCCCGACTGCGCGGCCGCCCGGACGCGCTGCACAACCCGGCGCCACGCGCCATCCTCGCCGCCGCCGTGGAAGGGGCACAGGTCGACGTGGAGACAGCCACCGCCATCGAGGCCCGCTACTACACGCAGACCGTCGTTTCGCCGGTCTCCACGGCGATGATCGGCCTGCGGCACACCGACCGCAAGGCGGCCGGACGCCAGGCCATCGACGCGACCACCGGTGCCGTTCCCGATGCGGTGACCTCCGCCGCTGCCCAGACTCCTGCCGCCGCGGGAACCGCTGCGGTGGCGGACGACGAAGTCGGCGAGGATGCGCGGATGAGCGCCCCGGAAATGGCCCGGCGGATGGGAGCGGACCTCCTGGCGGCCGCCCGGGACACCGCACGGGACCTGGTGGTCGGGGGGATGTCAGCCATCTCCGTTGAACGGGCCGCCGAGAAGGCGGGGCTGGCGTCCCCGCTGTTCCAGGCCGTGGTCGAAAGCCTGCAGGAGCCGCCCCGCCGGGACGCCATCGCCCCGGCCCCCGAAGGAGGGCAGGAGGCCCCCGGGCTGTCCACCGATCCGGCCCAGACACGCCTGCTCTCGGCGATGGCCCGGGCCGGACGCAAACACCTGGAGGACCAGGGGCCGGCGATGGCCGCAGCACTGAACATCGCCTCGGTAGATGGTGCCGGATTCCCGGCGTGGACCGGTGGAATCACCCGCTGGCGTGAGGCCTAGAACTCCAGTGACGCCTCGTCGCTGACCGAGAGCGACAACACGGCTGTTTCGATGCCTTCATGGGCTTCGAGCTCACGTTCGAGCCGGCGCATCTGCCGGGCCACGTCCTCCTCCGGATCGTTTCCCACCAGATCCACTTCGGCGACCAGAAAAAGCCGGTCCGGTCCGATGTATTCCAGATGCAGGTAGGTGACCCGCTCGATTTCCCGATGCCGCTGCAGGGCCCGGCCGACCCGCGCCCGGATTTCCGGGGTGGAACTGGCGCCGATCAGGAACAACCGGTTCCTGTCGATGAGCACCAACGCCACGACGGCCAGCAGCACGCCGATGACGATCGAGCCGGCCGCATCCCATCGGGCATCGCCGGTGACCTGGTGGAGGTAGATGCCGGTGCCGGCGGCGAGGAGACCGATCAGGGCGGCGAAGTCCTCCGCCACCACGGCCCGCAGGGTCGTATTGGAGGTCCGCAGCACCAGCTCGAACGTCGAGGTGCCCTGCGCTTGGGCCTTGCGCCGGGCCTGCACCACGGCCTGGGTGAAGGAGGTGCCCTCGATCAGGAAGGCCAGCCCCAGGATGAGGAAGGCGATCCCGGGGGACTCCACGGGGGCCGGGTTGCTGAGTTCCTGGAGCCCGTGCATGATCGAGAAGACGGCGCCGGCGGTGAAGATCCCCACGGCGGCGAACATCGACCAGACGTAGGCTTCCCGCCCGAAACCCAGCGGGTGCCTTGAGTCCTTCGGGCGGGCCGAACGCCGGTCGGCGATGAGCAGGAAGATCTCGTTTCCCGCATCGGCCCAGGAGTGGGCGGCCTCCGCGACCATGGAGGCCGAGCCGGTCACCACGGCAGCCACCGACTTCGCGATCGCCACCAGGATGTTGGCGATGAACGCGATGACCACGGTCATGTTGGCTTCCCCATGGTGCCAGTCTAGGACCGGGGACCGTGGGCCCGGCTGCGGTGTAGCCTAAGGCCAATGGCGCCAGGGCGGCGCCCCGATAAGGGATGTGGACCATGGCAACTGAGAAGGAACCCGTTCTGGGCGTACTGGGCATATCGCGAAAAGTCGACGAGCATCGCGTCCCCATCCACCCCGCGCACCTGGAACGCATCGATCCGGCATTGCGGGCCCGCATGGTTCTGGAGGAGGGCTACGGGGAGAGGTTCGGATATTCCGACGCCGATCTGACCACCCTGGTTCGCGGGGTATCGAACCGTACCGCTGTCATCGATGCCGCCGATACGGTCCTGCTGGCCAAACCGCAGGCCCGGGACCTCGAGGACCTGCACGAAGGCCAGACGCTCTGGGGGTGGCCGCATTGCGTCCAGGACCGCGAAATGACCCAGCTGGCCATCGACAAGAAGCTGACGCTGATCGCCTTCGAAGCCATGAACCACTGGGCCGGTGACGGCGGGTTCTCCCTGCATGTCTTCCATAAGAACAACGAGCTCGCCGGCTACAGCTCGGTCATCCATTCGATGGCCCTGACCGGGGTCACCGGGGACTACGGGCGCCGGCTCACCGCCGTCGTCATCGGTTTCGGGGCCACCGCCCGGGGTGCGGTCACCGCGCTGAAGGCCCACGGGGTGAGCGACATCCGGGTGCTCACCAACCGCAAGGTCGCCTCGGTGGCGGCGCCGATCCACGCCGCACAGATGATCCAATTCGACCACGACGGCGGCCCCTACCTCTCCGAGGTCATCACCGATGACCGGGGGCGGGTCCCGCTGGCACCGTTCCTGGCCGAAAGCGACATCGTGGTGAACTGCACCTTGCAGGACCCCAACGACCCGTTGCTGTATCTGCGCACGGAGGACCTGGGGGCGTTCGAACCGGGCAGCCTGATCATCGACGTCTCCTGCGACGCGGGAATGGGCTTCGACTGGGCCCGTCCCACCACCTTCGCGGAGCCGATGTTCACCGTTGGAAAGAACATCGACTACTACGCGGTGGACCACAGCCCGTCCTATCTCTGGAACTCGGCCAGCTGGGAGATCAGCGAGGCACTTCTGCCGTTCCTGCCCCTGGTCATGGGCGGTCCGGACGCCTGGGGAAACAGCGAAACCGTCACCCGGGCCATCGAGATCCGGGACGGTGCGGTCGCCAACCCGGCGATCCTCGAATTCCAGCACCGGGCGCTGGGGTACCCGCACGAGCCGGCCTGATCCCACCGGTGCTTGCACCCCGGCGGGGACGGGCCTACGTTGAAGGAAGGAGTCCCCATACCGGGGAAAAGCAGCATCAGCCGGGAGGTCATCATGGCAACATCGGACGGTACGGTCATCATCGGTGGGGGACTCGCGGCATCGCATGCCGCCCAGACCCTGCGCGAGCAGGGGTACTCCGGGAGCATCACCCTGATCGCCGATGAGGCGACCCCGCCCTATGAGCGTCCCCCGCTGTCCAAGGAGTTCCTCCAGGGCAAGCAGGACGCCGAGGCAGGCGTCGAGCACGACGCCGAATGGTACGCCGCGCACGAGGTGAACCTGGTGCTCGGTGGGCACGCCTCCGAGATCGACCGTCAACGTCATGTGGTGCGGCTGGATTCGGGGGATGAGTTCCCCTATGGCCAGTTGCTGTTGGCCACCGGCGCCGATTCGCGTCACCTCGACCTGCCCGGGACCGATCTGCCCGGGGTGATGATGTTGCGCCGGCTGGGCGATGCGCAGATTCTCAAGGACGCCCTGGCCGCCGGAGGGCGCCTCGCCGTCGTCGGGGCCGGCTGGATCGGCCTCGAAGTCGCCGCCAGCGCCCGGCAGGCCGGGATGGAAGTGACCGTGGTCGCCCCGAACAACACGCCGCTGGAAAACGTCATGGGCGAAAAGATCGGCGCACACTTCGCGGAGGTGCACCGCAGCAACGGGGTCCAGCTGCGCCTGGGCACCCAGGTGAAGGGCATCATCGAACGGGACGGACGGGCCGCCGGCCTGGACACCTCGGACGGCGAGGTGCCGGCCGACGTCGTGCTCATTGCCATCGGCGCCGTCCCGGCCACCTCCCTGGCGGAGGCCGCCGGGCTCGAAACCGACAACGGGGTGCTGGTGGACGCGTCGTTGCGCACCAGCGATCCCGATATCCTCGCCGCCGGGGACCTCGCCAACGCGGTGAACACCAAATTGGGCCGGCTGCGGGTCGAGCACTGGGACAACGCCATCCGGCAAGGTGAACTCGCGGCCAAGACCATCCTGAAGCATGCGGACCGCTACGACTGGCTGCCCTACTTCTTCACCGACCAGTTCGATCTGGGCATGGAATACGTCGGGCATGCCGGGCCCGGTGCCCAGGCCGTCGTCCGGGGGAGCCTGGACTCGGGGGAGTTCATTGCCTTCTGGCTCGAGGAAGGCGTCGTTACGGCGGCCATGAACGTGAACATCTGGGATGTCAACGACACCCTGCGTTCCATCGTGGGCCGCACGGTGGCTGAGGAGCGGCTGGCCGACACCGGGGTGGAACTGGCCGACCTCTGAGCCCCGGGGCGGGGCTCCGCGTCGTCGATGGTGCGGGAATGGAACGGGGTCCATAGACTGTTGTGGTCGATACGCGCCACGGACGGCAAAGAGGCACCTGGCCGGTCACCCTCCACCGCAGAACCCCGAAGGTAGGAACCGCCGCATGACCCACCCGCCACATAACACCATGCTTACCGGGCGTCCCCTGTTCATTGCCATGGTCTCGCTGGCGTTGGGCGGATTCGGCATCGGCACCACCGAGTTCGCCATCATGGGCCTGCTCCAGGAGGGGGCAACGGACCTCGGTGTCGGCAACGCCGACATGGGGCTGATGATTTCCGCCTACGCCCTCGGCGTCGTGGTCGGGGCCCCGCTGCTGACCGCCCTGGGGGCCCGGGTGGCGCATAAGACGATGGTGTCCTGGCTGATGGTGTTCTTCACCCTCGCCAACTTCTCCTCGTTCTTGGCCCCGACCTACGATTCGATGCTGGTGACCCGCTTCCTCTCCGGGCTGCCCCACGGGGCCTACTTCGGACTCGCCGCCATCCTCGCCGGGAACCTGGTCCCCGCCACCATGCGTGGCCGGGCGATCGCCTGGGTCATGATGGGCCTGTCGGTGGCCAACGTCCTCGGGGTGCCCGCGGTGACCTGGCTGGGTCAGCAGCTGGGGTGGCGGTGGATGTTCGCCTCGGTGGCCCTGGTCGGTGTCCTGACGTTGATCTGCATCCGCCTCTGGGTCCCCTACAACCCGATCCATGAGGGGGCGAGCATCCGCCGGGAACTGTCCGCGTTGCGCAGCGGACGGGTCTGGTTGGCGATGGCCACCGGCATCGTCGGCTTCGGGGGCTTCTTCGCCGTCTACTCCTACATCTCACCGACCCTGACCGATGTCACCGGTCTGGAAAAAGGGGCCGTCCCGCTGGTCCTGAGCCTCTACGGGATCGGGATGGTCCTGGGGAACCTGCTGGGTGGGAGGCTGGCCGACTGGTCGGTCCATGGCAGCATCTACATCGCCACCTCGGCCATGGTCGTGTTCATGAGCGCCTTCGGGGTCCTCTCGCCCTACCCGGTGCCCGCCCTGATCCTGGTCTTCATCCTAGGCGGTACCGGCTCCATCCTGGTGCCGAGCCTGCAGGCCCTGCTCATGGATTCGGCGCCGAAGGCCCAATCGTTGGCGGCCTCGTTGAACCACTCGGCGCTGAATGTCGCCAACGCCCTCGGTGCGGCCCTGGGTGCCGTGGTGATCAAACTCGGCTTCGGCTACCAGGCCCCGGCCTTCCTGGGGGCAGGCCTGGCCCTGCTGGGTCTGTGCCTGGCACTGCTGACCGCCCGGGTCTTCAAGGTCCGGGCGGCCGCCGAGGCGGCCGCGGCGCAAATCCCGGCCGCCGGGCCCAACTAGACCCCAGGGGGCATCAGTTCGCCCGCGCCCGTGACCAGGACTCGATCTCCTCCAGGCTGCGTCCCTTGGTCTCGGGAACGAGCTTGACGGCGAAGAGCCAGCCCAGCGCACAGATGAGGGCATAGAGCCAGAAGGTCCACGACTTGCCGAGCGCGTCGAACAGGGACAGGAAGGTCAGCGACACCACGAAGTTCATGCCCCAGTTGCACATCAGGGTGGCGCTCATGGCCGAGCCGCGGATCCGCTGCGGGTAGACCTCGGAGGGCAGCACGAAGACGACGATGCCGACGCTGGCGCCGAAGGCGGCGATGTAGACGGCCAGACACACCATGGCGATCCACCCGGCCGAGGGGTCCAGGCTGTCGCCGTGGAGCACGAAGCCGAGGACGAGGAGCGTGATGCTCATGACGGCGAATCCGCTCATCAGCAGGATGCGACGCCCGATCCTGTCCACCAGGGACATGCCGACGATGGTCATGACGACGTTCACGGCCCCGATGCCCACGGTGCCCAGGATGGCGGTGGAGGCTCCGAGCCCGGTGGAGTTGAAGATCGTCGGGGCGTAGTAGATGACGCTGTTGATGCCGCTGGCCTGGCCGAAGATGGACACGCCTATGCCGGCGATCAGCGCCGGCCGGACCCACGGAGTGGTGAGGTCGCGCAGTGTGGACTTGGGTTCGAGGTCCTCGTGCAGGGACCGGTGGATCTCCTGGAACTCGGTATCGGCCGTCTGCGGGTCCCGGAGCCGGCCCAATACGGTGCGGGCCTCCTCGGTCCGCCCCTTCTCGAAGAGCCACCGGGGGGTCTCCGGCAGGAAGAGCATCCCCACGCCCAACACGATCGCCGGAATCACGCCCAGACCGAACATCCACCGCCATCCGCCGTCGTAGGCGAACAGTGCGTTGGTCAGGTAGGCAGCCAGGATGCCGATGGTGATGAGCAGCTGGTTGGCCGAAACCAGCCGACCGCGGATCGCCGGGGGTGCTGCTTCGGCGATGAAGAGCGGAACCAGCACCGACGCGGCCCCGACCGCCAGACCCAGGACCAGGCGGGCGACGACCAGTAGTTCCGCCGTGGGGGCGAAGGCCGCCAACAGTGCACCAATCGTGAAGACGGTTGCCGCGGCGATGATGGTGTTCTTCCGTCCATGACGGTCCGCGAGGGGCCCGCATCCCACGGCGCCGATGATCGCCCCGACGAGGATGGAACTGACGACCACGCCTTCGGTGAGCGGTGTCAGGGAGAAGTCGTCGTTGATGAACAGCAGGGCCCCGGAGATCACCCCGGTGTCGTAGCCGAAGAGGAAACCCCCGACCGCTGCGATGGCACTGACCGCGTAGACCAGTTTGGGCGATTTCGGGGCAGGGTTCGTGCGGTCCCGGGATTCTGTGCGCATGGCGGCTTTCTTGAGAGGCGGTCGGGACGCGGGCCGTGGGGCTGCCACGGCAGGCGAAGCACCTGGACGAGGTGGCCTGGTCCACCGTTTTCAGCCTACTGGTCCTGGTCCCCTCCGGAACAGCCAGCACCCTCCGGGGCCGGAAGGCGGCCCGGGGCCTAGCCGTGGGCGGCCGTGATGTTGAACATCCAGTTGATGCCGAACCCATCGGTCAGTTGTCCGAAGGAATCGCCCCAGGGGGCTTCTTCCAGTGCCATGGTGATGGTGGCGTCGGCGGCGAGCCGGTCCCACCAGCCGCGCAGGGTGTCCCCGTCGCCGCCCTCGGACCCGTCCGAACTCAGCGAGATGGTCCCGTTCGGGGTGGGATCGCATCCCGGGCCCGGATCACTGGCCATCAGGTGGATGCCCCGTTCGAGGAACAACGAGGAGTGCATGACTTTTTGGCTCTGTTCCGGATCCTTTTCGCCCATGCCCTCGGCGAAGGTCAGCACGCTCAGCTCGCCGCCGAAAACTGATTTGTAGAATTCCATGGCTTCACGGGCATTGCCGCCGAAGCTCAGGTAGGGGGTCATTCCGATGCTCATGGTGGTGCCCTTCGTCCGGGGGAACGGACACGGTGGTGTCCTCCACCCATCCTGCTGCCGCAGCGCGGGCTTGTGAAGGGGAGGGGCGCTCCTGCCGGTGGCGCTCCCGCGTGGGAGGCCCCGATTGGCGCATCACGGGGCCGGTGCTGTAGATTATTGAATCGTCCCGGACGTCGGAAGCCGACGGTGGGGACGACCTGCGGGGGTATGGCGCAGTTGGTAGCGCGTCTGCATGGCATGCAGAAGGTCAGGGGTTCGAATCCCCTTACCTCCACCACAGGAAAAGGGCTTCCCGGTTCATTGGAATCGGGAAGCCCTTTTTGTCTTTCCCGGGTTAGTGGCCTTCACCCTCGCGCTCGGCGTAGGGCAGGATGCTGGAGCCGTCGCCCATCGCGGAACGGGTGATGACTCCCAGCGAGCCGTCCTGTTGCAGGACCACTGCCTGGACGTCCGCCAGGGACCCCTGCCCCGATTGCCGGGCAGCGGTGTGCACATCGGCTTCCGTCAACCGGTGGCGGCGCAACGCCCGGTGCTGCAGTTCCTCGTTGTAGTAGAGCAGCACCGGGGGTGAGTCCAGGACACGGCGCATGACGTTCCAGCGCGCCCGGAGACCTGCCAGGGCCCACTGCACCCCGACGAGCAGCACCAGTGCTGCCACCGCCTGGGCGAGACTGACATCGACCGCCGTGACGGTGCGGCCGAAGGTGGACCCCAGGGTGACGGCGATGACGAAGTCCAACGGCGTCATTTTCGCCATGGTGCGCGGCCCGGTCCCCCGGAGCAGGATCACCAGCACGAGATAGCCGACGATGCCGATGAGCAGGGTATGTATGACCGGCTCCCAGCCGGTCCAGAAGTAACTCAAGTCCATTCGGACATTCTGGCATGGGGGTGGGGGATACTGTCGATATGAGGATACTGATCGTAGGCGCCGGGGCCACCGGTGGTGCTTTTGGTGCACGACTGCTGGAAGCAGGCCGTGACGTCACCTATCTGGTCCGGGCCGCCCGGGCCGAAGAACTCCGCCGCGGGGGGCTGCGGTTCATGGCCCCGGACGGTGACCGGGTCCTGCCCGTCCAGGTCATCACGGCCGGTCAGTCCGCCGGGGAATTCGATCTGGTCCTGCTGGCCGTGAAGGCCACCGGCCTCGACGCCGCCCTGGACGACGCGGCCCCGTTCATCGGCACCGGGACCACCGTCGTCCCCTTCCTCAACGGGATGCGCCATATCGACCTGATCCGGTCCCTGCCGGCCGGAATCCCGCTGGGCGGGTTGGTGAAGATCATTGCCGCATTGGGCGAGGAGGGTTCCGTGCGGCAAATGACGGACCTGGCCACCATGACCATCGGCACCTTCGACGGCAGTGCCGTGCCTGCACGGATCTCCGACACGCTGCGGGTCCCCGGGCTGGAGCTCTTCGAAACGAACGACGTGCTGCAGGCGCTCTGGGACAAGTGGGTGTTCATTGCCGCCGCCGGGGTCGTCACCTGCCTGTTCCGCAACAGTGTCGGCAACATCCTCGCCGCCGGGGGGCGGGCCCATATCGATGCCGCGATCGCCGAAACCGAGGCCGTCGCCGCGGCGGCCGGGCATCGCACGCAGACGGCCAGCCACGACCAGGCCGTCGGTCTGCTCACCGATCCCGGTTCGGCGTTCGTTTCCTCGCTCTACCGTGATGTGGTCTCCGGACACGCCACGGAGGCCGAACACATCCTGGGGGACCTCCAGGTGCGGGCCCGCGCCGTGGAGGTGGACACTCCGCTGGTGGATCTGACGTTGGTGCAGCTCCGGGCCGGCGGGCGGGCCGCGGCCGCACCGGCACCCTGAGGAGGGGTCAGGCCGGGGCGTCGGGACGCGTGGTCCGCAGCACCAGTGACTGCCGGCGCTGATGCACCGTGAGGTAGCGCAGCCCGCCCGGCCCGGCCGCGAATGACCGCCGGGACCGGCGGGGCAACCAGACCAGCGACCCGGGGGAGAGCGGGACGTCCCCGCGTTCGGTGCCCAGGGTGCCCTCGCCGCCCAGGACGTGGATGAGTACATCGAGTTCGGGGCCGGCGTAGGCGTCGATGGAGCCTCCAGGCTCCAGGGAGATGATGTTCGAGTCGAGGTCGCGTTCGCGGGCCGGAATGTTCCACACCGCTCCCGAGACCCCGGGTTCGCCCGTTCGCCCGGCCACGGCCCGGGTGTCGAGTAGCAACCGAGGCAGCGGGGTGCTGGCCATTTTCGTGAGGCGGATACGCCACCGTCCGGGGCCGGAGGCCAGCTGCTCCCACTCGTGGCTGCCCGGGTGTTCGGACTCGAACTCGTGGCGCAGGTCGTGCGGGTCGCGGTCGTCGACCAGAAGAAGGGACGCCTCGACCGGCAGCTGCGCATACCGTTCCAGGACGTGCCGGTGGCGCTCGGGGGCATCCAGTTCCCGCAGGTCCAGTTCCTGCGTGGTTCCGGGAGGATCGGTGTTGGTCATCGGTGGTCTCCTTGATTTCGGGGGAACTGGTGACTCCACGGTAGGCCGTGGCCGTTCCTAGAGCTTCCTGGCCCAGTCCACCACCGGGGCCACCGTGGAAAAGACCACCGAGGTGTCCTGGTGGGATTGCTCCTGGAAGAAGGAGATGCTGGGGCGCTCGGCCGGACGGAACAGCTTCCGGTAGTGTTCCGCCGGCCGGTTTCCGCCGAGGACCACGACGGCGCTATGGCGTTCGGGGGCGAGCGCGCGGGCCAGGGCCAGGCCATGCAGGCGGCCGAAGAGTGGCGGCCCGACCAGGACCAGCCCGTCGTAGAAGACGACGTCGTTGGCCGCGGCGTCACGCACCTGGATCTGTTCGGCCAGGTTCCCCGCACCGCGCAGGGCATTCTCCAGTGCCTGGGCATAGGCGCGGCTGGGGCCGTGGCGGCCGTAGTAGACAATGGCGACGGTACGCATGGTGCCTCCTCGGGCGTCAGAACAACGGGGGCTGGTCCTCGGCCGACGGCAGGACGCCCTCGAGCCGGAGCAGGAAGAGTTTGCGGTCGACCCCTCCGCCATAGCCGGTCATCGACCCATCGGCGCCGATGACGCGATGACAGGGGACGATGATCGACAGCGGGTTACGTCCGTTGGCGGTACCGACGGCGCGGGACAAATGAGGGTCACCGAGTGCGGCGGCCAGATCCCCGTAGCTGCGCGTCGTCCCATGGTCGATGGTGCGCAGCAGGGCCCAGACCCGCTGCTGGAAGTCGGTGCCGGAGGGATCCAGGGTCACGTCGAAACGGGTTCGGGTGCCGGCGAAGTATTCGCCGAGTTCGTCGATGCCCTGCCCGATGATCGGGCAGGGCGCGGAATCGGAGACCTCGGTGCCTTCCGGCGGCCCCGCGGGCTGGTGGGCATGGTCTTCCATGTGGACGCCGGCCAACCCCTTCCCGGTGGCGGAGAGCCGGATCCGACCGATCGGTGAGTCCATGTACGCGTAGCGGAGCATGGCGGACTAACCGGTGATGGCCGCGAGTGCGCCATCGAGTTCGGGATAGGTGAAGGCGAACCCGGCCCGGGGCAGCCGGTTCGACGTCGCATGCCGTCCGGTCAGACCCAGGGCGGGGTCGGTGCGGAGGGCGGCCGCGCCGAGTTTGAGCATCGGTTCCGGGGTGGCCAGTGAGAAACGTTTCAACGGGCCCGGCGCCAGCACGGATCTCAGTGCCGCCATGAACCCGGCATTGCGGACCGGAGCCGGGGAAGCGGCGATCACGACCCCTTCATCCAGATCGATCCCGGGCTCCAGTCCGAGGCCGGCCCGCACGATGCGCAGCCAATCGGTCAGATGGATCCAGCTGACCCATTGGACGCCCGAGCCGACCGGGCCGCCCAGTCCGGTGCGGGCGAGCAGGGACAACCGGTCGAAGGCAGGACTCTCCTGTTCCAGGACGACGCCGGTGCGCAGGATGGTGGACCGGAGGGCCCGGGCGCCGTTCAGTGCCTCCTCCCAGGGCCGGGCGACACCGGTCATCTGCGGCAGGGCGGCCGTGGCCTCGGGCAAGGGGGAGTCCTCGGTGAGCCGTTCATCACCGGCATCGGAGTAGATGGCGGTCGTGCTGGCCTGGACCCAGTGGTCCAGCGGGACCTCGTGTTTCCGGCTGGCCTGGACGAGTGCGCGGGTGGCATCGACCCGCGAGTCGCGCAGTTCGGCGATGTTCTCTGCCGTGGGGCGGGCATCCACCAGCCGTCCGGCCAAGTTGACCAGGCTGACGCTGCCCTCGGCAGGGTCCAGTTCGGTGGTCCAGGCGCCCTGGCTGTGCCCATCCCAACGGACTTGGCGGAACGGAGAGACGGGGTCGGGACTCCGCGTGAGGATCACGGGGTCCAGGCCGTGGCAGAGGAGATCTGCGGCCAACCGGATGCCGAGGAAGCCGCTGCCGCCGGCAATGACGATCCGGTGGGACGGATCCGGGGTTCCGCCGGCCAATCGGTAGAGCCGGGCACAATTCTCCGCGAAGTGCGAGGCCAGCGGCTTGGCGTTCGACTCGGTGAACAGCCAGGACCCGTGGCCTTCGATGGCGACCCGTTGGGTCAGCAGGGTCCCGGCTGGATGCTCGGCGATCTCCCAATGCACCAGCAGGCCACCACCGGGCTGCGGCTGGCGCCAGGCAAAGGAGACCCCCGCCTGGTTGCGTGTGACCACCGCATCCGGTGCCGTCCGCGAATGCACCGCGCCCAGCAACGGGGGATTCGGGGTGAAGGCCAGCCGGCTGCCCGGAACCAGGGCGCCGTCGTGGGCGGGGACCAGGGACCTGACCGCGGGGTTCCAGTCGGGCAGGCGGGCGGGATCGGAGATGATGCGCCAGACATCGTCCGGCGCCAGGGCGAGCACATGCTCTTGCGTGCGGTTCCAGGCCATGGTTTCAGCTTAGCCGCGAACCACCGGACAAACAGGGGCCATGAAAAGGGGCGTTAACGCGTGAGGTGGCCACCCCGTGCGGGATGGCCACCTTCGTCGGTGTTGCCGCTATGGCCTAGGCCTTGCGGCGCCCTGTGATGAAGCCCCAGATGACCAGAACGATCAACGAACCGATGATGGCCCAGATCCAGGAAACGATGCTGAAGAATTGGCCTGTATTAGCGTTGAACAACTCGCCGCCGATCCAACCACCCAGCATGGCGCCGATGACGCCGAGGATGAGGGTGGCGATCCAGCCGCCTCCCTGCCTACCGGGCAGGATCGCCTTCGCGATGGCACCGGCAATCAGTCCAAGAAGTAGAAAAGCCAGGAAATGCAGCACGATATTCCTCCTTTACGTTCCCACGTGGCGTGGGCGGTTTGCCCCGGGGACATGCTGTCTCCGGGGTACGTATCGAAATATTAGCAGCAAGAATTGACAAAAATCGCTCTGGACCAGATTTGTCGTCACATCGCGTCCGTGAGGTCCGCCACGAGCCGTCCACCCCCTCGGGAAAGACGACGGCGGCATGCCACCGGCATCCCGGAATCCGGGACGCTGGTGGCATGCCGCCGTCGGCGGTCGCCTGCTTCTACTTGGTGGAGGCCTGGCGGGGCTTTGCTGCCACCTGGCCCTCCATGGCGGAGAACTCCTCGTCGATGAGTTCGTTGGGCTTCGCCGTCATCTTCGAGACGACGACGGCAACGACGACGTTGAGGATGAACGCCGGGATGATCTCGTACAGGTTCTCCGTCAACACGGGGGTCTTGCCCCAGATGAACACGGTGGCCGCGGCGACGATCATGCCGCTCAA
Organism: Arthrobacter sp. 179; assembly: GCF_052379645.1. Classification (NCBI taxonomy): domain Bacteria; kingdom Bacillati; phylum Actinomycetota; class Actinomycetes; order Micrococcales; family Micrococcaceae; genus Arthrobacter; species Arthrobacter sp. 179. Next base: position 6,484 of record NZ_JBQSYU010000001.1, on the reverse strand, counting down.
GGCGCCGGTGCTCGTCAGCTTGCGCCAGTACAGGCTCAGCAGCACCAGCGGGCCGAAGGCCGCGCCGAAGCCGGCCCAGGCGAAGGCCACCAGATCCAGCACGCTGGCCTCGCGGTCCAGGGCGATGAGGAAGGCGATCACGGCGATCACCAGCACGCCGGCCCGGCCCAGTGCGACCTGCTTCTTGGGCGTCGATTCCCGGCCGACGATGTTGTAGAGGTCCTCCACCAAGGCGGAGGAGGAGACGATGAGCTGCGAGGAGATCGTGGACATGACCGCCGCCAGCACCGCCGCCAGCACCAGGCCGGCGAGGAAGGGGTGGAAGAAGATCTGGCTCAACAGCAGGAAGACCGTCTCCGGGTCGGTGATTTCCTTGGCCGGGTCGTCGGCGAAGTAGGCGATGCCGACCAGGGCGGTGGCCACGGCGCCGAGGGCCGAGATGGCCATCCAGCTGACGCCGATCCGGCGGCCGGCCTTGGCGTCGGCGGGGCTCCGCAGTGCCATGAACCGGACGATGATGTGCGGCTGGCCGAAGTAGCCCAGGCCCCAGGCCGCGGCGGAAATGATGCCCAGCAGCCAGAGCCCGGTCGGCTCCACACCGAATCCATCGAAGAGGTTCAGTGCGCCGGGCTGGGCCGCCTTGATGCCGTCGACCGTGGCACCGATGCCGCCGGTGGCGATCACGCCCACGATCGGCACGGTGATCAGGGCAACGAACATCAGCAGCCCCTGGGCGACATCGGTCAGGGTAGCGCCGATGAAGCCGCCGAAGAGCGTGTAGCCCAGGGTGATCACGGCCACGGTGACCATGCCGATGGTGTAGTTCCAGCCGAAGGAGCTCTCGAAGAACTTGCCTGCGGCGACCATGCCGGAGGAGACATAGAAGGTGAAGAAGACCAGGATGATCGCCGAGGCGGCGATGCGCAGCACGTGCGAATTATCCTTGAGCCGCTTCTCGAAGAAGCTGGGAATCGTGATCGCGTTCTGCGAGATCTCCGTGTAGGAGCGCAGGCGCGGGGCGACGAACTTCCAGTTCAACCATGCGCCGACGGTCAGGCCGATGGCGATCCAGGCTTCGATCAGCCCGGAGGCGTAGATGGCACCGGGAAGGCCCAGCAGCAGCCAGCCGGACATGTCGGAGGCGCCGGCGGAGAGTGCGGCGACCCCGGGGCGGAGTCCGCGGCCCGCGAGCATGTAGTCGTCGAGGTCGGAGGTTTGGCGGTAGGCGTAGTAGCCGATCCCGAGCATTGCGGCGAGATATATGACGATGGCCACAAGCTGGAATGCTTGTTCAGACATGGTGTTCCTCGTTTGGCTGGAAGGTGGAATGTGCGTCCGAGGAGTCCCCGGAAAGGTACGTCCGGCCAGCTGTCAACCTTTGTCAACCACCGGGCGATGCGAGTGTGTGCTTCTCAGAGTAGGGCATTGTCAATGATCTGTGTGATTGGCGTCACGGGGGTGTTATCTTTCCGTGACCACATGGGGGGTGTTCCGGGCCAAGGAGTCCGCCTGGTCCTCCAGGGCTTTGCGGACCGCGGCGATGGCCGGGTTCTGGGTGCTGGATTCCCGGGCGGCGGTGAAGGTCGTCCGCCAGGGGCGTGAGGGGACTTCGAGGCGTCGCAGCCGCGGTTCACGGTGGGCCCAGACCAGATCAGGTAGCAGGGCCACCGCCTGCCCGGACTCCACGAGGGCGATATGTGCCTGCAGATCGGCCGATTCGTATCTGACATCCGGTTCGAAGCCCGCGGTCCGGCAAAGCTGCTCGGCCCAGTGCCGCGAGGCGGTGCCGCGCGGTTCCATGACCCAGGGCAGGGTGGCGGCCTGCTCCAGGGCATCGACCGCCGAGGGGCCGGTCGCCTCGGCCGCCACCCCCAACCGGATGGAGTCCAGTGCCAGCGGTTGCCGGTCCAGCCCGTGGTAGTGGGTGGCCGCATGGCCCGGATACTGTTCGGCGACCACCAGGTCGAAATCGCGGGCCCAGGTCTCATGCAGTGCCGTTTCCGGTTCGTGTTGGGTCATTTCCACGCGAATTCCCGGATGGTCGGTGCGCAAGGCCTCCAGTGCGGCTGGCATCAGGGCCAGTACGGCACTTTGGAACATGGCCAGCCGCACGGTCCCCGAGATCGCCGGCAGGGTGCTGGACAGGGCGGCTTCGGCGCGTTCCAGCGCCGCGAGCAACTCGGTGGTGTGTGCAACCAGGACCTGCGCCTGCGGGGTGAGGGCCAACATCCGACCGCTACGGCGCAGGAGTGCCACCCCGGCTTCCTTCTCGAGCAGGGACAACTGTTGTGAGACAGCCGACGGACTGTAATTCAGCGCCGCGGCGACCCCGGATACCGTGCCGCGGATGCTCAATTCCCGTAAAAGGCGCAGCCTCCTGACCTCCAGCATGGTGACCCCTTTCACGATTCATCGTCGATTCACTTCCGCTTAACATCATCCTTCACTATTCGTCGCTTTTCCTTAACTCATGGGCGTTGGATACTTACTTCGTGGGGGACTCTGCCCCATGTCGCGCAGGCCGGTTCCCCACCGGTCGTTTTCTGCTAGGAGCATCACTGACGTGACCACTACTTCTCCTTCCGTCGGGACGGACCCCATTTCCCCTCGGGACCTGGCCGACGACGCCATTGCCCTGGTCCGCCACTGGCTGACCGAAGGTTCCAAACAACCCGTCGATGCCTCGGCCCGCCAACTGGCCGGAGTGCTGAAGGATCCGCAGGGTCTGGACTTCACCGTCGGCTTCGTCGACGGGGTGATCCGCCCGGAGGACCTGCATGTCGCCGCCCGGAACCTGCGGGCACTGGCCCCGAAGGTCCCCTCCTTCCTGCCCTGGTACATGCGTTCCGCCGTCGCCCTCGGAGGGGCCATGGCCCCCGCCCTGCCCGGGGTCGTGATCCCCGTCGCCCGTCGCGTCCTGCGCCAGATGGTCGGCCACCTGATCGTCGATGCCACCGATGCCAAACTCGGTCCGGCCATCGAGAAGATCCAGCAGGAGGACGTGCGGCTGAACATCAACCTGCTCGGCGAGGCCATCCTCGGCGAGAAGGAGGCCGGTCGCCGGCTGGCGGGCATCTCCCGGCTCCTGCGCCGCCCCGACGTGGACTACGTGTCCGTGAAGGTCTCCTCCAGCGTCGCCCCGCACAACCACTGGGACTTCGACACGGCCGTCGGGAACATCGTGGAGCAGCTGACCCCGCTCTACCGGCAGGCCCGCGATTCCTCCCCGCGCAAGTTCATCAACCTGGACATGGAGGAATACAAGGACCTCGACCTGACCATGGCCGTCTTCAAACGGCTCATGGCCCTGCCCGAGTTCAAGGACGTCGAAGCCGGCATCGTGCTGCAGGCGTACCTGCCGGACGCCCTGCCGGCGATGATCGAACTCCAGGAGTTCGCTGCCGAACGCGTCGGCTCCGGCGGCGCACCGGTGAAGGTCCGCCTGGTCAAGGGCGCCAACCTGCCCATGGAGATCATGGAAGCCGACATCCACGGCTGGCCGGCCGCGACCTGGCATTCCAAACAGGCCACGGATACCTCCTATAAGGCAGTGATCGACTACGCACTGCGTCCCGAGCGCACCGCCAACGTGCACCTGGGCATCGCCGGGCACAACCTCTTCGACGTCGCCCTGGCCCACCTGCTGGCGAAGGCCCGCGGGATCTCCGAAGGCATCGACTTCGAGATGCTGTTGGGCATGGCCACCGGCCAGGCAGCGGCCGTGAAGGCCGACGTCGGCTCCCTGCTGCTCTACACCCCGGTGGTCCACCCCGGGGAATTCGACGTGGCGATCTCCTACCTCATCCGCCGGCTCGAAGAAGGGGCCAGCCAGGAGAACTTCATGTCGGCCGTCTTCGAACTGCACGAGAACGAAGCCCTCTTCGAACGCGAGACGGACCGGTTCCGGGCCTCCCTGGAGGACCTGAGCGATGTCGTCCCCACCCCGAACCGCATCCAGGACCGCGGCAGCTACGACACCGAAGCAGCCGCCGCGGAGGTCGCCGAATACGCCTCGGGGGAACGGAAGTTCTCCAACACCCCCGACACCGACCCCGATCTGGCCGGGAACCGGGCCTGGGCCAACGACATCCTGGCCAGTGTCCCGCAGAGCACACTGGGGCGCGAGACCATCGAATCCCATCTGCTGAACACCACCGACGAGGTCGACGCCGTCATCGCGGCCACCCACGCGGCAGCGGAATCCTGGGGCGGGCTCAGCGGTGCCGAGCGTGCCGCGGTCCTGCACCACGCCGGCGAACGGCTCGCCGCCCATCGCGGTGAACTACTTGAGGTCATGGCCTCCGAATGCGGCAAGACCCTGGACCAGGGCGACCCGGAAGTCTCCGAAGCCATCGACTTCGCCCACTTCTATGCCGAATCCGCCCGCGCGTTGGACACCGTCGACGGGGCCACGTTCGTCCCCTCACGGCTGACCGTGGTGACCCCTCCGTGGAACTTCCCGGTGGCCATCCCCGCCGGTTCCACCCTCTCGGCACTGGCCGCCGGCTCCGGCGTCGTCATCAAACCGGCCAAGCAGGCGGCGCGCTCCGGGGCCATCATGGTCCAGGCCATCTGGGAGGCGTTGGACGCGGCCGGGATCGGTCGCGAACTGCTCTCCTTCGTCCAGCTCTCCGAACGCGATCTGGGCACCCGGCTGGTCTCGCATCCCAGCGTCGACCGGCTGATCCTCACCGGTGGGTATGAAACCGCCGAACTGTTCCGTTCCTTCCGCGAGGACCTGCCGTTGCTGGCGGAGACCTCGGGCAAGAACGCGCTCATCGTGACGGCCTCGGCCGACCTGGATCTGGCGGCCCGCGACGTCGCGGCCTCCGCCTTCGGCCACGCCGGACAGAAGTGCTCGGCTGCCTCGTTGGTGATCATGGTCGGCGCGGTCGCCAAGTCGCCGCGCTTCCACAGCCAGCTCATCGACGCCGTCCGTTCACTACAGGTCGGCTACCCGGACGACGCCGGAACCCAGATGGGCCCGGTCATCGAACCGGCGCAGGGCAAGCTGCTGCGCGGGCTGACCACCCTGGGGGCCGGTGAACGCTGGGTGCTGGAACCGCGCCAACTCGACGACACCGGCCAACTGTGGAGCCCGGGGGTGCGCACCGGGGTGCAGCGTGGCTCCGAATACCACCTGACCGAGTACTTCGGCCCGATCCTGGGGGTCATGACCGCCGAGACCCTCGAAGAAGCCGTCGAAATGGTCAACGACATCGAGTACGGACTCACCACCGGGCTCCACTCGCTGGACCCCGATGAGCTGGAGTACTGGCTGGACAACGTCAAGGCCGGCAACCTCTACGTCAACCGCGGCATCACCGGGGCGATCGTGCGCCGGCAGCCGTTCGGGGGCTGGAAGAAGTCGGCCGTCGGCGCCGGGACCAAGGCCGGTGGGCCGAACTACCTGGTCGGCATGGGCTCCTGGGCCGACGCCCCGGTCAGCGCCGAGGCCGAAGCCGCGGCCGAATCCCATGCGGCCGTCTCCCACGCCACCGTGCGCACCGCGACGGGGACCGACACCTCGGCCACCTCGAACGCGGAGGTCGCCGGAGGCAGCGACATCCTCGGGGTCGTCGCAGCCGAGGCCGGTCCCGCGACGGGCAACGCCATCGCCGCCGAGGACTTCCTCTGGCTGCAGACCGCCCGGGCGACCGACTACCACCAGGTGGTCAAGGAGTTCGGGGCCGTCAAGGACGTCTCCATGCTGCAGGCCGAACGCAACCTCTTCCGCTATCGTCCGGTCCCGGTGACCGTGCGCTACGAGGAGGGCACCTCCGGCCACGGGATGGCCGAACTGTTGCGGGTGGTGGCTGCCGGGCTCCGCGCCCATAAGGCCACCTCCAGCGCCGGGGCCAGCGGACGGATCGGCACCACCGAACGCCCGGGGGCGGGGATCAGTGTCAGCGTCACCACCGAACTGCCGGCCCGCGTGCTGGCGGCACTGCGTTCCGAGGGCGTCGAGGTGGCGGTCGAGGACGACCGGATGTGGAAGGGACACGTCGAGCGTCTGGCACGCCGGACCGGCCCCGATTCCGGAACCCGGATCCGCTACATCGGCGCCTCGTCGCGGGCCACCTACGCCGCGGCACAGGGCAAACCCGACGTCGCGATCTACGACCACCCGGTCGTGGCCGCGGGGCGGGTCGAGATGCTCCCGTTCCTGCGTGAACAGGCGATCTCGATCACGGCCCACCGTTTCGGTACGCCCGACCACCTCAGCGACGCGATCATCTAGATCCGCAGCGTGTCCAACGACGCCGGCCCGGGGTTCCGACCCCGGGCCGGCGTCGTTCGTCTGTGTGGCATCATCGGTGGAGTCAACTACCCTCCCATCACGAAAGCCGCCCGCCCATGAGCGAAGAAACCCCGGGCTCCTCCGCGGCCCTGGTCCAGGTCATTGTCCTGCTCGTGGACCGCGAAAGCCCGGCCCCCGAGCCCGATGGCCTCGCCGCCGTGGCGCTGGCCTCGGTGATGGCCC